>VBGM01000050.1 GCA_005880855.1 Chloroflexota bacterium
GGCCGTGATATGACCCCCGATCAGGTGGTCGCCGGCCTTCTGCGACTCCCGCGCCTCGACCGCGAACTCGCCCTCGAGGGCGTCGATCACCTGACGCAAACCCCTGGTGTCTACGCG
Source organism: Chloroflexota bacterium (assembly GCA_005880855.1). GTDB lineage: Bacteria > Chloroflexota > Dormibacteria > Dormibacterales > Dormibacteraceae > UBA10449. The sequence goes on from VBGM01000050.1 coordinate 118, forward strand.
CTCCTCGCGCGCCTGAAACTCGCGCACCGCGGCCTGCAGTTTCGAGAGGGAATCGAGCTCGTTTGGCACAAGAGAATCATACCAAACATTTGTTTGGAACTCAACATCTTAACACGCGAAATTGATCTCAAAAAGAAAGAAAACTGGCCCCACCCGACGCTTTACCCCACGAAGTCTCCGACTTCGCGGGGACCCCTAAAACGCGCCGACCTCCCCGAAACCGGGGAGGTAACGAGCACCAACTCTCTACGTGCACTAGGTCTCCCGGGCCGCACCGAAACACCCTTTTCCCAGTCCGTCCTCGTACTAGAACGCCAGCGCGCTTCTAGCAAAAAAGCGCCCGCCCCCCGAAGAGAGCGGGCGTTGAGCGACTACTAGAAACTCACCCGCCCGGCGCCGCCACCTCATCCGCCTGCCCCGCCCCATTGGCGTCATCCACGGATGCGACCAACCACCCCAGCGCAGGCTGCTTCGTCTGCTGGTCGGTGTCGACCGTGAGCGTGAACGAGGCCGACCCGCCGGCGGCGATGGAAGCGAAGGCCCCGCTGGACACCGACGGCGTGTACGGGTTGATGGAGGCCGAGCCGGTGAAATCGACGAACCCCCCCGGCACGATCGAGAACGCCGCGACGCTGTACGTGATGCCTTCCTTCTTCACCGGGCCGACCCCGTTTGCCTTCTGCGACAAACCCAGGTCGCTCGCCAGTGTCGGCAGCTCCACCACGGAGCCGTTCATCGGCGCGTCGGCGAAGAAAGCGTCGACCACGGCACCGGTGTGGGCGTCGATGGTGAACGAGGCGTATTGACCATTGAACGCGCCGGCGAGAACCGCCCCAAGGTCGGCGCCCACCACGAAGAAGTCGGCCAGGCCGTCTCCGTTGGTGTCGATCGCGATGTCGAACTCGTTGACAGATTGATTCGTGGACTGGCCCCATGTGTTGATGAGGAACACCAGGCTTCGGTCGGCGTCGGTTGAACCGAGCGCCGCCCCCGGCAGCACCTGCACGCCTACTGCGCGCACGTCCGCCGGCTGCCCTCCAGCCCTCGGCGAGCTGATGCCCCACGAGTAGAGGTCCGCGGTGCCGGCGTGGATGCCGCGGTTGGACAAGGGAAGAGTTGCCGAGATCGTGTGGCCGGGCGTGCCCGGCGCGCCGGCCGAAACGTTGGACCAGGTGCCCGGCGCCCCAGCGGCCACGTCCGACAGGCCTCGCGGCACCAACATGAACGGCAGCCTCAGCGTCTGGTGGTCGGCACTATCGCCGGCGGCGGGCGACGCGAGGATGTCGCCGCGAACAGTCACGAGCCCACCAGGACCGACCGTGAAGGTGTCGTCGCTCGGCAGCGCCGCAAACGCGGCCGCAGACATGGACAGGGAGACATGGACGGAAGACGTTGCGCCGGCCCCGACCACAACGCTGGCCGGCGACACGGTGATCACCGCGCCGCGGGCGGAGCCATTGACCACGACGCTCAAGTTGTACGTCGCCACGGATGACCCGGTGTTGGTCAGCGTGAATGACTTCTGGGCCGCGTAAGCACCCGACCCCGGCACGTACCCGAAGGCGATGGAGTCCAGCGCGTCGGCCGTCGTCGCGAGCACTGACGAGTTGACCGCGTTCTGTGCCTGCACCACGCCGGTGCCGGCGAGGCGGCTGTTGTAACCCACGTTGAGCGCGGGATTGGCGGTGTTCATGATCGCGGCCTTGATCTGGACGCCACTCCAGGTCGGGTGAGCTTCCTTGACGAGTGCCGCGATGCCTGCCGTCATCGGGCAGGCCATCGAGGTTCCGGAATTGAAGAGCGACCCGGTGCCCGTGCCCATCCCGGCCGACGCAACGCTCACGCCAGGCGCGATCACATCAGGCTTCGGCGCCGAGTCCGGGTTCCGTGGCCCGCCCGAGGTGAAGCTGGCGGCCGTCTTGTAACCCGGGTTGGTGACAGTCGTCGCGGTGAGCGTCACCGAGCCGCCATCGGCTGCCACCAGCGCGGCGGTGTCGGCGATCCGCACGCCGAGGAACGGGATCGTCACCTTGTGCTGCTCCCCGGTGTCGGGGTTCGAGGTGATCGGACCCTCGAAGGGCGGGTACCCACTGGCGTTGTTGATCATCACCACCGCCGCGTCCCCGGCTTCATCGCCGAAAACCGCACGCGCGACGCGCGCGCACGAGCCCCGCTTGGTCACCACGACCTTGCCCGCGGTGCCGGCGTATTCGGCCTTGTTGCAGCCGAGCGAGACCGTGCCGTCTGGGTTCCGCAGCACCTTGACGGTGAACGACCCGCTTGGCAGCGCCGCGCCGTTGGCGTCGATGGCGGATACCGGGCCGCCGGCCAGGTTGAGCGTCGCGCCGGGATACGTGGGAACGCTGCCGTCCATCGCGGCGACCGACAGGACGCCGCTGGCGGTGCTCGGCGAGCCGACCAGGTAAGCGTTCGAGCCGGAGTTACCGGCGGATGCGACCACGGCGATGCCGTCATTGAAGGCGTTCTGGGCCGCGACCGAAGTGGGGTCGTCGGCGCCGCCGAGGACCGAGCCGAGCGACATGCTTATCACGTCGACTCCATCCGCGACCGCCCGGTTGATGGCCAGGTCGACGATGTTGCTCGAGCCCGCGCAGCCGAACACGCGGTAGGCGTAGATGTCAGCGCCCGGAGCCACCCCGGGACCTACGTTCCACGAATGCGACGAGATCGTGGACGAGTTATACGGTCCTTTGAACGTCGTCCCATCGCTGAGCACGCCGAAACCGGCGAGCGTGCCGGCCGTGTGCGTTCCGTGGCTGTTGCAGTCAAGCGGGTTGGGGTCGGGGACGGGTACGGAGCTCGGGTTGTTCGCGTTGTAGGCGTCGCCGACGAAGTCGTAACCGCCCTTCACCTTCGGCGCCGCCGGGCCGAAGAGGCTTGGGTCGGCCGCCGCGGTGCTCGCTGCCTTGGCAGCGCTCCAGGCGGCGGCGGTGCCAGGCCCGCCGAAGTCTGCGTGCGTGTAGTCGATGCCGGTGTCGATGCTGGCGGCCTTGACGCCTTTTCCGGTCACGCCGAAGCTCTCCCACGCCTGGGGCGCGCCTACGAACGGCACGCCGTTGACGTTGTCGGGCATGAAGGTCTGCAAGGCGTGGATGGCGGTGACCCCGGGAAGGCTCGCGAGCTGCGCGAGGCTCTTCTGGGGCACGACCACCTGGATGCCGTTGTAGGCGTCCTGCATCTGGCCCACGACCTGAGCGCCGGCGGCCGCAAGCGGACCGTGCAGCTCATTCTGCTGCGCCTCAAGCTGCGCTCGGATCGCGTGCTTGTCGGCCGGACTCAGCTTCTCGCCGCGCTTCTGCGCGTCAGCGTCCTGGACGGCGACCGGCGCACCGGACAATTGCAGAACGACGGAAACGGTCCGGTCGCTGAGCGCCGCAGGAACGAATGCCGAATGCGCGCCGGCGGATTCGAGGAGCGACTGGTCGATTTTCGCGAACCGAGAAACGCTCTGCAGACTGTCGTCACCGGTAGCGGCGGTGCCGCCCATGGCCGCCACGACGCTCAAACCGACGGCAGCAGCCAACGCCCACATCCCACGTCCCCGTCCCATCTACCCCACTCCTCGTCCAGTGACAGAAAACGGCTGCACGACGCCGGCTCTTTTCCGCGGCTCAAACGGCCAACTCACACTAAGTGCAACCGGTGCACTCGTCAAGAACACCGTTGCGTCGAGCGACGCGTCAATGGCTTATGACGCGCGGAAGAGGACGCCCACTCCGTACGTCAGCGCCGCCACGACGGCGCCGACACCCAGCATCTCCACGCCAGAACGGACTCCACCCTTGCCTGTGAAGAACGAGCGCGCGGACCCGATGAGGAAGAGAAAGACGCCGCAGATGAGGAACGCGATGGCCAGAGAGCCGATCCCTGAAAACGACGACCCGACGAGGAGACGGCCCAGGAGATAGCCGAGGACCGGAATGCCGCCGCCGACCAGGGTGGAAACCCCAGCGACAAGGCCCTCGCGAGCAGGGTTCTCGAACTGCGACGCGTCCAGCCCAAGCTCCTCGCGAGCCTGCGTCTCGAGCCATACCTTCTTGTCCTGGGTGATTCGATCGACGATCGTCCTGGCCTCGTCCGCCGTGAGCCCCTTGGAGCGGTAGATTTCGATCAGCTCCGCCTTCTCGAGCTCCGGCATCGCCTCGATCTCAGCCGCCTCGCGCGCCAGCTGGCCTTCGAACACCTCGCGCTGCGACTTGGTGGCGAGGTACGCCCCTCCGGCCATCGACACGCCTGACGCCACCATCGCCGACAGGCCGCCGATCAGAACGACGCGCGCATCGACGGTGGCGCCGCCGACGCCGGCAAGCACGCCGAGGGTGGCGGTGAGGCCGTCGTTGACGCCGTAGATCACGTTTCTGATGCTCTCGGCGCCGCCGCCATGCCACTCCTCGTCGGCTGCGACCGGCGACCGCGTTTCGTCCGGGCGAACGGCAACGTCGTCCGGAGTCTGGTGGTCGAGCTCCTCGGGCAGCACGCGGCGGAGCACGCCCTGGGCCTGTTGGTTGGAAACGGTCGACACCTGGCTGAGATATGCGCGCAGCACCTGTCCTTCGGCGACGCCCGCGAGCGCCAGCGCCGGACCGATGCCGGCCACGCGCGCAAGCATCGCCAGCACGCGTGCGGTGATGTAAGGCCGCCGCTCCGATACCTTCACCCCGCATGAAGCGAGCAGCTCCGCCCATGCCTGCGCGTGGCGTCTTTCGGTCTCGGCCAGGGTCTTCAGACGCGCTCGCGCGCGTGGATTCGATGCGACCTCGGCCAGCGATTCGTAAACGCTCGCCATGCGCTCCTCTCCGGCCCAGTTGGAGCGCAGCGATTTGACGTCGGAGTCAGAGAGCGACTGGACCGTGCTGGGGGCGGCCACCTGACTATGGTAGGGATCGACCTTGTGACTTGATTTAAGGTATGGGGCCCCTATGACGACAGAGCCAGGAAGCGACCGCACGCGCCGTGTCCTCATAACCGGCGGCGCGGGATTCCTCGGTGTCAACGCCGCGGTTCACCTGATCGAGCGTGGCTGGCACGCGACGATCCTGGACAACCTGAACCGCGCAGGCACGGAACGAAACCTGAAGTCGCTCATCACCCAGCACCCCACGCGCACTACCTTCATTAAAGAGGACGTGAGGAACGCTCCCGCTCTCACCGAACATATCAGCGATCAGGATGCGGTCCTGCATCTCGCCGCGCAGGTTGCCGTCACGACCTCGCTGACCGACCCAGATACGGACTTCGACATCAACGCAAGGGGCACGCTGAACGTCCTCGAAGCGGTCCGCAAGACCAATCCCGATGCGGCCTTCGTGTTCGCATCCACGAACAAGGTCTATGGCAAGCTCGACCACAAGAGCGGACCTTGCAAGGAGACCCAGCCGCTCGACTTCCACAGCCCGTACGGCTGCAGCAAAGGGACCGCCGACCAGTACGTGCGCGACTACGCGCGGTGTTTTCACATGAACACCGTGGTGCTTCGGCAGAGCTGCATCTACGGCGCGCATCAGTACGGAACCGAGGACCAGGGCTGGGTGGCGCATTTCGTGCATTCGATCCTCCGGGGTAAGCCCCTCACCATCTACGGCGACGGCAAGCAAGTCAGAGACCTGCTCGACGCGAGGGACCTGAGCGAGCTGTACGAGACCGCCATCGAAAAGATCGCGATCACACGCGGAGAGATCTACAACGTCGGCGGGGGCGAGCCGAACCAGCGCAACCTGCTCGAGGTCATCGAACAGGTCGGCGAGCTCGTCAACAAGAAACCCCAGTACACCTTTTCCGACTGGCGCGAAGGCGACCAGGCGTATTACGTGAGCGACGTCTCCAAGGCGAGAAAGGAGCTCGGCTGGGAGCCGCGGATACCGTTCGACCGCGGGCTCAAAGACCTCGTCGCCTGGGCCGCCTCGCTGGACTGAGCGCGCGTGCAGGTGAAGTGCCCGCACCCTCCGGGCAGGTCCGCAAGCAGCGTCGCCTCCCCCCACGCCAGCGTCGCCACGGTCATGGATACGGCCCGCATCAACGAACCGACGATGCCCTCACGTGCCGCCGCCATGTCCTCGACCGAGCCGCTGACCGGCCCGCGCCAGTCGAGCCATGTGAAATAGAGGATGTCGAGCACCTGCAGCACGAAGTGATAGCTCCAGCGGGTGGCCGTCACCGGCAGCCCGCAAAAAGCTGCAAGACCTGAAAAGCGCTCCGCGGAGAACACCTGGATGTGGCCGCCGTGGCGCACCTTTGCGGTCCAGCGTGTGCCGCAACCGATGAATCGGTACAGCGTCCAGGGTTGCCCCTCGAGCGGGAGCACGATGTGGAATCGACCGCCCGGGCGCAGGACGCGAGCAACCTCGCGCAGGACCAGCTCGGGCTTCTCGACATGCTCCAGCACGTCGAAGATCCACACCACATCGAACTCTCCGTCGGCATAAGGAAGCTTCTCGGCTTCGGCAGCCCGGAACGCCACCCCCTCCGGCGACGCCTCGGCGATGGCGAGCGCAGAGCGGCTCACGTCACAAGCGGCAACATCCAGGTCGGGTCTTTCGCGCTTGACGGCTTTGGCCACCGACCCCGCGCCGCAGCCGAGGTCGAGGACCTTGCCCCGCACAGGCCCGAGGTCGGCGAGGAGGTAGCGGAGCTTGAGGCCGTTCATGAACCACGGCCGCGGGCGGAGCATCGCCGAGCCCCAACGCTTGGCCTCGTAGTCGAACGGTTGGGCTAGCGGCTCGCCGATCTCACCGCTCCACGCAACCTCAAGCGGTCTGGGCCTGGGCGGCCACCTGCTCGTGCGAGCGGGCGACCTCGATGATGCAGTGCTCGAGTGTGTCGAGGTGCCTCTCCCAATCGAAGCGCCGCGCCCATTCGAATGCGCGGTCGCCGGTCGCCTGGTTGGCCTTCGGGTCGTCCAGCAAGGCGTTGATCCCGGACGCATAGTCGCTGACCTCGAGCGGTTCGGCGAGGTGGCCCGTGCCGGGCGCGACCGTCACCGTAGGGCCCGCCTGGTTCCACGCCACCACGGGCACGCCCTTGGCCATCGACTCGATCACGCCCATGCCGAAATCTTCCTCCGGGGCGGGATACACGTACACCGCCGCGCCTTCGTAGAGCTTCTGCAGCTCGTCCTCGGCGATCGCGCCGAGAAAGAGGATCGCATCGTTGAGGCCGACCTCGGCAGCGAGAGCCTTCAAGACCGGCGTGTGCGACGTGGACGGACCGGGGATGAGGAGCTGCACCTTCGGGTGGCGCTTGCGAACCTCCTGCATCGCACGGATCGCGAGGTCGAAGCGCTTCTGCGGATAGTGGCGATTGGTCAGCAGCACGTACGGCCGTCTGATCGGGTAGCCGTTGATCGTGAGGCCGCCGGCGAATCGAGCTTTGGTCGGCAGCGGAAAGCCAGACTGCGCAACATGGCATCCGGCCGGGCAGTCGATGGCGTCACGCCGGTAGATGCGGCGGATGATGTCGCCGATGTAGTCGCCGTTGACCAGGAGCTGGTCCGCCTCTTGCACGGAACGGCGGTCCGCCCAGGCGACGAACTTGGTCGCGCGCAGGACGATTGCGGCGAGCAGGCGGTAGTCGGCGTTGGCTACCCACCCGGTCTCGCGGTCGATGCTCCGGGGGTAGACGAGACGGTTGGGCTGATTGAGATAGACGACGTAGGGGACGTCGATGAGCCGCGCCGCCCACCATGCGATCCACGCGCTCGGCTGGTTGCAGCCGACGATCACGTCCACGCCGCGGAATCGCCAGGCATAGAGCGGCATGAGTAGGGACGTGGCCGCCATCTGGACGGCCTCGCGGAACGGAAACCAGCGCGGCAGCTGGGGCAGGAAAGTGCGCACGCGCACCTCGCCCATGAGGTCGGGGTAGCAGCGCGACGCGTCCACGGTGGGCGCGTAGCACTCGACCTCGAACCCACGCCTCCGCAGGCCGAGCACCTCCTCGATGACGATGCGCTCGCCGCCTCCTGAGTATGTGAAGCCGCAGTGGAAGACGGCCACCCTTCGCGGCCCGGTCCCACGCACGCGACGCCGGCCGCCCACCAGCAGGAAGCCGAGGAAGCCGAGCACCAGCGCATAGCCGGCGGTGATCGCGTGGTAGAGGACGATGGCCCCGGCGGCGACCGCGGAGCTCAAACCCAAGCCTCCACCCAGAACGAGCGAACCCGCCACCTCCAGGCTGCCGACATAGCCGGGGCCGGCCGGGACCGCGAACGCGAGGAGCAGGGCCGGGTACGCGGCCATCGCCTTCAGCGTGGGAACTGGCACGCCCACCGCCCAGAAGAGAAGGCTGAAGTTGAAGGCGTCGATGGCGAGGGCGATCGCCGTCAATCCGGCGAGCCGGCCGGCGAGGCCCGGGCTCCAGAGGCCCTTCGCGCCGGCCCGAAACGCGAAGGCCTGGCCGGCCAGCCCCGCAGCGAGTCGCTCGGGCAGCAGCCGTTTCACCAGGGGCGAGCGCGCGAGTCTTGGGCCGAGCAACGCGGTGCCGATCACAGCTGCCAGTAGGAGGATGGCCAGCGCCGCCGCCCCGAGTAGGCCGCGCGGCGCGCTCACGAGACCCGTTGCCGCCACCAGCGCGAGCCCGCCGAGAACGACCGCGACTCCTGCGAGATCGCAGGCCTTGTCGATCACGATCGTGGCCAGGGCGGATCCCGGCGGCACCCGATGGCGGCGCCACAACCACCAGGCGCGCATGGCGTCACCGGAGCGGATCGGGAGGATGTAGTTGAGAAGGCCGGCTGCCGCGTTCATCGCAAACCCGCGCACCATGCCCACAGGGGCGATGGGCCGCAGCAGCACGAGCCAGCGCCGAGCCCTGATGAGGCTGGTCACGAAGAACAGCACGAGCATCAGGAGGACCGCGCCCCAGCTCTGCACGCGAGCGTGGCTCAAGACCTCGCCGAGCGAGACGGTGCGCAGCCACAGCACCAGCAGCGCCAGGGCGAACACCGTCTGCAGGCCGCCCCTGATCCATTTGTTCATGAGGTCATCGTCTCCAGGTCATCCGACGCCGCAGGAGCAAGAATCCAGCGCTGCACGGCGAACCAGAAGGCGAACAGCCACACGATCACGAGGATGGTGCCGCCGTAATCGTGAAAGATCAGCGCCGGCAGGTGGCCCCAGGTCGCCTCGAGCGCCGCCACCGCCGCGACGCGCAGCAGGTTGAGGAGCAGGGTCCCGCCCACGCCGATGACTATCACCTGGAGCCTGGATCCCACCGCCTGCTCCCCGCGCAGGCCGGAGAAGAAGCTGGCCCCGAGGAGCAGCAGGCTCTGCCAGCCGATGCAGTTCCATGAGATGAAGAGCGTGTGCATCGCGCCGGCACCATCCCAGACCACGATGTGACTGCCGGAAGCCGCGGCGTGGACGCCGGCAATGCCGAGCAGGCTCACCACCATCCGCGCTTCGACCGGAACGATCGACTGCAGGGGGTTGTCGACACCGAGCTGCAGCGCCCATGTGGTGAGGAAGTCGTCGAAGGTGGTGACCAGCGGCAGCAGCATCAGCAGGGCGCAGCTCGTCGCGAGCAACGTCATGTTCAGCGCGTCGCGGTCGCGTCGCTTCATTTGCGCAGCCTCAAAGCCGACATCACGCGCCTCCTCTGGGTGACGAGTGGGACCAGAAGCCCGAGGCCGAGCCAGCCGATCAATGACTCGGGCACCACCGTCGTCGGCGGGGCCAGGCGCGTGTCCGCGAGGCCTGCGCCGCCGTCATAAGTCATGGACGGTTTGCCACCGGTGTTGTGAGTCAGGACCACCTGCAGGCACAGTGACCCGCCGGCCGGAATGACCAGAGGCAGCTGGCTCGCGCTCGTGCTCACTGTCAAGGGGCTGGTGGTGTTGGAGCCTGACGACCCGAATGTGGTGGTCCACGTGCTTGGGGGATTGGGCACAGTGGCGACGAATCCCACACAGCTGGCTGTGGCCGAGATGCCCGCGCTCAGAGTCACCGTGTCGTTGGTGGCGCCGGTGCCGCCGGTCCAGAACATGGTGAAATCCCATAAGCCAGCCGAAACGGTTTGCAGCGGCAGGTTGGTGAACTCGAAGACGGTCGTCACCCCGCCGGCGCTCGATTGGACGCTGCACGGCGTCGCGCGCGACCCTATCAGCTGGTCCATCGTTGGAACGGTGCAGCCCGGCGCGATGCCGGCTCCGTGCATGTACAACGGGTTGCCGGCCGCCTGCACGAGCGTCACGCGCGTGGCGCCCCACGCCAGCGCCCCAAAGGCGACGAGCATCGAGCCGGCGACGAACCAACCGACCCATCGCTGGCCAACATGCCGGGTGGGGAGGCCGGGCGAGCGCGAAGCGCTTTGCCGGGTGGGGGGAGCAGCTGCCGGCGGCTTGCGCGCGTAGCCGCCGCGCGGGCCGAACAGCCATCGCCTGAGCATGTGCAGCCGGCGCAGGTGCTTGACCGGGTCGGTGATGATGCCGGTCTTGGGAGTTCGGAACCATGGCCCTTCCTCTTTCTCCAACAGGCCCTTGAGCGCGGCCCAACCCTGGAAGGGAACGAGGGCGAATGAGAGCACCAGCGCGCCCAGCACCCCCTGGAGGTCACGTACCGGGGAGTCTTCCAGAATCAGGCCGCCGAGGTTCATGAGCGGCAGCGCGAAGATATTCGAGAAGATGAGCGACCACCCGAGGGCCGCGGTCCACCCGGGGATGTGGGCGCGAAGCACCACCTCGGAAAGCAGCCAGCAGAAAGTGCCGGCGGCGAAGAGCGCCGCCTGCAAGTAATAGGCCGCATCGAATAGGAACTCGACCTTCTCGAGCGGCGAAACCGCGGGCGACAGCATGATCGGCAGGAACCATTTCCTGACGTTGTAGGTGTGTCCTTCCGCCCAACGCATGCGCTGGCGCGCGAGCCTCGAGAAGGTGCTGACGCACTCGGCCGGCGTTTCAGCCCACGGCGTGTACGCGACCTTGTATCCGCGTGCGTAGAGCTTGAGGGTGAGCTCCCAGTCTTCGGTGAGGCTTGTGCCCCAGCCGACCTCGCGCAGGATATCCGCGCGGATCATGTATGCGGTGCCCGCAATCATCTTCAGCGAACCCACGGCATCCTGGAATGGACGCTCGACCATGTAGCTGCCGGCGTATTCGGCGCGCACCGCCTCGGTGAGCCAGCTCTCGGACTTGTTCAGGACGTGCCACTGATAGCTCTGCACCGCCGCGACCTCATCGCGGCGCGTGACCTCTTTATCCCCGTTCGCCTGATAGAAGTAAGGAAGGAAACGCTCGATCGAGTCCGGGAACGGCATCGAGTCCGCATCAAAGATCACGACATATTCCGTGCGCGGGTCCATGACCTTCAGCGCCTCACGCAGCGCGCCGCCCTTGAATCCCAACCGGCTGGTCCGGTGGCCGATCTTGAAACGAGGCCGGCCCGCCCAGCGCTGCAGGATCTGAACCGACTCGTCCGTGGAGTCATCGACGACCACCACCTCGTACTCGGGGTAATCGAGCTCATCGAGGCAGTTGAGGAGCCGCTCGATGACGCGCTTTTCGTTGTAAGCCGCGACGTGTATCGACACGAACGGGTGGTAGCCGAGGTCGATGTGGTAGCCGTTGCCGTTGCCGTTGGCGGCGCGGCTGATTCGGCTCAAGCCCGCCGCATGACGATCGCCATCGGGGTGTTGGCTGCCGTTGCCGCCGCTGCGGGCCCCTAGAACCAGCGTGGTCACGAGCACGATCGCGGTGCCCAGGTAGTACTTGATCGCGTACGTGAAGAAGATCGCGCCGAAGAAGAGCCCGACGAACGCAAGGCCGTAGGCCACCGCGTCCTCGCCGGAGACCGCCTGCGAGTGTGCGACCAGATCGACGATGCCTCGCACGAGGGCCGCGATCGGGATGATCGCGATGACGATCGCGAACACGACGAGTCCGTTGAGGAAGACCGACCAGAGAAGCTGTCCGCGATCGGGCCGCGGCCCGTTGTGGCGCGACCTCGGCTTTAGCGGGTCGCCATCACCGTCGGACATGTGCGGTGCCATTCTCGCGAACCGGGCCCGGGGCGATGCGGGCATAACAAACTACCGCCTGGCGGACGCCAGGACGCCCGGTGGTGAGGGGTGACGCGATCAAGGAGTGCAAGACGTGTAGAAGACGAACGCATCATAAGCACCATGGGATCGGGTCGAACAAGCTGACCCCTTGGTAATTCCAAAGCGGCGTAGGCGTTTTGTCTTTGAAATTGTGCACAAGTGGATCATTAGCGCGCTGGGTTCCCTGGCAGAATTTCTGGTCGAGGCGTTCCGGTTCGGAGGACCTTCGGAAAGGATGGAGGCCGGGGCCGCTCTCAACTACATAGAACCTCACCCCCCGCAGCCAAGCTCGGTGCCGGTGCGAGAAATCGCCCGGCCCGAGCCTTTTTTAGGGCTTTTTGATCCTGGCTTGCTTCCTCGTCAGAGCCCATTCTCTTAGCGCCTCGGGCCATGGCCTCAGCGCCTGCGTGCGGGACGATCCCAGGCAGCCGTTGCGGGGTCTGGCCGCCGGCGCACCCAGATCGGAGGTCGACACCGGCTCGATTGTGGCGGCGACGCCAAACTCGGCCAGCGTCACGCGCGCCAGAACGTCCCATGCGCTGCAGCCGCCGCCGACGACGTGCACCACACCATCCAGATCAGAGGACGCGAGCGCGATCGCCGCGCGGGCCAGGTCCGCGGCATAGGTCGGGTTCACGGTCTGGTCCGATACGACCCGCAAGCGCTCGCCGGCTGCCGCGCGCTCGAGAATCCGTTCAGGAAAGCTTGGCCGGCTCCGACCCGCCTCGCCTCCGAAGAGCGCCGCCGTCCTGATGATCAAGGCGCGGGGCGCGACCATCGCAACGAGCTTTTCGCCTTCGAGCTTCGACTTCGCGTAGACGCCGAGCGGCCCGACCTCGTCTTTCTCGACGTACGCGCCCTCATGGGACCCGCTGAAAACGAAGTTGGTGGAGAAGTGGATGAGGCGGGCGTCGTGCTCGGCGCACGCGAGGGCGACGTTGAAAGCGCCCTGGGCGTTGACCTGGTATGCGGCCTCCTGCTGGCCCTCGGCGGCGTCGACTGCGTTGTACGCCGCGCAGTTGAAGACGACGCCGGCCTGGTAATGGGGGAGTGCGCCGTTGAGAGCCGCCAGGTCTGTCACCGGCACTTGCTCGCGCGTGAGGCCGACAGCGTCGGGCAACAACTTCATCAGCTCCGACCCCAAGAGACCCGCCGCTCCGAGCACGATGGCTTTCACGTGCCCGGAATTAGAGCAGGTCTCCCTCTAATGCCTCAGTGGAATGATTCGTCTTCGCGATTTCGTCCGTGATGCGAAGCAGGTTTTGCAGGGCAGGCGAAGGATTGTGACGCATGTAAGCGATCTCGTGATCGAGAAGAGGCTGCGGGACCAGCGGGCGCAGGGCGATCCCCGCGATCGGAGCTACAGACTCCCGCCAGCTGCTGGCCACGGTGACCGCCGAACCCGAAGCGGCTACAGCCGCGAAGGCCTGCTCGGTTGGCTCCTCGGCAACGATATTTGGTTCCTCGCCGAGGTTGCGCAAGAGCCACTGGCGGAACGAGGTGGCGATCTCGGGGTTCCACTCGCGCGGCCAGATGATCATCGGAACTCCGCGCAGCGAGGTGGCTGGAACCCGTTCCAGCTTCGCCAGCGGATGATCCGCCGGCAGCGCCAGCATCAGGGCCCGCCGCCCCATCTGTCTTGTGGCCACGTCCGGCCCAACATTCGAGCTCGCGATGAACGCGGCGTCGACGGCGCCGCTGATGAGGTGGTCGAGATTTGATTTGGAGGAGGCGGCGCTCGTCTGGACGGTGACGTCCTGATACCTCCGCCTGAACTCGGCGACGATTTTCCCTTGCGTGGCGACGTCGCCGTGGAGCAGGTAGGAGACGCGCAGGCTGCCCGCCCGTCCGGCCGCGTTGTCGGCCAGATCGCGCAGCGCGCTGTCCTCGACCTGGATGAGGGTGTTGGCGTAAGGCAGCAGGACGTTGCCGGCCGCCGTCAGATGCACCTCTCTCGCGCTTCGTTCGAAAAGCTGCACCCGGAGCTCGCGCTCGAGCGCCTGGATGCGCTGAGTCAGCGCTGGCTGCGTGATCTTGAGCGCCGTGGCCGCACGGCCGAAATGACGCGAGTTGGCGACATGTAGAAAGGCTCTGAGTTGTCGGAGTTCCACAGGTTCGCCTGGCTAGCGCTTGGTCCGGCGGATAAGGGGCTCTGCTTGAACCATAACCTGGGACACAGAATACCCCAATCTCTGCAATACTGTCAGTACGCGAGACCAAAGTCACAATGAGCGATAAGCTGTTGAACACAGCGGAGGCGGCTCGGTTCCTCCGTGTAAGCCAGGCGTCAGTTCGACGATGGAGCGACGGCGGCCTGCTTCCCGCACGGCGTGTCGGACGCCGGCGGGAGCGCCGCTTCACAGAGGCGGACCTGAAGCGGTTCCTTGCGCCTGCGAGCCCGGCTTCGAAGACAGCCCACGACGGTGTCCAGAAAGAGGTGTTCATCGGCGGGACCGCCGTTCCCCTCCACAGCCACGTGGCGACCTTTTACAACAGCGATGAGGGTCCTACGTGAAGGCTTGAAATCAGGCCAGCCCTGCTTTCTCGTCGCAGAGGGCGATACGCTCGCAGCGTATCTAAAGGCCCTGGATGGCAGCGACGGCATCGATGTCGACGCGGCGATTCGTGACCGAAAGCTGACGACAGCCCCTGGACCTGGGAGCTCGGTGGCAGAGGCGCTTCGCTTCTGGGAGCAGGTTCTGACCCGCGCGCTCGCCAACGGCCCCACCTTGCTGCGGGTCGTCGGCGAGATGAGCTCAGCCCGAAAAGCCTTCGAGTCCGACCCTCTGATGATCGAATTCGAGGTTGGTTTCAATACGATCGCCAAACGTCTGCCTGCGGTGACCTTGTGCCAATACGACGTCCGGGTGTTCGATGGCGAAACGATCTTTTTGGCCATCAGGGCTCACCCGGATTTGTACAGCTTCGGAATCGCGACGTTTCTGAACTAGTAGGCGCGATGGCCGACAAGCTGTTGAACACAGCGGAGGCGGCGCGGTTCCTCCGTGTGAGCCAGGCGTCAGTTCGGAGATGGAGCGACAGCGGCCTGCTCCCAGCGCGGCGTGTCGGGCGCCGGCGGGAGCGCCGCTTCACCGAGCCGGACCTGCAACGGTTTCTTGTGCCGGCGAGCCCTATACCGAAGACGACCCACGACGGGGTCCAGAAACAGGTGTTGGTGGGAGGCACCGCCCTTCCACTCCACAGCCACGTGGCGACCTTTTACAACAGCGACGAGGGTCGCCTGCGCCTGACCATTCCGTTCTTCCGCGAGGGCTTGCTTCGAGGCCAACCGTGCTTTCTCGCTGCTGGGGCCGAGGTGCTCGACGCATACATGGAGGCACTCCGAAACGAAGAAGGCGTCGATATCGAGTCAGCCGTTCGTAGCGGGATGTTCGTCGCAGTCGCCGGTCCCGGGGAGAAAGTCGATTCTGCCCTTGCGTTTTGGGAGCGGGCCTTGTCCAACTCACTGGCGGCTGGTCCGAACCTGATCCGCGTTGTCGGCGAGATGCGCTCAGAGCGGACTCTCTTCGTCTCGGACAACGAGATGATCTCGTACGAGATGGCTTTCAACGGGATCGCGAAGCGCTTCCCCACGGTGACCCTGTGCCAGTACGACGTGCGAGCGTTCGATGGCGAGGTCCTCTTTCACGCGCTCCGCGCGCACCCTGATCTATATGAGCTGGGGATCGCGAGCTTCCTGAACTAAGAGGCGACAGTACCCTCTTCAGTCGAAGGTTCGGCCGTCGCGGTCTTAGAGCCCGGGTTGGTCATGAGCTGGGTTGTCATCTCGGCATCGGTAACAGGCCGACCGAACAGGAAGCCCTGCGCCGCGTCGCACCCTGCCTCGATCAACACTGCCTCGGCAAGCCGGTCCTGCAGACCCTCCGCAACGACGCGCAGCCCGAGGTTATGGCCGAGGCCGACAGCCGACCGCACGATCGCTCCAGAGTCCGGCTCGGTGCCGAGGCCCGCGATGAACGAGCGGTCGATCTTGATCTCGTGTACGGGCAGGCGCATCAGGTAGAGGAGCGACGAGTAACCGGTGCCGAAGTCGTCGAGAGAAAGTCGCACGCCCATGTCGTTCAGCGTGTGCAGGGCTTTCGCCGCCGCGGCGGCCATCGCCACGCCCTCGGTTATCTCCAGCGTCAGCCGGCGAGGCTCCACCTTCGTGGCCTCCAACGCCTGCGCGACCATCTCCTCCAGCGAGTGGTCCTCGATGATGCGCGGCGAAACGTTCAGCGCCACCGACACATCGATGCCCGCGGCCAACCACTTGCAGAGCTGATTGAGCGCCGAGTCAAGAGCCCACGCCGTCAACGGATGGATGACGCCGGTCTCCTCGGTCATGGGGATGAACCGGTCGGGCGGCATCAGGCCTTCGCGCGGATGGTTCCAGCGCACGAGCGCTTCGACCGAATAAACGGTGCCGCTGCCAAGCAGCACCTGTGGCTGATAGTGGAGCGTCATCTCCCCCTGCGGGATCGATCGGCGCAGCTCGCCGGCGAGACCCGATCGGCGCAGGCTTTGCGCCTCCTGCTCCGGCGCGTACAGCGAGCATCCACCGCCGCCGCGCTTGGCAACGTACATCGCAACGTCCGCCCGCCGCAGCAGAGTGCCCGGATCGTCGCCATGCACGGGATACAGAGCGATGCCGATCGAGGCGCCCGTCTCGACCATTTGATCGCCAATCGCGAACGGACCCTCCAGCGCCGCGAGGATCTTTCGCGCGGTGGAGACGACATCGTCTGGATGCTTGGCGTCGGTGGTGAGCACAGCGAACTCATCCCCGCCCAACCGGGCGATGGTGTCGGTGGCCCGCAGCACCCCGCGCAGGCGGGCGGTCACCTCTTGCAAGAGGCTGTCCCCGCGGTCGTGGCCAAGCGCATCGTTGATGTCCTTGAAGCGATCGAGGTCGAGCAGCAGCACGCCGAACATGCGCTGGTTGCGGCGCGCCGACAGCAGCGCCTGCCGCAAACGGTCGCCGAAAAGGCTGCGGTTCGGCAGCCCCGTCAGCGCATCGTGGAGGGCCTGGTACTCGAGGGCATCGGTGTGTGCCTTGCGCTCGGAGATGTCGCGCATGGTGGCGATGAAGAGGTGACGCGCACCGACGTGCATCGAGCTGACGACGAACTCGAGCGGAAACAGGCTGCCGTTCTTCCGCTTGCCCATCGTCTCGTGGGCGCCGCTCGATGGCAGGTCGAGCTTGAGCCGCCGCTGCAGGTAGTTGACGAACCCGCTGCGGTGGGTGGTGGCGATGAGGGTGTCGACCGGTTGGCCGACCAGCTCTTCCTCGAGGTAGCCGAAGAGCTTGACTACGGCCGGGTTTGCCGACTCGATGACGCTTGTGCTGTCGAGCGTCGCCAGGCCATCGGAGACGTTGTCGAGGACCGAGCGCATCCGCTTTTCGCTGTCCTGCAGCGCGACCTCGGCACGCTTGCGCTCGACGAACTCGCCGATCTGCGAGCCGATGTCGGTCATGACAGCGGTGAGCCCGTCGTCCAAATGCCGCGGCGCCCATGTGTGGAGCGAGATCATTCCGACCACTCGCCGCCCGCTTCGCACCGGAAATCCCGCAATGCCTTTGAGCCCGCTCGCGGCCGCGGCCGCCATTCGAGCCGAGCCATCCGCCGACACATCGGTGATGGCGATCGGCGCACCCGATTCCCACACCTTCCCCGCCAGCCCCTCGCCGCGACGAAACGAAGCATCACGCGCGGTCGCCTCGTAAGCGGAGGTATCACGGCCCGGGCGCTTCCACGAGGTCATGAAATGCATCGCCTCGCGCTGCAGGTCGACCTCCCAGTATTCAGCCAGCTCCCAATCGAGCGCTTCGCAGAGGCCTTCGAGGACATGCGGCGCGGCCCGGTCCCATCCCGGCGAAGTCACCAGCGCCTGGGTCACGGCGAATCGCGCGGACTGCATGACCTCGGCCCGCTTGCGATCGCGTATGTCGATGATCACGGTCTGGAAATAAAGCGGCTTGTTGTCGACGTCTCGAACGAGCCGCACGGCGACGTCGGTCCACAGGACGTCGCCATCCTTGCGAAGGAATCTCTTCTCGAACCGGAAATTCGCCTCTTCGCCGGTGATCATCCGGCGCTGGGCTTCTTTGGTCGCGTCGACGTCGTCGGGAAAGGTGACGTCGTACACCGACATCGTCTTCAGCTCGTCGGCGGCGTAACCCAGCAGCTCGCAGTAGGCCGGGTTGACCGACATGATCTTTCCGTCCAGGCCCGCGAACGTCATGCCCGCCTGGGCCTGCTCGAACAGGGTGCGGAAGCGCATCTCGCTCTGCCGCTCCGCCTGCTCGGCGCGGTGCCGTTCGGTGATGTCGCTCACCAGCGCCAGCAGCCGGTGAGGGCCTTCCGCGTCGATCTGGTGGATGGCGACCTCCACCTGCAGCCGGCGGCCATCCTTGGCGATGAGGCCCGCCCGGTACCGGACAGGTGCCACATCGCCGGCGGTGCGTTTCGAGTAGGTGGTCCGCAGCGTTGCCTGCTCTTCGGGCGGCGCCAGGTCGATGAGTGATGGCAGCGCCCGAAGCTCTTGCTGCGTGTAGCCGGTCAGCTTGACGTAGGCATCGTTGCTCGCGACATACCGGCCGTCCTCGGTGATCAGGAGACCCTCGCCCAGGTCGCTGATGGACAGGAGAAGGGAGGCCTGGCGATCGACCTGGACCCTCATCTCGCGGTCGACAGAACGCCGGGTGAGGAAGGCCAGCAGGCCCAGCCCGAGCAGCACGAAAGACCAGATGGCGATCGCGCTGAACGAGACCATGAGCTGGGTCGCGGCATAGATCCAGAGGGCGCCGACTCCGGCGATCGCGACTGCGAAGAGGTAAGCGAAGTGGCGCGCGTGGAGCCCGAGCTCGAAGTGGAGGAGGATCGTTGCGAAAGCAGCCGCAGCGAGTGGGGGCAGGTCGTCGCCAAGCCAGGGGCCGGCGACTCCAAGGACGAGTACGGTCAGCACGGTGCTGACGATCATCAGGAGGACCTGGATCGCCAGGTTCGTCGCGAGTCGCGAGGCCCTGACGGCAATGGCTATGATCGCGAACACCACGCCGGCGCTGATCAGGATCAGCTCCTGTTGCACCGCATAGGAGGGCATCTGCGCCCTCGAAAGCCGGAAGGCGACAGCCGCGATGATGGCCGCCGCCCCGATGCCGTTGATGGTGGCCAGCCGCCACGACCGAAGCGGGTCCGAGCCGGCCCAGGCGCCGGGAATCAGGCTGAACGGGTTGTCGGCGGGCCTTCCCGCAGACGCACTCCTCTCAGCCGACACGTACCTGCTGGCCGGCCCGACACGGGCCGAGGGCCACTTTCACCACGTCGAACGATAACGTTCGGGACACGGTCCTGTTGCGCCAGCGCAATAGACACTTAACAGCCGGGGGCGCCGGCTGAGCGCTACTTGGCCGACTTCGCGTTCGGGCGCTGAGGGACCGACCGCTTGAGAGGCGGCCGGCGGGTGGCATGGAGGGGAAGCGGTTGGTCGGCCCCATCGCCGTCCTGGGTGCCCCGGCGGGGCTTGCCGGCGGCCGCATGCTGGGTCCGCAGCTTCGCCAGGCGCTCCTTCTTGGCCGCAAGGGCGGCTTTGAGGGCGTCCGACAGCTGGGTGTCGTTCATCGGCACAACCCGGAGGCGAGCTTCTAGCTCGATCACCTCCACCTCAGCTCGGGTCAACTCGAGATCGATCGTTTTTGCCACTTTCTTTCCCCTAATACCCTACGGGGCTACAGCCCAATCAGCATTACCCGGAAATAACTACCCAGGACTGCGACAGGTTATGCCTGGAAGCTGGGAGTTTGCTGAGAAGCGGCTGTCTAGCCGTCCAACGAAATCGCGTCGCGCAATTTTTCGAAGAAGCCTTTCGACACCTTCTCCGGCTTACCCGTCAGGCCGCCGACCTTGCGAAGCATTGCTTTCTGCTCGACCGTCAGGTCCTTCGGGACGACCAGCTGCACCAGCACGTACTGGTCTCCGCGCCGGCCGCCACGGACGTCGGGCATGCCCTTGCCCGCGAGCCTGAACGATTGACCGTGCTGCGTCCCCGCGGGGATCGCGATCTCAACCGGGCCATCGAGCGTCGGGATCTCGATCCTGTCACCGAGCGCGGCCTGCACGATGTTGACGCGAAGCTCGTAGATGACGTTCTGATCGCGGCGCGCCAGGTGCGGGTGCGGCTTGACACGAAGCACCACGTAAAGGTCGCCTGGAGGGCCGCCGCGGATCCCGGCCTCGCCCTCGCCGCTGAGGCGAATCTGCGAACCCGTGTCGACACCCGCGGGTATGCGCACGGCGAGCCGGCGCGTGATGGTCGTTCGGCCCTGGCCGCGGCATAGGGTGCAGGGGCTCTTCAGCAAGCGGCCCGCACCGCCGCATGTGGGGCAGGTGATCTGGGTGACGATCGAGCCGAAGATCGACTGCTGGGCTCGACGGATCTGCCCCGAACCCCCGCAGCCGGGACATGTCTCGGTCCCGGTGCCGGGCTCGGCGCCGTTGCCCGAGCAGCGCTCGCACGTCGCGAGCCTCGGGACGTCGATCTCTTTCTCGACGCCGGTGAACGCCTCCTCGAAGGTGATGGTCATGTCGTAGCGGAGGTCGTCGCCGCGATCCGATCGCTGCCGGCGCGACCGCGACCCGACGCCGCCGCCGAAGAAGGTGTCGAAGATGTCGGCGAACGGCATATCCGAGAAGTCCACGGCCGGACCGCCGCCTGTATCGACGGCGGCGTGGCCGAACATGTCGTAGCTCCGCCGGCGCCCCGTGTCGGACAGCACCGCGTACGCCTCGCTCGCCTCCTTGAAGCGAGCGGCCGCAACCGGGTCGTCCGGGTTGCGGTCCGGGTGGGACTCCATGGCGATCTTCCGAAACGCCTTCTTCAGCTCGTCAGGGGACGCCTGGCGGCTGCAGCCAAGGACCTCGTAGTAGTCGCGCTTTACCGCCACGAGTTAAATATTCAGGCTTTGGGGTTGCCGTCGACCGACTCGGAACCCGAGCTCGACTCAGCGGGAAGCTCCGGGCGCCGCGCGAGCTTGACGAGCGCCGGCCGCACTACGCGGTCACGGATGCGGTAGCCGCGCCGAAGCTCCGAGACCACCGTGTCTTCCGGATGCTCGAGCGACTCCTCGTGACCGACCGCCTCGTGGAGCTTGGGGTCGAAGCGCTTGCCGACCGCGTCGATGGCCTCGAGCCCGTGCGCGGTGAGCGCCTCCTCCAGCTTGCGAACGCTCAGCTCGACGCCCTTCAACCACGACTGATCGATGCCCTTCGGCCTGTGATCGAGCGCCTTGTGAAGGTCGTCCAGGCCGGGGAGCAGCCGGTTGATGAGCTCGGCCGACGCGTGCTGGATGGTCTCGAGCTGCTCCTGGCGCGCGCGCTTCTTGAAGTTCTCGAAGTCCGCCGCCAGCCGCATGTAGCGATCCTTGGACTCGGCCGCCGCCGATTCCAGCTCCGCGATCTTGCCTTCCAGCTTGGCCGTCTCCCTCGCGGCTGGTGTTTCCGCGGTCTCGCGCCCGCGCTCGCTCTCGTGAGGCTCGTGGGGATACTTTCGGGTGGTCATGGCTATTGCTTAGATACCGCGGCGGGCACGGCTGTCAAACCCCGAGCTCCTGCATGCGCTCGCTCGCTCCCCGCGCCACCGCCCTCAAGCGAGCCACTGTCTGGCTGTAGGCCATCCTCGTCGGGCCGATCACGCCCAGCACGCCCTTGAGCTGATTCGAAGGTCCGTACGTCGTCAGCACCACCGCACATCCCTGGAGCTGGCTCGACGCATTCTCGGAGCCAATGACGATCTGCAGGTCAGAGTTGCCGATGAGCTGGCGCAGGAGAACCGTCAGGTAGCGGGTTTCCTCCAGCACCTCGAGCACCTGCTGCAAGCGCGACGATTCGGCAAATTCCGGCTGGCGAAGCAGGTTGCGAACACCGTCGTGCACGACCAGGTTCTCGGCGCCTTGCTCGTACTGGTCGAGGGCCGCGACGATACGGCCGAGCAATTCCTTTTCCATGCCGAGGGCAGCGCCCTCATAGTGCCTCCGCACCTCCTCGCCGCCCTTGCCGCCCAGCGAGTCGTTGAGCCCGGCGGCGAGCAGCGTCAGCTCAGGCTGAGCGGCGGCGTCGGTCACCTGGACGACCTGCTGGCGCAGCAGGTTGCCTTCGAGGAGGAGGATCAGCAGCACCTCCTTCGGCTCGAGCGAGACGAGGTCGACGTGCTTGATCCGGCCTTGTGAACCATGCGGGGCGCTGGCGACTGATGCGTTCTGCGTCACGGCCGCAGTCGTCATGGCCACACGTTCGACCAGGCCCTGGACGTCGGCGGTGGTCTGCCGGAGCTCGTCATTGATGAAGTGCTGGACCCGTTCCGGCACCTCCTCGAGGTCCATCAGGAAGTCGACGAAGTAGCGGTAGCCGGAGTCGGTGGGGATGCGCCCCGCCGAAGTGTGTGGCTGAGTGAGGTAGCCGAGGTCTGCCAGCTCGGCGAGCTCGCTGCGGATGGTCGCCGACGACAGGTTCACGAAATACCGGCTGTGCAGGGACTGGGAGCCCACCGGCACGGCGCTCGTGGTGAACTCGTGTACCACTGCCCGGAGGATGGCTTGCTTTCTATTTTCCATGCTGTTTGGCACTCTCGATGCGAGAGTGCCGACTACAGTACCGCGAGCGCGATCTGGTTGTGCAGGTCCATGCCGCGCCGGGTCGGGACGAGGCGTCCATCGACCGCGCTGATCAGCCCGGCCGACGCCAACCCGTCGAGCTCGGCGTCGAAGCCGAAAGGCCGCGTGATCCCTTCGGCTGTGCGCAGCCCGAGCATCAAGGCCTCCGCCCGCGCTTTGCGCGGGTCCAGCTCCTCCCCATCGGCTTTGGGAGCCGGAGCGGCCGCGATGTACTCGCGCGGGCGGGCGACGTTCCACGAGCGCCAGGCACGCGAGCCGTCCGTGGCGTACGAGTGCGCGCCGGCGCCGGCGCCGTAGACGGGCCGGCAGCGCCAATAGGCGAGGTTGTGCCGCGACTC
>VBGM01000077.1 GCA_005880855.1 Chloroflexota bacterium
TGTGGGTCGTTCTGCATGTCACCGTCCATGAAGATCAGGATCTCGCCACGGCTGTTGTCGATCCCGGCCTGGACGGCTGCTGTCTGGCCGAAATTGCGGCGGAAGCTGACGACGCGCACGTGAGGGTCGTGCGTGGCGAACTGGCTCATCTTCTCGGTGCTGCCGTCGCGGCTGCCGTCGTCGATGTAGACGATCTCGTACGACATGTCGAGTCCTTCGAGGACCCCGGTCAGCTCTTCCTGCAGGGGCTCGATGCTGTCGATTTCGTTGTAGACGAGCACAACCACCGACAGCCGTGGCTCCGGCCCCACGCGCCCGATACGCGCCGCTCCCATCGATGCCGATTGTAGGCTGGCGGTTCACTTAGGCTCGGTGGCATGGCCGCCACAGCCCTGGGCTGCGCCGTACCGGGCGGCTCCGGTCGCGGACGCTCGAATGGTGGATCACGACCGTCGCGCCACTCACCGCGTCGATGATCGCGTTCACCTGGATTCTCGCGATCGACGAGCTGCCGAGCAGCGGGCGTCGGCTTCTCTTCGACTACGGGACATTCCAGGTCTGGAGCCCGGCCGGAGCCTGAATCAGGCCACCCTCGGTACTCTAAAGGGTCCACATGGTCACCGCAGCCACGGCCCGCACCTCCAGCCGCGAGCGTCTCGACCAGCTGTTCAAGCAGCGGATCGTGATCTTCGACGGGTCTATAGGCGTGCTCCTGCAGAAGCAGGGTTTGAACGAGGAGGACTGGCGCGGCGAGCGGTTCCGGGACCACCCGAAGCTGCTCAAGAACAACGTCGACATCCTCAACCTCTCGCGCCCGGACGTCGTCAGCCGCATCCACCGGGAGTACCTGGAGGCGGGCGCTGACCTCATCACCACCAACACATTCACCGCGACCCCTGTCTCTCAGGCCGACTATGGGCTCGAGGACCTGACCTACGAGATCAACTTCGAGGGGGCACGGCTCGCGCGCGAGGCCGTCGACAAGTACGAGAACCGGTTCGTAGCCGGTTCGCTGGGCCCGACAAACGTCACGCTGTCTCTCTCGCCTAAAGTTGAGGATCCGTCCTACCGCGACATCACCTTCGACGAGCTGCGCGACGGCTACGCGGTGGCGGCGCGGGCGCTCCGCGACGGGGGCGTGGACTTCCTGCTCATCGAGACGATCTTCGACACCCTCAACTCGAAAGCCGCGATCGCGGCCGTCAAGGAGGTGGCGCCGGAGCTGCCCCTGTTCATCTCGGTCACCATCGTCGATCGGAGCGGCCGCAACCTGTCCGGGCAGACGGTCGAGGCCTTTTGGAACTCGATCGAGCACGCCGACCCGTTCGCGGCCGGCATCAACTGCTCGCTGGGCGCGACCGAGATGCGGCCCTATATCGAGGCGCTCTCGCACGCGGCGAACGTCTACGTCACGTGCTACCCGAATGCAGGGCTCCCGAACTCGTTCGGTGGTTTTGACGAGGACCCGCCGATTACGAGCCGCTTGATTCGCGAATTCGCGACCAGCGGATTCCTGAACGCAGCGGGCGGCTGCTGCGGCACGACCCCTGACCATATCCGGCAGATTCGCAAGGCGCTTGCCGGCATCCCGCCGCGCAGAGTGCCGGAACGCGTAGCGCGAGCCAGGTTCAGCGGCCTCGAGCCGTTCGAGATCGGGCCCGACACTCGATTCGTCGTCATCGGCGAGCGCACCAACGTCACGGGCTCGTTGCGGTTCCGCCGCCTGATCGAGTCAGGCGACTTCACCGGCGCGGTACAGGTGGCCCTCGACCAGGTGCGCGGTGGGGCCAACCTGCTCGATGTGAACATGGACGCCGACCTCCTCGACTCCGAGGAGGCGATGACGCGCTTCCTCAATCTCATCGCGACCGAGCCGGAGATCGCGCGCATCCCGATCATGGTCGACAGCTCCAAGTGGACCGTGCTCGAGGCGGGACTGAAGTGCCTGCAGGGCAAGGGCGTGTGCAACTCGATCAGCCTCAAGGAGGGCGAAGAGGCCTTTCTGGAGAAGGCGCGGCTGGTTCGCGAATATGGCGCCGCGGTCGTGGTGATGGCCTTCGACGAGAAGGGCCAGGCGGACACGCTGGAGCGCAAGGTCGGCATCTGCGAGCGCGCGTACAAGCTGCTCATCGAGAAGGCCGGATACCACCCCGAGGACATCATCTTCGACCCCAACATCCTCGCCATCGCGACTGGGATCGAAGAGCACGCCGGCTACGCCAAAGCGTTCCTCGCGGCCACCTCAGAGATCAAGAGGCGATGCCCGGGCGTACGCATCTCAGGCGGCGTCTCCAACCTCTCTTTCTCGTTCCGCGGCAACGACCGCGTGCGCGAGGCGATGCACTCCGCGTTCCTCTATCACGCGATCCGTGCCGGACTCGACATGGGCATCGTCAACGCCGGCCAGCTGGCCGTCTACGAGGACATCCCGAAGGACCTCCTCGAGCTGGTCGAAGACGTCATCTTCGACCGGCGCCCGGACGCCACCGAGCGCCTGGTGGAGTTCGCGAAGTCAGTCTCGGGCGCGGGCATGAAGCGCGAGGTCGACCTTTCGTGGCGCGAGAGAACCGTCGAAGACCGCCTCGCATACGCCGTCCTGCATGGCGAGGTCGCGTACATCGAGGCCGACGCAGAGGAGGCGCGCCAGAAATACGCCAGGCCGCTGATGGTGATCGAAGGGCCGCTGATGGATGGCATGAAGGTGGTCGGTGACCTGTTCGGCGCGGGCAAGATGTTCCTGCCGCAAGTCGTGAAGAGCGCGCGCGCGATGAAACGCGCCGTCGCCTACCTCCAGCCGTTCATGGAAGCGGAAAAGGAGGCGTCGGGGAGCCAGCAGGTGCGCGGCAAGCTGGTGCTCGCGACGGTCAAGGGCGACGTTCACGACATCGGCAAGAACATCGTCGGGGTCGTGCTGGGCTGCAACAACTACGAGGTCCACGACCTCGGCGTGATGGTGCCGGCCGAAAAGATCCTGGACACTGCGATCGAGCTCGGCGCCGACGCCGTCGGCCTGTCGGGCCTCATCACGCCATCCCTCGACGAGATGGTCACGGTAGCCAAAGAGATGACCCGCCGGCAGTTCACGATCCCGCTGCTGATCGGCGGCGCGACCACGTCCAAGCAGCACACGGCGGTGCGCATCGCGCCCGCTTACACGGGGTCGACCGTACATGTATTGGATGCGTCGCGCGTGATCGGGGTGGTGTCGGACCTCTTCGACGAAAAGCGCAAAGTTACTTTCGACCGCGACAACCGGGCGCTCCAGGACAAGCTGCGCTCGCAGCACACCACGTCGAAGCGCCCGCTCCTCACCCTGGCGGAGGCGCGGTCGAAGCGGGCGCGCCTCGACTTCAGCGAGCTCCCGGCGCCGCCGTTCACAGGGACGCGGGTGATCGAGCCGAAGCTCTCTGAGCTGCGTGAGTACATCGACTGGACCTTCTTCTTCCACGCGTGGGAGCTGAAAGGCAAGTTCCCCGCGATCCTCGACAGCCCATCACATGGAGCCGCCGCGCGCGAGCTGTTCGCCCACGCGAAGGAGTTGCTTGACGAGATCCAGGCCAAGGGATGGCTGCGCGCGAAAGGCGTCTACGGTTTCTGGCCGGCGCGCTCGGAAGGTGACGACCTCGTGCTCGACAACGGCGTCCGGTTCCCGATGCTGCGCCAGCAGGTCGACCACGGCGACGAAAAGCCCTATTACTCGCTGGCCGATTTCGTGGCGCCTGGGGGCGACCACATCGGCGCTTTCGCGGTGACGGCCGGCTTGGGCGTGGACGAGCTGGCCGCGAAGTTCAGCGCGGAGCACGACGACTACCACGCGATCATGGTCAAGGCGCTCGCTGACCGCCTGGCGGAGGCGTTTGCGGAATATCTCCATGAGGTGGCACGGCGCTCGTGGTACGAGAAAGGGCCGAAGCTCACAAGCGAAGACCTGATCGGCGAGAAGTACCGCGGCATCCGACCCGCTTTCGGATACCCCGCATGTCCCGACCACACCGAGAAGGGCACCCTGTTCAATCTGCTCGACGCGCCCTCGATCGGGATGGAGCTCACCGAGTCGTTCGCGATGACCCCGACCGCCGCCGTCGCCGGGCTGTACTTCGCGCACCCGGAGTCGCGGTACTTCATGGTGGGCAAGGTCGGCCGCGACCAGGTCGACGACTACGCGCGCCGCAAGTCGATGCCGCTGGCCGAGGCCGAGCGGTGGCTGCGCCCGATCCTGGGCTACGAAGAAGAGTCGTAGCCGGCATCGCCGTCGACTCCTTCGTCGCCGAAGGGCTCAGGTTGAGGATCAGGCCTGGAGGCAGCAGCCATCCCAAACCTCACCGTGGGCGGGATCGCCAGCATTCGGCCATCATCCGATCGGACCAGCTGCCACTTCCCTTCGTGGACCATCCAATGATGGCGGTGGCACAAAAGGATCAGGTTGTCGAGGTCCGTCGTGCCGCCATGGACCCAGTGCACGACGTGGTGCGCCGCGGTCCACGACGCCGGCCGGTCGCACCCCGGCCAGCGGCACGTTCCGTCACGTGCGGCCAACGCTCGACGCGCGGGACCTGACACCACCCGCTTCGCCCGACCAACGTCGATGACAGCCGATTCCGAGTCGAGCAGGACGCGCGTGACGCTGCAGTCGCAAGCCAGTCGTTCGACGATCTTCGACGAGATCGGCAGCGAGAACTCCATGTCCGCGGCCGAGGCGCCCGCCAATCCAAGCAGGGTCTCGACGGAGCTCGTGACCTGAATGCTCGCAGGATGCGGGCCTCCCGACGCCAGCTCAACGAGCGCATCCGCGAGCCTCTGCCCGCGTTCACGCTTGTCGTGCTCGCCCGACCTGTGCGCGAGCGGCTCGAGCGCGGCCCGTAAGGCGGCGCCACCGAAAGCGTCGAGCACGCCACTCAAGACCATCGAGCCGTCGATCCAGGTGCTGAGCGAGAGGCGCCGGCTCTGGG
Organism: Chloroflexota bacterium; assembly: GCA_005880855.1. Classification (GTDB taxonomy): domain Bacteria; phylum Chloroflexota; class Dormibacteria; order Dormibacterales; family Dormibacteraceae; genus UBA10449. Next base: position 4,950 of record VBGM01000077.1, read on the forward strand.
CCTGGTCGGCCTCCGTCTCGGCATACCCGTCGGCGTCGGCGGCATGCTTTGCGTGCTGACAGTAGAAGTGGAACTTTCCAGGCGTGTGCTCACGCGCGTACTCGATCAGCGGACGCTCGTCGAAGCGGTCCTTCAGAGCCTCTGCCGTCCTGGCCATGACCGTCACATGCGCGAGCCCGATCTCGCCCTGAGACACGGCCTCGACGCTGCGAGGCAACCGATCCATCGTCCTGCCTACCGCAACGCTGGCTGCGGCGGCGCCGCTGGTCATATGGCAGTTGAACCGAATCCAGTCGATCGGGCTGACAAAGCCCAACTCGTCATATTCGTCCGTCGACGCAAAAGCGGCCGCATCTTCGGCAAAGGACAGCTCCATCAAGTCGATGGCCTTCCGCTTGCGCATCATCCGAGCCCGCCGCTCCTCGCCAGACTCCTTGATCGGCGCTGCTTTTTCGTCCATGTCGCCAGGTTACGAACATAAGTTCGACACCGGAACCCAGCTTGTTAACGCGCGGCCTACCGCCGCCTTATGAGCGCAACATCGCGGCCTGGATCGCCTCCCACACCCGCATCGGGTGACAGGGCATGTCGATGTGGCGCACGCCGAGGTGCGAGACCGCGTCGATCACCGCGTTCTGCACCGCCGGCGTCGACCCGATCGTCCCCGCCTCCCCAACGCCCTTCGCGCCCAGTGGGTTGTGCGGCGACGGTGTCTCGGTATGCAGAGTCTCGATAGGCGGAATCTCCCCGATGCTCGGGATCGCGTAGTCGACCAGGCTCGTCGTCAATGGGTTTCCGTCGGCGTCGTACACGAACTCCTCGTACAAGGCCTGCCCGATTCCCTGCGCGATGCCGCCGTGGACCTGGCCCTCGACGAGCATCGGGTTGAGAATCGTGCCGCAGTCATCAACCGCCACATGCCGCACGAGGCGCGCCTCGCCCGTCTCCGTGTCGACCTCGACCACGGCGATGTGGCACCCGAACGGAAACGTCTGGTCGGTCTGGACGAAGTCCTCCTCGGCGACCAGGACGGCGTTGGCAGCAAGGTCCGCCCACCCCAGCGAGGACGCAGGCACCCCACGCACACCAAACCGCCCGCCTTCGATGCGAACAATGTCCTCCACATTCGCCTCCAGCCGCCGCGCCGCTTCTTCGCGAGCCTTTTCGATCAACGAAACACACGCGCCGCGCACGGCGCTTCCACCCAGCTGCAGCGAGCGCGAGAAGTAGCTCCCGTCTCCGCTCTTGACCACACCGGTATCCGATTCGATCACGCGCACCGACTCCATCGGCACCTTCAGCAACGCCGCCGCCAGCTGAGCGTATGCCGTCTCGTGCCCCTGCCCGCTCGACGTCGTACCCGCGTGAATGGTGAAGCTGCCGTCGGCATCCACCCGCGCAGCCGCGTGCTCCATCGGGGTGCCGCCCGCGGTCACCTCGACATAGCACGAGATCCCAATTCCGAGCTGGAGCCGATCCCCCCGATTCCTGCGCACCTCCTGGTCGCGCAGCAGCTCCTTGTAATGAGCCGCCGCGAGCGCGACATCGAGCGCGCGCACATAGTCGCCTGAGTCGTAAGTGACACCCGTCGGAGTGTCATGAGGGAACGGCGGCGTGATCAGGTTGCGGCGCCGCAGGTCGGCGGGATCGATGCCAAGCTCATCCGCGAGCATGTCCATAGCGCGCTCGATCAATGCGGTCGCCTCGGGCCGGCCCGCGCCGCGGTAGGCCGCGACCACCGACGTGTTGGTGCTTGAGGCCCGAGCGCGCACCCACGCTTTGGGCAGGTCGTACACCCCACACGACATCTGGCCCGTCAGAAGTGGCAAGTACGCACCGATGGCGGGATACGCTCCGGCATCGCCGATCAGCTCGACCTCCAGCCCGACCAGAGTGCCATCGCGCATCGCGCCCAAGCTCACCTTCTGAAGCTGGGCCCGGCCATGCGTCATCGCGACCATGCTCTCGGTGCGGTACTCCAGCCACCGAACTGGACGGCCCAGCTTCATCGCCAGGGCGCCGACAACACTGTGCTCGGGATAGGTGGCGAGCTTGGCGCCGAATCCGCCGCCGACGTCAGGTGTGACCACGCGGACCTTCGCCTCCGGTAGGCCGACCGCCTCGGCCACCTCGTCGCGAACCCGGAACGGCACCTGGCTTGACACCCACATACGCAGCCCGCCCTCACCATCGGGTTCCGCGATCACCGCATTGGTTTCGATTGGCACGCCGGCGAGACGTTGGTTGACGAACCGGCCGCGAACGATGACCTCGGCACGATCGAGCGCGCCGGCCTGCCCGAGCTCGACCCGGAACGCCAGGTTGCTCTCGTTGGCGGGATGGATGATTGCCGATCCCGGCTCGAGGGCGGCAGCGGTATCGACGACCGGAACCAACGGGTCATAGTCGACCACCACCGCCGCCGCGGCATCGATGGCCTCGGCCTGGGTCTCGGCGACGACAGCGGCGATCATGTCCCCGACGAACCGAACCACATCGGTTGCGAGAGGCGGCCGGGCCATCGTGTCTGGGGCTGGAAACTGGGCTCGCGGTTTCAGCCCGAGATCACGTGCCAGAAACACGCCGACGACGCCTGCCATCGTCGCGGCTTCGCCTGCGTCAACGCGACGTAAGCGAGCGTGGGCGAGCGTCGAGCGCACGAACACGGCATGCACAGATCCAGGCCGGCGGACGTCGTCGGTGTACTGCCCCGCACCCGCGACCAGCCTCGGGTCCTCGCGCCTTCGGACCGCGCCACCCAGCGCGGAGCTCACCGCCATCAGTCGTGCATGAGACTAGAGCTCGTCCAGGTTCTCGACGATCGCTTCTTGCGTGGTGCGAGCGATAACGACCACGGCCTCGAGCGCGGAGTGCGCGTTCGATTCGATGTGATGGACGAACGGCGGGATGTAGATGTAATCGCCAGGCTTGGTTTGCACTCGTATCTCACGCCCATCCTCTGAATAGATGAACGACGGGTTGCCCGACACGACATAGATCCCGGTTTCACTCTTTCCGTGGTGATGTGGTCCGGACGCAACCCCGGGGGCCACATGCGTCTCGCCCATCCAGATCGCACGGCTGCCGACGGAGTCGCCGGACAGCGCCGCCATCCGCGACATTCCCGCTGTCTGGGCGGTGGCCGAGGTGCACGCTTCGGAAGGCACGTGATAAAGCCGTCCCACGGCAGCAACGATACTTGCCTTCGAGGATGGTGGATCGCGCGCAGAGCTGGGGCGTAGTCCCCGAATACTTCGGGTACACCGGCGAGAAGGTCACCGCCAGCCCCGCCGCGGTGGAGGCTGTCCTCGACGCCCTCGGCGCCACCAAAGACCGCCCGGCCCGAACCAATCGCTACGAGCTGCCGCCAGGGCCATGCGCACCCGCACCCGGACGCGTCTGGGGCTGGGCGGTTCAGCTTTACGCGCTGCGGTCACGCGACAGCTGGGGGGTCGGCGACTTCGCGGACCTGCGGCGCTTCGGGCGCTCGGCGAAGCGCAGGGGCGCATCGCTCATCCTTCTCAACCCGCTCGGAGCGCAGCTGCCGACGCTGCCATATCAACCATCCCCTTACTACTCGTCTTCGCGGCGATTCTTGAATGCGATCTACATCAGCGTCGAAGATCTTCCGGGCGCGCGTAGGTGCGCAAAAGAGATCGAGCCGCTGCGCAAGGCGGCGCAAGCGCTCAACGCCCACCGGCTCATCGACTACGACCAGGTGTACAAGCTGAAGTCGAAGGCGCTGGAGACGATCTACAAAGCCGAGCCCAGGCCGAGTGGGCTCGCGGCGTGGACAAAGAGTGAAGGCGAGGCCTTGCGAGACTTCGCCACCTTCAACGCGCTGGCGGAAACCCTCGGCCCCGCCTGGCGCAGCTGGCCCGAGGGCTTGCGAGCACCGAATGGCGACGCGGTGGAACAGAAGCGCGCTCAGCTGCGAGACCGAATCGCCTTCCACGAGTGGCTGCAGTTCCACCTCGACCACCAGCTCGGGCGCGCTGCCAACGAGATCGGGCTGGTCGCCGATGTTCCACTTGGCTTCGCTTCGGACAGCTTCGACGCCTGGCACTGGCAGCACCTGCTGGCGCCAAACGTGCGCGTAGGCGCGCCGCCGGACGAGTTCTTCCCAGACGGCCAGGACTGGGGCGTGCCCCCGTTCGACCCCTGGAAGCTACGCGCGGCTAAATGCGAGCCATTCGTCGAGGCGATCCGCGCCGCGGCCAGGCACGCCACCGGCGTCCGCCTCGACCACGTGATGAGCCTCTTCAGGCTCTTCTGGATCCCGAACGGGATGACTGCATCGCAAGGGCTGTACGTCCGGTACCCGGCAGACGAGATGCTCGGACACCTGGCTGATGAGAGCCGCCGCGCGAACGCGTTCGTGGTCGGCGAGGACCTCGGCCTGGTCGAGCCCTCGGTGCGCAGGCGCCTGCGCAAGCGCGGCGCGCTGTCGTACCGGCTCCTCTGGTTCGAGGGTGAGTCGCCCCGCCGGTGGCCACATGATGCGGTCGGGGCGGTGGGCACCCACGACCTGCCCACCGTGGCGGGGATCTGGAACCTGACCGAGCCGGACCACCGCCTGCACCGGCTGCGCAAGCAGCTGCTCGAGGTGACCAAAATGCCCGACGGCACGCCGGCAATCGACGTGGCGGTCGCCGCTTACAGGGTCCTTGCCCGAGGCCGAACACGCATCGTCCTCGCCCAGCTCGAGGATGCCCTGGGGGTCGAGGAACGCCCGAATGTTCCAGGCACCACGACCGAGTTCCCGAACTGGCGGCTGGCTCTGCCAGCGCTGCTCGAGGACATCGAAAGATCTCCGGGCGCGCGGAGAATCGCGGCCGCAATGAGGCGCGCCGGCCGTACCCTCACTCACGCCAGATGAGCTCACGTTTTGCCGCCACGGTTGGAAACGGGCGCATCCTGGCCAGGATCGGCCGCGACGGCACCCTCGTCGGGCTCAAGAGTCCGCATTTCGACCAGGAGCTCGTCGACCGGCCGATTCACGCGGTGATCGTGCTGCATAACGGCAAGCGGCGCCTCGGCGGTCGCGGCTGGAAACACCACCTCGAGTACGTCCGCGGAACCAACGTGCTGCGCGTGCTTTCCCGCCACGCCGGCGGCCTCAAGGTCGAACGCCGGCTGGCCGCGGTGGGCGACTGCCTGTGCTCCGCCTTTCGGTGTGAGCAGGAAGCCGAGGTCGGCTGGGAACGCGGCATTGGCGATCTCATGCCCAAGGCAGGCGTCCGCGCCGGCGACAAATGGCCCGATGAGTTCGACCCGCCGCCGCTCGGAGGGGCCACGCGGGCCTGGGTGGTGGCCCGCGTCCCCGACCTCGGCGATCGCGCCGCGATCACCGACCTGTACGCGCGAAGCATCCTCGTGATCGCCCAGCATCACGATCGCTCAGGCGCGCTGGCGGCCGGAAAGGGCGAGGATGCCCTGGTGGCCCACGCGCTGGACGTTTGCGGCGAACGAGGCGCGGCGCGCGACTTCTTCGAATGGGCGGTTGCGAGTGGACGTGCGGACCCACGTCTCGCTTGGGGCCTCGAGCGGCACCTGCACTGGTCGCACAGTCCGAGCCTGCGCACGCGTCTCGAGGAATTGAAGGCAAAGACCAGTCTCGAGCAGCCGCCGCAGCCTGCGCCGGGCACGAGCGCCACGCTGTGGACGGCATGGCAGGACGCCCTGGCCGGCCGCCGCCCCGCCGCGATCGCCGCGCTGCAGTCCGCGGCGATCAAGCGAACCCCGTTGAGGCTGTTTCTCACCGGAGGCGCCGTCGACCTTCCGGCCCACGCCCTCCTGCTGCTCACGCTGCACGCCCTCATTCCAGGCATGGGCGCCGTCGACGACGGATTTTTCGAGCACCAGACGACTGCGCAGAACACGAGGCGCGCCCGGGCCCTCTACGCCGGCGCCTTCCATGCCGGGATGCCGGAGCTGGGCGCAGATCGGCGCATCCTCGCCGAGGTGCGCACCGACGTGGACGTTTCGGCCGTGACCATGAACATGGAAAACGGAGCGGTCCTCGAGATGGAGCGCCACGAAGAAAGACGCGGCCTGCCCGACCGCTGGACTGGGCACATTCCGCCGGCACAGGTAGGCGAAGTGTCGACCTATCGGATTCGAGTTCAGCAGCGCGACCCCAAAGCGCCTCCGATGTGGGCCTCCGACTCAGACCCGAGGACCGGCGGACAGGAATTCGTGGTCGAGGCGGCCCCGCCCCCTCCCCCGGATTGGGTGAGAGACGCGCTCTGCTACCACGTGATGGTCGACCGGTTCGCAAGACCGGGCGAAAGCTTGGCCGCGCCCGGCGACTCCACCGCGCTATACGGCGGTACGCTCGATGGAGTCCGCGACCGCCTCGACCACATCGCGTCGCTCGGTTGCAACACCGTCTGGCTCAGCCCGGTGCACAAGAGCCCTTCCCATCACGGCTACGACCACGAGGACTTCATCGAGGTCGAGCCACGCTATGGCGGCGACGCGGCGCTCATTCGCCTCGTCGAGGCCGCGCACGGCCGCGGCATGCGGGTCCTGCTCGACTTCGTCCCCAATCACACGGGGCGAGGCCATCACCTTTTCCGTGACGCGATCGCGAAGGATGGCGACGCCGCGAGCTATTACCGCTTCTGGCAGTGGCCTCACTACTACCGTTGCTTCTCCGACGTCATCTCACTACCTGAGCTCGACACCGGCAGCCGCCATGTGCGGCAGCACCTGGTTCGGGCCGCCCAGCACTGGCTGACCGCATACGGCGTCGACGGCATCCGCTGCGACCACGTCGCCGGCGTCGACCCGGCTTTCTGGATCGAGCTTCGGCGCGGCCTGCGCCAGGTCAAGCCTGATCCATTGATGCTCGGCGAGGCCACGGGCACGACCGACTGGCTCGCGCGATACGCCGGCCGCCTGGACGCGATCTTCGACTTCGACCTTGCGTATTACGTGCGCCAGGCCATGGCACGCGGGCGCATGGACGCGGCCGCCTTCGCGAGCTGGCTGGATGGGCACGATGCCGCCTTTGGCGGCCTCGCCCGCGCGACATTGCTTGACAACCACGACATGAATCGCTTCTTGTGGATGGCTGACGGCAACGCCGATCGGGTCAAGCTCGCGGCCACGCTTCTGCTGACACTGCCGGGAATGCCGGTCATCTACTACGGCACGGAGGTCGGCCTCAGCCAGCGACACGACGGCATCGTCGAAAATGCCGAAGCTCGCCTGCCAATGCTGTGGGGCGGCGACCAGAACCAGGACATCCTCGAGCATTTCCAGCGACTCGGAAAACTGCGCGGCCAATCGCGCGCTTTACGCCGCGGCGCGAGGCGCACAGTGCTGGCGGACGCGGAGATATTCGTCTACGAGCGCTCGATCGACGACGAGAGCGTGATGGTGGCGCTCAACTTCAGCGTGAGACCCCAGCGCCGAAAGCTGCCGGGGATGCCAGATCCGATCGAGCTCGCACCTCTGGGATCCGCCGTTATGGAGGCTAGTACGATTCGATCATGATCGCGCCGCCTTCCAGGCTCACAGGCACGGAGCTCGACATCTACCCCATCAACGCCCTTCCCAAGAACGGGCATGCTGACCCCTCGGGCTTGCCGATGACGGTCAAGGTCCTCCTCGAAGGCCTGCTGCGTCTGAGCGAGTTGGGAGTTTCCGACGACAGGAGCGTGACCGCGCTTGCCGCGTGGCCCGCGCCGCCGCCCAAGGACGCTCAGCTGCCCTTCCTTCCCGCTCGCGTCCTCATGCAGGACTTCACGGGCGTGCCCGCTGTGGTGGACCTGGCGGCGATGCGATCGGCGATGAAGCGCGCCGGTAAAGACGCGGGCAAAGTCGACCCACTCGTCCCCGTTGACCTCATCATCGACCACTCGGTTCAAGTCGACGCCTTCGGCTTTCGCGACGCCTACACCCGCAACATAGAAAAGGAGATAGAACGCAACCGCGAGAGGTACTCGCTGCTGCGATGGGCCCAGCAAGCCTTCCACAACTTCTCGCTCGTCCCGCCCGGGATGGGCATCTGCCACCAGGTGAATCTCGAGTACATCGCGAAGGTCGTGCAGATCCGCGACATCGGTGGCCGCAACATGGCGATCCCCGACACGCTCATGGGCACCGACTCGCACACGACGATGGTCAACGGGCTGGGCGTGCTGGGTTGGGGCGTTGGCGGGATCGAGGCCGAGGCGGCGATGCTCGGCCAGCCCGCGTACCTCGCCACACCAATCGTCGTCGGCGTGCGCTTCAGCGGAGCCCTGCCCGCCGGCTCGACCGCCACCGACCTTGTCCTCACCCTCACCGAGATGCTGCGCAAGCACGGCGTGGTGGACAAGTTCGTCGAGTTCTGCGGGGATGGGCTGTCGACCCTCTCAGTCCCGGACCGCGCGACGCTGAGCAACATGTGCCCCGAGTACGGCGCCACCTCGGCGCTGTTCCCGGTCGACGCGCAAACGCTTCGCTACCTCGAGGTCACCGGACGCAGCCGCGACCAGATCGCCCTCGTTGAGCGATACACGAAGGAACAGGGTCTGTTTCGCGTCGACGGCGCCGCCACGCCGAAGTTCTCCGAGCTGCTCGAGCTGGACCTGACCAAGGTCGAGCCCAGCCTCGCCGGCCCGAAGCGGCCTCAGGACCGCGTGTCACTGCCAGATGTGTGGGAGAGCTTCACGACCGCGTTCGGCAACGGGCCCCACCCCGACCCCGATGCACTGTCGAAGCTGGCCGAGGAAGGCGGACCGGTCAACGGCCGCGGCGCCGTGGCGGTGGCCGCGAAGCCCGCGAAAAAGCTCGAGAACGGCTGCGTCGTCATCGCGGCGATCACCAGCTGCACCAACACATCCAACCCGTCGGTGATGGTCGCCGCGGGCCTGCTCGCCAAGAAAGCCGTCGAGCTCGGCCTCGAGGTCGGCCCATACGTCAAGACCAGCCTTGCCCCAGGGTCGCGAGTGGTCACGGATTACCTCCAGACGGCCGGCCTGATGGAACCGCTCGAGAAGCTCGGATTCTTCCTGGTTGGTTTTGGATGCACGACATGCATCGGCAACTCTGGTCCGCTGGCCACGCCCGAGATCGAGGCCGCCGTCATCAAGGACGACCTGAGCGTCGTCGCGGTGCTGTCGGGCAACCGGAACTTCGAATCGCGCATTCATCCACTCGTGAAGGCGAGCTATCTCGGCTCGCCCCCGCTCGTGGTCGCTTATGCGCTGGCCGGCACCGTCAACATCGATCTGACCAAAGACCCCGTGGGCACGACCCGCGACGGCAAGCCCGTGATGCTCTCGGAGCTGTGGCCTTCTCAGGCCGAGGTCAACGCTGTGGTGCAGAAGTGCGTGCAGCAGGACATGTTCACTCGGGAATACTCACGCATCTTCGACGGCGACGAGCACTGGAAGCAGATGACGGCGCCCACCGGTCCGATCTTCCAGTGGGATAGCAGCTCCACGTACGTCAAGGAGCCGCCGTACTTCGACAACTTCTCTTCGCGGCCGAAGCACCTGACCGACATCGATGACGCTCGCACTCTGGTCGTGCTCGGCGACTCGGTGACGACCGACCACATCTCGCCCGCGGGCGCGATTCCCGCCGACAGCCCCGCAGGGAAGTACCTCATCGAGCACGGCGTGCAGAAGCCCGATTTCAACAGCTACGGGTCACGTCGCGGCAATCACGAGGTGATGGCGCGCGGCACCTTCGGCAACATCCGCCTCCGCAACAAGCTTGTCGAGCGCGAGGGCTACTGGACTCGCCACTTCCCAGATGGCGAGGAGATGACGATTTACGACGCGTCCGAGCGCTACCGCGCGGCGAACGTGCCGCTGATCGTCATCGCGGGCAAGGAGTACGGCTCGGGTTCCTCTCGCGACTGGGCCGCGAAGGGCCCGCTGCTGCTCGGCGTTCACGCGGTCATCGCGGAGAGCTTCGAGCGCATCCACCGCTCGAACCTGGTGGGGATGGGCATCCTGCCTCTCGAGTTCGCCCGCGGTGAGAACGCCCAATCACTCGGGCTGAGCGGTCGCGAGCAGTTCACCGTCAAGGGCATCGACTCGATAACGCCGGGGCAGGCCGTCGACGTGGTGGCGAGATCAGAAAACGGCGAGG
>VBGM01000185.1 GCA_005880855.1 Chloroflexota bacterium
ATGGCTTCCCATCCGGCGGACGTCGTGCGGTTGATCGAGGCCGCTGCGAACGTCTCTGCAGCGGTCAAGTAAAGGAGACGAGCCCAATGCCGATGATCGACGTGTACGCCACGGTCGGTACGTTCAAGGATCCAAAGTCGCTCGCTCGCGACCTTGCCGAGACCCTGATGAAGATCGAGCAAGTCCCGAACATACCGATGTTCCGCAAGAACACCGCAGCATTCGTCCACGACCTTCCGGACGGCGCGCTCTCGAACGTCGAGGAAGATGGCAATTACGTCAGGGTGCAGGTGCTCACCAACGCGGGGGCGCTGAACCGTGACAAGCAGCTTGCCGTTGTCCGCCAGTTCACCGACCTGGTTGCAGCTGCCGCGGGCGATCCCTCATTTACGGCGAGGACATGGGTGCTCCTTACCGAAGCGATTGAAGGCGGGTGGGGGCTTGCTGGGCACGCCAACACCAATGCGGAGCTAATCGACGCCGCTCGCGCGCAGATCGCCGAGCTGCAAAAGGCGAAAGGCGCTGGCGGCTGAGACATGGGCAGCAGTCCGCTTTCGATTGACGTCTACGTCGCCCCGATGCGGCCGTACACATCTCCCGATCAGCTCGGCGACGGTGAAGTCGCCACCTGGGCGCCGTCCAGCAGCACGCTGATCTCCGGGCCGACCGAAGGGATCCTCATCGACGCCCTACTGACTTTCGAGAACGCGGACCAGATCGCCGCCTGGGCGAAGAGCTTCGGTAAGAAGATCGTAGGTGTCTACATCACCCATGGCCACTCGGACCATTGGCTAGGCCTCGCGCGCCTTCTCCAGCACCTCCCCGAAGCTCGCGGATACGCGGCTCCGGAGGTTGCAGCTCGCGCTGCTTGGGAGGCGGAGTTCAACAGGAAGACCAAGTATTGGACGTCGCGCTTCCCGGGCGAGCTCCCCGAGACGCCCGTGGTGCCCGAGGTGCTGAACACTGACCAGATCCTGGTGGACAATCAGGTCGTCAACCTGATCCACGTTGGCCAGGGTGACATCGGGGGTTCGACGATCTTCCACGTGCCGTCGGCCGACACCGTTGTCTGCGGTGATGTCGTCTACAACAACGTGCACATGATGATGTACGAGGCCGATGAGGCGAAGCGCGAGGCCTGGATCGCCAGCATCGACGCGGTCGGCGCCTTGAACGCGAAGACCGTCGTCGCCGGTCACAAGAGCGTGGGGGCGGCGGACCTACCAGAAAACCTCGCGGCCAGCCAGCGCTACCTGCGTGACTTCACCACCCTCGCGAAGAAGGGCGGCAGTGTGGAGGACTTGGTCCACGGCATGCTCGAGCTGCATGGCGAGCGCGACCAGCCGCACACTCTATGGATCTCGGCCCGAGCCGAAGTCGCCCGACGGGCGTGAACCGCCGATTGCGCGGCAATCGTCGCGTGAAGGCAAAGCCAAACGAGCTGACGTCATAACGTCATGGATGCTTCATCCGGCATCAGCGTCGGGCCCGATGGAGTGGCCCGATGCTGGTGGTCAGATTCGGATGACCTTTATCGGCGTTATCACGACCTGGAATGGGGCCGGCCCGTCGCCAATGACCGCGAGCTGTTCGAAAAGCTCTCACTGGACGGGTTCCAGTCCGGCCTGTCGTGGCTGATCATTCTGCGTAAGCGTGAGAACTTTCGCGCCGCCTTTCGCAATTTCGCACCGGCTTCCGTTGCACGACTTAACCCCCGCGACATCGCCGGCCTGATGCACGACGAGGGCATCGTTCGCAACCGTGCCAAGATCGAGGCGACCGTCAACAACGCCCGGCGCATGCCCGACCTGGTTGCGGAGTTCGGCTCTTTCGCGGCCTACGTCTGGCGATTCGAGCCCGAGCTGCGCCGCCCGTTCCTGTCGCGTTCTGAGCTCCTAGAGATCAAGACCTCTCCCGAGTCGCTCGCGATGAGCAACGACTTACGAAAGCGAGGTTGGAGCTTCGTCGGTCCAACCACCGTTTACTCCTTCATACAGTCAGTGGGTCTGGTCAATGATCATGTGAGCGGCTGTGGCGCCGGCGCGGAGGTCGAGAAGGCGCGCCGCGAGTTCATTCGGCCGCGCTGACGCGCCGAAACTCAACTCTTCGATCAATCAGCAGGCACGAGCGTGGGGTAAGCGATCGGGTGGGTCAGACAAATCAGGTCGACGCGACGGCTTACCGCTGGCTTTCAATCACGCTGGAGGTCACAACTGATGTCACGCAATTCCGGAACCAGGAGGACACGGGAGGACTCGAGAGCACACGAGGAGCTCGGCGAATGAGTACGGGAGGACACGCAAGGAACCGCGGGGATACGGAAGGACATACCGTTGTGCCGGTTCGGGACCGTGAGGCCCCGGTTTCAAACCCCTGGCCCCCGACCAAAATCGTATTCAAATCGAGGTCTTCGCCTGCTCCTTCTGGCGCGCGGGGGTCACAGGGAGGTCACAGACTTTCTTGGAATTAGGTGGCGGCACTCCCGTCCAAGTGGATTTCGAATCGTGAATTGAACTCGTTCACGGTTATCGCACAGCCGATATTTCAGCACGCGCACGGCCCAGGACCGTGGAGACACCTGGATTCGAAATCAAGGCGCTGTCCACGCCGGTGCGCTGCCGACGCACAGGTCAGGATCGTGAGGCGCCCGGTTCAGAATCCCAAGGTTTGTCGGCTCGGGCAAGAATCGAGAAGTACGGTGCGAATCAGGTACAGCAACAGCGGACTCCGTGGCGTCGTTGGTGCTGCGCCACAGCGTTGTCGCGGTCCACGATGCCAAGCGCACGACCCTCGACGTGGCGTGATTCCAAACCGCCGAGTCGCGAGAAAAGTGCGGCGATCACGACGTCGTCGTAGGAGATCTTCGGCAGCCCCAAACTTGCCAGTCAACTTCATTGCCTCTTGTCGGCGACGGTCACCAGCAGGTCCCACGTATTCCGCACGGCGACGACGAGCAACACCACGACTGTCCCAACAAGGCCGTTGAAGGCGGTCGACGTAGGGCCCAAGTAAAAGACAGCGCCGAGTACACCGACCGCAATGCATCCGAGCATGCTCAGCCCGAATCTCGAAATCAGCAGGCCTAGCCCAAGGGTCCGTGCCCGCCGGGCGCGAATACCTCGGACCGACGGCGGCGTAGTCAGAACGAGCGACACACCGGAAATCACTATCAAATCGATGCCGGTTTGCTGGGGCACTCCGGCAGGCGTCAAGAGGAACAGCGATACAAGCAGGACGGCGAAGTAATCCGTCAGTGTGATGCGTGCCAGACTCCTCGCCTCCGGATGGGTCACGACTATCCGAAGGTGGAGGGATAAGGCGACGAACAACAGGCCCGCAAATGTTGCTGAGGCTGCAGCACACGCCAAGTAGAAGTCGTGCCAGGTAAGCAGAGTGTCCTGGTAGCTCATGTGCCGCTGATCCTAAGGCGGGCGACCAAGGGCTGAGATGAAGGGCCTATCGCCGCGACGTCCGATCGCGAGAATCAGCGGTGTGCCGATTCCTGGCCCCCCTGCGATTTCGCCGGCGCCGGCCGAACAGCCAAGCCCGCAGCCACGGCGGTAAGCCCCAGCTCGAAGTGCTCCTCGCCGGCGAAACGGCGAACCCGCTACAACCAGCCCTTTGCCTCTGCCAGCTTCGCCGCTTCCGACCGGTTCCTGCAACCCAACTTCTGGATTGCATTCGAAAGGTGATTGCGAACGGTGCCCCTGGATAGGAAGAGTGTGCGAGCTATTTCGTCAAGGTTTGCCCCACGGTCGGTGGCCGCAAGCACCTGGCGTTCTCGTTCGGTCAAAGGGCTCACGCCCTCGCTGAGCGCGGAAGCCGCCAGGCCCGGATCGACGACGCGCTCGCCCCGTGCCGTGCGCCGGATGGCGTGCGCGAGCTGCTCTGGCGGTGCGTCCTTGAGCAGGAAGCCATAAGCCCCCGTTTCCATCGCCCGGCGCAGGAAGCCGGGTTTGCCGAAGGTCGTCAGGATGAGACTGCGGCAGTGCGGCAGGCTCTCATGCAGCGCTGCTGCGGAGGTGATGCCGTCGCCGCCCGGCATCTCGATGTCCATCAGGGCGACGTCCGGGCGGCAGGCCATGGCCGCCGAGATGACCTCATCGGCTCGCGCCACCTCAGCCACCACTTCGATGTCGCTCTCCATGGCCAGCAGGGCGCGCAGCGCTCCCCGCACCATCGCCTGGTCCTCGGCGATCAGAACGCGAATCACGTCACGACCTCCGCGTCGAGAGCGCTCAGGTCGGCGCTCACAGGAG
>VBGM01000186.1 GCA_005880855.1 Chloroflexota bacterium
CGGCCTGGTTGCCTTCGACGAGGACCTTGCCGTCGACCACGCCGGTCATCGGCTCGAGGTGATACGGATCCTTCTTCGAGAAGTTGTCCTGCCAGTAGTCGAAGCCGACCTTGATGGCCTCGAGGTTGACGGGAACCGCCTTCGGCTTGGAGAGGAACTGGCGCTTGACCGCGTGGTCGAGGGCCTCCCAGGGGATGCCGAGCAGGCCGGCGACCACGCCGACATAGATCATGTTCGCCAGCTGCTTGCGCAGGGTGTCGTTCTGGATCTTGGTCTTGGCGAGCTTTGAGAACGGGACCGGGTAGTAGGTGACGTCTGTGCGGGCGTCGGCGGTGGAGAAGACCTCCTCGTGCACGACCACCCCGCCCGGGCGCACCGTCCTCAGGTCCTGATGCCAGGTGGCGACGTTGAATGCGACCAGGATGTCGACCTGGTCCCGTCGCGCCATGTGGCCCTGGGGGGTGACCCGGAGCTGGTACCAGGTGGGCAGGCCCTCGATGTTGGACGGGAACACGTTCTTGGGCGCGACCGGGATGCCCATATGGAATATGGCCCGCGTCAAGATCAGGTTCGCCGTCTGGCTCCCCGAGCCATTGACGGTGGCGGCCTGGATGGTGAGGTCGTTGATGGTCTGGTTGGTCACTTCGATTCTTGGCAGCGGATTGTGAATTTTACGCGCACGCCACCCCTGAACTCGTGTGATCCAACCAACGAATTGGGTACAGTCCTGAGTCTGTGAAGGTTGGCACCCCAAAGGAAACCGCGCCCGATGAGCGGCGCGTGGCCCTCGTTCCCGACACCGTCAGCAGGCTTGCGGCCGCCGCCCTCGAGGTAAAAGTCGAGTCCGGAGCGGGGTCTGAGGCATTCATCACCGACCAGGCTTATGAGCAGGCCGGAGCGAAGATCGTCAAGGGTCCCGCCGCGCTCATCGGCGATGCGGACGCGGTCCTCAAGGTCCAGGCGCCGTCGGAAGCCGAGATCGCCCTGTTCAAGAAGGGCGCGGTGCTGATCAGCTTCCTCCAGCCGGCCACGCAGGGAGACATCGTCCGCGCCCTTGCCGCCCAGGGAGTGACCGCGTTCAGCCTCGAGCTGGTGCCCCGCATCTCTCGCGCGCAGTCGATGGACGCGCTCTCCTCGCAAGCTTCGGCCGCCGGTTACAAGGCTGTGCTGATGGCAGCAGGCCGGCTGGGCAAGTTCTTCCCGATGATGATGACCGCGGCCGGTACGGTTCCGCCGGCGCGGGTGCTCGTCATGGGCGCCGGAGTCGCGGGCCTCCAGGCGATCGCGACCGCTCGCCGGCTCGGCGCCGTGGTGTCCGCATATGACGTTCGGCCGGCGGTCAAGGAAGAGGTGCAGTCGCTCGGCGCCACGTTCATCGAGCTGCCGCTGGAGACACAAGAGGGCGAAGGCGGGTACGCGAAGGAGCAGTCCGAGGAATTCCTTCGCAAGCAGCGCGAGCTGATCGGCGAGCACATTGCCAAATCCGACGTCGTCATCACCACCGCCGCGGTTCCCGGCCGTCGCGCTCCGCTGCTGGTCACCGGCGAGATGGTCAAGGGCATGCGGCCCGGTTCAGTCATCGTCGACCTGGCCGCGGAAACCGGCGGCAACGTCGAGCTGACGAAGGCAACGTGCCGTCGACGATGCCGCTGCACGCAAGCCAGCTTTACGCCCGCAACGTCGCCAACCTGCTGCTTCACCTGGTCAAGGATGGTGCGATCGTCCTCGACTTCGAGGACGAGATCACGAAGGGCTGCTGCGTCACGCACGGCGGCGAGATCGTCAACGAGCGCGCGAAGCAGCTGGTAGCGGCCCTAGCTAAATGACCAATGAGCTCCTCAACGAGCTGACCTTCTTCGTCCTGGCGGTGTTCGTCGGCATCGAGGTCATCTCCAAGGTTCCGACGATGCTCCACACACCGTTGATGTCGGGAACGAACGCCATCCACGGCATCATCCTGGTGGGCGCGCTGCTCATTGCAGCGGGTGCCAGCTCCCCCGTCACCGTCATTCTCGGATTCATGGCCGTCGTCCTTGCGACGACGAACGTCGTCGGCGGCTTCGTCGTCACCGATCGGATGCTGGAGATGTTCAAGGGCCGCCAAGCCGCCGCGAAGACGCCTGAAGCAGCGAAGACCAGGTGAGCACCTTATATGCGCTGGCATATCTCCTCGCAGCGGTCCTGTTCATCCTCGGCCTCAAGCAGCTCAGCTCGCCGAGGACGGCTCGCAACGGCAACTACACCGCTGCCGCCGGCATGGTCATCGCCCTTGGCGCGACGGTGCCGCAGCTGCATTTCACGGGTGCGGGCGCGATCATCGTCCTGATCGGTGTGATCGTCGGCGCGGCAGTCGGCCTCATCGGAGCGCGCCAGGTGAAGATGACCGCGATACCGCAGATGGTGGCGCTGTTCAACGGTGCGGGCGGTGGCGCGGCGGCCCTGGTCGCGGTGTCCGAGCTGCTCCAGTTCGGTTCGCACCCGCCCATCAACGAAGCCCTACCGAGCGTCTTCAGCATCGTCATCGGGTCAGTCTCGTTCGCCGGCAGCCTGGTCGCCTTCGCGAAGCTGCAGGAGCTGATGACGGGCACGCCGATCACCTACCCCGGGCAGCAGCTCGTCAACGGCCTAATTGCGGCCGCGATCATCGGCTTCGTGATCGCCGTGCTGGCGATCGCTTCGATTCCTTTCTCGTTCCTGTCGCTGATGGTGCTTGCGCTCATCCTGGGCGTCGCGTTCGTGTTGCCCATCGGCGGCGCGGACATGCCGGTCGTGATCTCTTTGCTCAACGCATTCACCGGTCTCGCCGTCGCCGCCACCGGATTCACGCTCAACAACTTCGCGCTCATCGTCGCGGGGACGCTGGTCGGCGCCTCCGGTAGCTTGCTGACCAAGCTGATGAGCGACGCGATGGGCCGCTCGCTTGGCAACGTCCTGTTCGGCGCGTTCGGCCAGGTGCGCACCGGTGCCGGCGCAGCCGTCACGGGCAAGGAAGGCAGGAGCGTGCGCACGTCGTCGATCGAAGACCTGGCCACGCTTCTTGCCTACTCGCGGCGCGTCATCGTCGTCCCCGGATACGGACTCGCGGTCGCGCAAGCGCAGCACGCGGTTCGCGAGCTGGCCGAGCTGCTCGAGAAGAAAGGGGTCGAGGTCAGCTATGCGATTCATCCGGTGGCGGGCCGGATGCCGGGACACATGAACGTCCTCCTTGCTGAGGCGAATGTGCCCTATGAGCAGCTGAAGGAGATGGACGAGATCAACGACGAGTTCAAGGATGCCGACGTGGTTCTCGTGGTCGGCGCCAACGACGTCGTCAATCCCGCGGCGCGCACCTCACCTGGCAGCCCCATCTACGGCATGCCGATCCTCAATGCCGACCAGGCCAAGAACATCGTGTTCCTGAAGCGATCGATGCGGCCGGGGTTTGCCGGCATCGACAACGATCTTCTCTACGACCCCAAGACGATCATGTTGTTCGGCGACGCCAAGGATTCCCTGACCAAGCTGGTGACCGCGGTCAAAGCAGCCTAATAACTGACTAGGTGGAGCAACAGGCCGGGGTTTACCCCGGCCGTCCCCAGACGTGCACCTTCCAAACGCCTCCGGGCCAGGTGTTACTCCAACCCACCGGGCAAGCCTGCTTGCCGGCTGAGATGACTAGGTGGAGCTGTAGGCCGAATTTCATTCGGCCGTCCCCAAGCGTGCACCTTCCAAACGCCTCCGGGCCAGGTGTTACTCCAACCCACCGGGCAAGCCTGCTTGCCCGGTGAAATGACACGAGCCCCCGACCGCTGACGGCCGGAGGCTCGCGCCGCGAAGAGGGTGTGGTGCTTCGAATGCTAGGCGGTGCGCACCAGATGGGTTAGTAGGCGGCCCACAAAAAGGATGCCGGTTGGTTGTGCGGCGGCAAATGTAGGTGGCCCACTTACAATCCGGCGGGTGGACGGCCGCGAGCTCGTTCTGGTGATCACAATCGTCTTTCTGGTCGCCTACGTCCTCGGCATCGGCGGGGCGACCGCGGCCGCCATCCGGGTCGGCGAGTCCTGGCGCAGGCGCCCGGGGCGGACGACCCCCATCGGCCCCAGGGACGAAGGTGACGTGGTGCTGGCAGCACCGTCGCTGCCTCCCTTCGCACGCGCACTTCGCATCGTGGGATGGGCGGCGTTCCCGTTCGCGCTCGCGCTGGGCATCTTCGCCAACCGCGGTTTTCCCTGGTTGGCGCCGCTGGCGGTGCTGGTCATGGTCGGGCTCAACGCTTTCTATTTCACGGCCATGCAGGGCATGGGTGAGCCCCTGACCCTGATGAAGGACGGTTTCAAGCTGGGAGGGCGAGGCAAGGAGCGTTCGGTGCGCTGGGTCCACGTCACCGAGCTGGTCGGGGCGCGCCTCGGGGCTTTCAGCGGCACGAGGATGTCCGAGGCGGGCGAGTGGCAGGACCCGAAGATGCGGCCGAATGTCATCTTCTTCCGCGTCAACCGCGCACTCGTGAGCACGCGGAAATCACTGCTCCAGCGCCTGCGTGGGTTCTCGTACTACGACGGCGCAATCCGCAACGCGTTCGGCGTGCCGACCGAGCAGCTGCTGCAGGCGATGCGTGAGTGGCAGCGCCTGGCGCTCGATGCCGAGGCGCCGCCCTTACGGCGGCCGCGCCCGGGAGAGTCGAAGCCCGTTTAGTGTCCCGCTTCCGAAGTTCCTCGGATCTTCGCGCCCTAGGCGGGCGGGCGCCGACTCACCCCACGGAATCTGGCGATTCCGCGGGGACCCCGAGATGGGCGCTGAAGCCAGCGTCAAGGGGCCCGTCGCCGCGTCGTCACGCATCTAGCGATGCGCTCCTCCTTGCGCCACCCTCTCCTTGGCTCCGCCCGCTGATGCCGCGAATATCTCGCGGACCTCGGAAGCGAGACACTAGCCGCGCGATTGCTCGAGGACTCGCTCGAGCATCTTCGTGTCGAAGGGATGCGCCAGCCGCAGCACGAAATGTTGCAATCCGGCGTCCAGCCATTCGTTGACCTCGCGCGGAGACCTCACATTGACGTTGGCTGTGCGCTCGATCTCGCGAGGATCGCGACCGATGCGCCGGCACCATTCGTCGAGGATCTTCGACTTGCGCGCGTACTCGTCCGGGTCGCCGAGCGCATTCCACATCTGCGCGTGCTCGGCCACCAAGCGCAGCGTCACCTTCTCGCCACCGCCGCCGATGAGGATCGGCATCGCGCCGGCCGGGCCGGGCTTCAACTTCTTGATGCGTTCTTGGATCCGCGGCAGCGCTTCCTTCAACGTGCGCAGGCGGTCTCTGGCTTCGCCGAACTGGAATCCGAACTCGTTGTAATCACGCTCGGACCAGCCCGCGCCAAGTCCGAGCACGAACCGGCCTCCTGATAGCTGGTCGATGGTGCCGGCCATGTAGGCGATGAGGTCGGGATTGCGGTATCCGATCGAGGTGACCATCGGGCCGATCTGAGGAGCACGGGTGTCGACCGCCGCGGCGGCGAGAACAGTCAGTGGAAAGAAGTGATCCCAGAACCAGATGCTGTCGACGCCCAGCTCATCGGCTCGCCGCCAGGCATCCCTCAGCTCACCGATCGTGCACTGCTGCGGATGGATGGTGACTCCGACCTTGAAGCGCCTCGTGGCGGACATTGGCCAGGGATTATCCTCTCCATCCGTTGACCACTCGAACCAGCTGGAAGCCCATCGAGGTCGACGCCGCCACCGCGGGCGGCGACTTCTGGGCGCGCTATCACAAATTCCGCCGCTTGCGCCATGCCGAACAACGCCCCGATGACCCCATCACGCCAGACAAAATCGTCGAGGGTGAGATGAAGCGCGAGGATCCGCACGAGCTGCACTTTCGCTACGAGATCTCGAAAGGCGACCAGATGCTGAGCTGGTTCAGCGCGGGCGCCACCAGGCCCGGAGCTCCCGGTTACGACACCAACAAGCACCTGTTGTGGGCAGACGGGTCGGTGCACCGGGACCACAGGCGGCTCGGCATCGGCAGGACCTGGATCCCGCTGATTCTGGAGGTCATGGAGCGCAACGGATATACAACGGTCGGTATGGGCACCGAGGAAAAGTCAGGCCACGCGTTCCTGAAATGGCTCGGCGCAGAGCCCAAGCTCACCGGCGCCGAAAACCGTCTCAAGCTCGCCGACGTCGATTGGGCGATGCTGCGGCGATGGGTCGACGACGGTCGACAGCGTTTACCTCAGACGAGATTCGAGTCGTACGACGGCAGACTCCCCGAGTCGATGCTGGACGACTACTCTCCTCAGCTTTCCAGCCTGCTCAACACGATGCCGTTCGAAGAGCTCGACCACGGTGAGATCGTCGTCACCCGCGCGATCCTGCTTGAGTGGTTCGCGCGCATGGACCTGTCGGGTCAGGTCGGACACTGGATGATGACGCGCGAGCCTGACGGCACGATCTCCGGGATCACCGACATGTTTTACGCACCCTACAGCCCGACCATCGTTCACCAGGGCTTCACCGGCGTGCGCAAAGATGCGCGCGGGCGCGGGCTGGGCAAATGGCTGAAGGCGGCGATGGCGATTCATCTGCACGAGCTGTATCCGCAGGCCGAATGGTTCACCACCGACAACGCCAACTCGAACGCGGCGATGCTGGCCATCAATACGAAGATGGGCTTCAGGACCTATCGGGTCGGCACGGAGTACCAGATCACCCGCGATCAGCTCGCGGCGCGCTTCAAGGAGCTCGCGAAAACCCCTTAGGCGCTCCGGCTCCGCCGGATGCTGCGAACCAGCAGCACGATCCCGACTACGATCAGCAGCACCGGCAGCGCGGCCTTGCCGAACCATCCGTAATCGACCTCGCTGATCTTGAAGATGGTCCCGAAGATCACGAAGCCGATCATGAAGATGAGCGCGGCCACGAACATGAGCACGCGGCCCTGGCGGAGCAGGTGCGAGTCGTGCTTGCGCAGGCCCTGCAGATAGATCCCGAGCCCGACGCCGCCGGGGGCGACCAGCGGCCACGCAAACGCCCATGCGGGCCAGTCTTGGCTCGCGTTCATGTACGCGAGGATCAGACCGATCACAGTGAGGATCGCGCCTGGAATGAGCGCACCGGTGCCCAGGCTGATGAAGCCGATCACGAGCAGAGTGAGGCCGGGGATGACCACGAACAGCGGCCAGCTGCCGCCGGCGTCGAAGCCGGTGAACTGGACGATCAGCGCGAACGCGCCGAGCACAACCAGGACGACGCCGAGCGCAACGCTGGTTCCGGCTCGCCCGCCCGCGGTGGCGGGCGTCGCGAAGGCGGGCGGCCGCGGCTGGTACGCCGGAGGCGGCGTGGTCGTGGCGATCGGCGCGGCAGGCTCAGCCGCCGGCGCTTCGGATGTTGTCGCGGTGGGCGCCTCTTCGATGACGGACGCGGATTCTTCAACCGGCGCCGGCGATTCCGCCGGCGCTTCGTCGGCGCTCATCGCCGCCGGCTCGGCTTCCTCGGCCGGCCTGCCTTTGCCCCGCGCGAAGATGTCCGGGCTGCCCGCGAGCATGTCGGGCCTGACGTGAACGCTCGGTTCGCCTTCGCTGCCTTCGGCCGGCGTCGACGATCCGCCTTCCTTGGGGGTGGGGCGCTTCCTTTTGCTCATCGGGCATCCAGCTTATACAGCAAGGCGGCTCCTGATTGGACTATCACACCGCCCGCCAGGGGGCGGGGAGGAGATAGGCGAGGATGCGATAGACCTCGGGATTGAGAGCGAGCCCGACGTGGCTGCCTTTGACCTCGATCGCGTTGACGTCGCTGCGGAGGCAGGCGCGCCAGTTCACGACGCCGTCGGATCGCGAGTAGATCGACGTCGTTGGCACCTTCGGAGCCGCGGCCAGGTCGCGAAGGAATCGCATCTCCACCGAAGCGGGGTGCCCGTATCGAAAGACGTTGTACAGGTGCGCCGCCCGCACGCCGGCCATCGTCAGCGGATGGATGTCGAACGGGTCGTTGATCGGCGAGCCGAGCGTGATCACCTGCTCGACCAGGTCGGGTTTGCGGTGCGACAGCACTTTCGCGAGCACGCCGCCCCTGCTGTGGCCGACGAGCGAGACGCGCGCCCCGGTGCGGTGCTGCAGGTGCTGGAGGGCGTCGAGAAGGGGCCGCAGCATTACCTCCGAATACATGACGTTGAAGACCATGCCGGCCAGCTGCGGGCGGTAGCCGACGCGGCGCAGCCACCCAAATGGAGTCCGCAGGGTCCAGTCGCCGGCCAGGAAGCCGGGGATGAGAATGACCGGCCGTCCCAACCCAGGCGGCACGTCGACCCCCCGATAGACGGGGTCGCGGATGAGGCTGAGATATTCGAGATAGATGCGGCCCTCGAGCCACATAGGAGGGATCTGGTCCCAGCTGCCCATGTTGCGGAGGTCGGGCAGGACTGAGGCGGCAACCTCCTCCCAACGCCCCCGCCGCCGG
>VBGM01000187.1 GCA_005880855.1 Chloroflexota bacterium
GATCCGATCACAGGAGGGAGCATGGCAAAAGTACGTGTGCTAGTCGGGACCAGGAAGGGCGCCTTCGTCATGACGTCGGACGAGCGTCGAAAGGATTGGAAGGTCGACGGGCCGCATTTCGCCGGGTGGGAGGTCTACCACATGAACGGCTCTCCCGCCGACCCCGACCGGCTCTACGCGTCGCAGTCGCGGGGCTGGTTCGGGCAGGTGATCCAGCGCTCCGACGACGGCGGGAAGACGTGGCAGGCGGTGGGCAACGAGTTCCACTACGACGGAAACGTCAACACTCACAAGTGGTACGACAACAGCGATCACCCCTACGAGTTCGCGCGCGTGTGGCACCTCGAGCCGTCGCTCAAGGATCCCGACACCGTCTACGCCGGCGTCGAAGATGCTGCGCTCTTCAAGTCCACCGACGGCGCCAAGACTTGGGAGGAGCTGCCCGGGATTCGCACTCAGAAGTCAGCCGCGTCCTGGGCCCCGGGCGCAGGCGGGCTGTGCCTGCACACGATCATTCTCGACCCGGTCAAGCCCGACCGGATCTTCGCGGCCATCTCCGCGGCCGGCGCCTTCCGAAGCGATGACTCCGGCAAGACATGGAAGCCGATAACGAAGGGGCTGCACTCGGAGATCATGCCCGACCCCGACGCCGAGGTTGGTCACTGCGTGCACCGCATCGCGATGCACCCAAGCCGCCCCAACGTGCTTTTCATGCAGAAGCACTGGGACGTCATGCGCACCGACGACGCCGGTGAGATGTGGCACGAGATCAGCGGCAACCTGCCGAGTGACTTCGGGTTTGTGATCGACGTGCACTCGCACGAGCCAGACACCGTGTACGTGATCCCGATCAAGAGCGACTCGGATCATTTCGTGCCCGACGGCAAGCTGCGCGTCTACCGCAGCCGAAGCGGCGGCAACGAGTGGGAAGCGCTGACCAAGGGGCTGCCGCAGAAGGACTGCTACGTCAACGTCCTCCGCGACGCGATGGCTGTGGACTCGCTCGATTCGTGCGGGGTCTATTTCGGCACGAGCGGCGGTCAGGTCTACGCGTCAGCCGACGCCGGCGACACATGGAACCCGATCGTGAGAGACCTGCCATCCGTGCTCTCGGTGCAGGTGCAGACGCTGGAATGATCAAAGTCGTGCTGCCGGCCAACCTTCGGACCCTCGCGGGCGTCGGCAGGGAGGTGGAGCTGAGCATCGATGGCCAGGTCACCCAGCGCTCAGTCCTCGACGCGCTCGAGACCGAGTACCCGATGCTGCGCGGCACCGTGCGAGACTCGGTGACCAAGAAGCGCCGGCCTCTGCTGAGGTTCTATGCATGCGAAGAAGACCATTCGGACGACTCGCCGGATGATCCCCTGCCAGCGGAAGTTGCATCCGGACGAGAGCCGTATCTGATCGTGGGGGCGATCGCGGGCGGCTAATTCGCTGGGCCCTGTCCACCGCCGGCGCGAACCTGCCAGGTGTCCAGGGACGCGACCATCAGCACGCTGCCGGAGAGGATGCCACCGACCGGTGGCATTTCCTTGTGCGCGGCGCCTTCGAGGCACACGGTGACGTCGAACCCGGCCGTTCGAACTTCGGCGACGAGGATCTGCTGGCCGGTCTGAATCACTGTTCGGCGCTCGGCGGCGAGGATCGTGCCCGAGAGCAGCGCGGAGGATCCGGCCTGGTCCGGCTTCAGGAAGACGGCATACGAGCCGAAAGATTCCCCGGCCATGCGCCGCGGCCATTTCAAGCCTTCCCTGACGTACTCCGCCGGAGGTTCGTCCGGGTGCAGGCGCCACTGCTCGGCGTCTTTCCACCCTAAGAACAGGCTGGCATCGGACTCGCCGAAGTCATCGGGACTTTCGTGGATCGAAACCGAGGTCCCGAGCGCCACGATCGACGCGACTCCGTCGATAGGTTGGTCCCAAGGGATCAGCCGCCGCTGTTCGATCAGGACGGCAACGCTGGTCAGCGCCTGGCCCTCGTCATCGACGACCGTGGCCATCGCGACGTCGTCATTGAGCATCTGGACCCCGCGCAAGCGCACGCGCGTCCTGGCGGCGAACGAAGGCACAAGATCGGGATCGTCGTCACCGATGGTCTCCATCACAAGCCTCGTACCGCTCGGATCCTGCCAGCGCACCACCTTGAGTCCCCCGGCTTCGCCCAGGACCTCACCGAGCGGGGCGATCGCCTGGACCAGCTCGGCCACCTCGCCCCAGTCGCCGACCGCCAGGCCGACGCACGCCGATATGGAACTTTCAGCTCGAGGCGGAGACGGGGATGCCGCCGGAGTCGAGCGCTCAAGGGGCACGCCGGCCTCACTCCACGCAAGGACGAGCACCGCCACCACGGCGAGCGGGATGGCGAGCCAGGTCAGCCAGAGCTGGCCGAAGGCCCACCCGACCACGCCCACGATCAGCGGGAGCAACGGGATCAGCCACTTCGGTATTCGGGCCAAGGCCGCGCCCATCGGTAGGTCCCGGGCGATTGCGGCGGCGGAACCGAACCGAATCACCGCCGGGTCCGAGCGCACGATCGGCAACCAGGTCTTGCCGTCCCAGTAGAAGTTGCCATCGCCCGACTCTTCGGGCGGCGGCGGCGTGGCGGGCAGCGAGGTCGGCATGACGGTAGTCGCGGCGGCGATGCGCGACAAGTCTCTGGCCTTGAAAGTCCATTGGCGTCCATCCCAGCGCCATGGAGGGCGAGGGGTCCAGTAGACCACCTTGGTTTGATCCACGGTGCCTGCCCCAGTTCTCACAGACGCAGCCACCGGCACCCAGCGCGTCCCGTCCCACCGCCACGTGCTGACCTTGCCCGGTTGTGGTGGCGGAGTCTTTGCCAAAGAATCGACCTCCAAAGCATCCCCAAAAGTTCAGTACGGCCGCCGAGGCAATTCTGGTCCAGACCGGCCAAGCTCGTGTGGATGAGCACCGCGGGAACGGCCACGTACACGTACGACAAGTCGCTGTCGCTGGACGTGACGCTGACCAACCTCATGGTTCCCGAAGGGCCCGGGACGACCGCTCACCTTTCAGGCAGTTTTGCGTGCGCTTGATCGCATACGTCGTGATCTGGTTCTCGCCTGCTGCCTATTGCCAGCGTGGTTCGCGATTGCCTTCACCGCGCCCAACGCCGCCAGGTCGTCGATCGCGGACATGAAAGGAATGCTGCCGTGATTCGCGTTCGAGCTCGCATGCGCGATCTCATGCAGAAGGACGCGGGCGAAGTGTCGCGGCGAATCCAGCACGGAGCGCTTCACAACGATATTGGGCGAATCCCACACGCCCTCGGTCTCGTACTGCGCCTCGTCGAGCCGCATGGTGTTGGAGATCCGGACCTCATGCACCCGCTTCGCGTGGTCGCCCGCCAGGCGCAGGACCTCCGGCAGGATGGTCCAGCTCTTACGCTCAACCACGTTCAACCGGGACGGATCGACGAAATCGAAAGTGAACGACTCGTTCCACACCTTGATGAAGCCGCTCAGGTCGAGGATTGGTTTGCCGTTGAGGTCGCGGAGATCAGAAAGGCGCGCGCGCAGCCGGTCGGGAATCCACTGGATCTTGTAGCCGTCGGCCCTCGCCTCCTGGATCGTCGCGCCCATATACAGCAGCTCGCGTGAGGTGACGAAAATCGACTTCGCTTGCGCGGCGAGGATGCGGACCGCCTGCTCCTGGACGTCCAGCCAGGTGATCTCGTCGTGGTTCGTACCGGCCTGGATCCGCGTCAGGTCCGCGGCGAGCTGCTCGGCGACGGCGGCGGATTTGCTCTTGAGCAAGATGGCCTTGACGCGGTCCTGGTACGCGGTACGCCCGACGTTGCTTCGCTCCCGGTTCAGGGCCTTCTGCAGCTGGGCCGTGGTCGAGGTGATGTTGTACGAGAAGAGGAACTGGTCCTCGGTCGCTACGCGCACGCCTTTGACGTAGACGCGGGCGGGCTCGTCC
>VBGM01000078.1 GCA_005880855.1 Chloroflexota bacterium
CATCGCGTGGACTGTATCGGAGTCGAGCGACGACCTACTACGCATGATGCGCGCAGGCTGCTGTGGATACGTCCTGAAGGACGTTGGCCCGGCTGAGCTGCAGCGCGCCCTCTGGAGTGCTATTCGCAGCGAAAGCCCGGTGCCGCGGAAAATGATTCCAGAAGTGCTGAGACGCGTGGCCGAACAGACACCCCTGTCTCACTCAACGGGCACAGTCACCTTGACTTCGCGTGAGATGCAGATTCTCCGAGGCGTCGCCAAGGGCTTGCCTACCAAACGGCTGGCCCAGCAGCTTGGCCTCAGGGTGCCCTCCGTTGAGACCCACCTCCATAACCTCTTTCGGAAGTTGAACGCTGCGAATCGCGGCGAGGCGGTAAGTACGGCAATGAAGCTGGGGCTCATCACGCTGGCCGACCTCTAGTTTCTTGCTCATGGATTCCCATGAGACCGCCTCATGGCTTTCCATGAGGCCACCTCATTGAAATTGACTATGGGCAACGGCGGGGCACTCCGGGCAGACTTGCAACCAACGTGACCTGGACACAACGGTTGCTACAAATCTGAGGACGGAGGGGTATTTGTCATGGTGCGCATGTTTCGGCGCCTTCTGCGCGGCGGGAGTAGGCCTCGCGTCGTCGGAGGCTGGACGGTCTAGCTTCCCCATCCGGCTGTAACTCAATACTGGGCTCGCCGGGTGGCGAGCCCAATCTAATGGGCTGACTGCGGATAAGGAAACGTATCCGCGGGCTAGAATGCCAGCGAAATTGCCCCCGTTTAGAGACTTCCATCTGCCGGCCCAGCTCTACGTGGGAGGAGTCATCCTCGCCGGGGTGATCGTGACCGCCCTTGGCTGGCTTTTGCATCCGGTAACTCCGGACCAGATACCCACACTCCTGTATCTGGGCATTGGAACTCAGATCGGAGCTTTGTTACCGATCCGCTGGAAAGCGGGAATGCAAACCGTCTCTGACCCTCTGCTCGTGGCTACTGGCCTCTTCGCTCCGGGGGGTGGAGTCGGGATTGTTGCCTGGTTGGCGCTATTCGATGGCAGAGTTCCGGGGAGGGGTCTGGCCTGGTGGGCTTTCTTCTTTAACAGGGCAATGGGTGCCTGCATTCATGTCATCCCGTCTCTTTTGGTGTGGCAGATCACAGGCCCCCTGTGGTGGACCCTTCCAGTTAGAGCGATTCTCTACGTGATGATGACAGTGAGCCTGAACTACGTAATGACCGCTCGCGTGTTGTCGTACGCGAATCGCAGTTCGTTTCTTGACATGCTTGCGCAGAACATCGGACCGTCCACGCTGGGATCGACAGTCGTGCTCGGCTTCTCCGGAGGCATTCTTTTCCTGCTACTCAAAGCAGGCGTGGTCGGGTACATCATGGCCCCTGGTCTGTTCGGATTCGTACTGGCCGTCCGCGGAAACGTTGCGGATGCTCAGCGCCAAGGTGAGCTCACCAATCAGACACTTGATCTAGCCGCACAAGCACTCGATGCCCGCGACCGTTACACAGAGTCGCACTCGATCCGTGTCTCTGAACTCGCCGGGCGACTTGGAGAGCAGCTTGAACTTGGGGACAGGGAGTGCGAACTCATACGAACCGCAGGATCGCTTCATGACCTCGGGAAGATTGGAGTCCGCGACGATATCCTGAATAAGCCCGGTCCTTTGACGGAGGACGAGTGGGAAATCATGCGCCGGCACCCGGATATTGGGGCGGACATGATCGCTCAACACTCTGCGCTTGCTGAAGTAGCACCGCTCGTGAGGCACCATCACGAACGGTGGGATGGCTCGGGCTATCCAGCTGGCTTGACAGGTGACGTGATTCCATTCGGAGCGCGCATTCTTGCAGTCGCGGATTCCTTCGACACCATTACAGGGCCTCGGCTATATCGGCAATCGCTGATGACTCCGTTGGAAGGCGTGGAGGACATTAGTCGCAGGGCGGACCGATGGTACGACCCCAACGTAGTTGACGCGCTCCGTGAGCTTCATAGCCTCAAGCCCCTGGATCTCGCGAATCGGTCGCAGGTGCCGCGTCGAATCAGCAGTCTCCGGGTTCTACGAGCAAACCCTTGGTTTGGAAGCCTCCTGACAGCTATCGGAATCTCTTCGATAGGCGATCCACTCACGCTTGTGGCCACCCTAGTCTTGATTTACACCGCCACAAACCATGACGCGCGAATAGTGGCTCTCGCGTTCATTGCTCAAGCGCTTGCGACGATAGCAATGAGCAGCACCCTAGGCGGAGTCGCAGACAAATTGCCCCGCAAACCTCTGATCGTGACGCTAGAACTTGTTCGAGCCGCGATTCTCGTCGCGACGCCCATATTGACCCAGGTCGACAAGGCGGCCGGGCCAACCGGAGCGCGCTGGTGGATGATCATTCCAATACTGTTTGTCTTGGCATCAATCAATGCCATCGTGCAGCCAGCTCGGCAGGCAGCGATACCTGGCCTTGTACCGGCAGGTCAGATTGGAAAAGCGAACGCGCTCGTCGTGGCCACGACGATGATTGCCGGGGCCGCAGGTTATGCCTTAGCTGGTGCCGTGTTGAGTCTTTCGCAGCAATCGCTGACGATGCTCTTCTGGGCGGACGCGGCAACATTCGCGCTTGCCGCGCTGATCGTGCTCGGAATCCCCAGCTTAGGTAGTGGCATGGCATCGGCTCGAGTTTCCGGAGCCTTAAAGCGAACATGGTCGATCGCGACGGCGAGACCACATCTTGTAATCGGAACACTTGCGGCGTTTCTCATACCCATCTCATTCCCGGCTTTGCTGGCGCTCGCTTACAAGGTGGCCGCGAATGGTGGTCAGGCCTACTCCATGCTTGAAGTGGTAATTTCACTCGGCGTCCTGGCCGGTTCTATCGCCGTAGGACGATTCACCGCCATCGGAAGCATGCGCACCGTGGGCGCAGGGCTGTTCCTCACCGGCATCTTCTCAGTCGCTATTTTTGTTTTCCCGTCGCTTATAGCGATTGTGTTGCTTCTGTTCGTTGCCTCGATCGGTAATCCGATCTATACCGTGGCCAATCAGACCGCCTTGATGGAGGCTGCGGACGCTTCGAACAGAGGCAGCGTGATGGCGACTAGGTTCGGTCTGGTCCAGACAGCGAGCATCGTCGGTGCCGCCGCAGGCGGCTTGATTACGTCGGGATTCGGACCCCTTGCTGCATACGGAGCCCTCGGGGTCGGCCTCATATTGTTGGCGTTGTATGCGCTTGCCGCGGGGCGTAGCACCGTGAACCCGATCGTTGGCGCCGCCTACGAAGAAGCCCAGGTCAAGGCGGCTGCGGCGGGTAGCGGCAGCCGGGTAACTTAACGCGCCTGTAAAGCGACTCTGATGGTGACCTTCATCGTCATACTGCGCTGATTGCGTAACGTGCGTAGTACGAGCCGCGCAAGAGACAGCGCTCCCGAAAGCGAGCCTGACGAACCGACTCCATTAAGCGGAGTCGGCCTTTCGGCTTGGTCGCTCGATCCTCAGCAGCGGCGCCGCTACCTGCAGATCGCTTTCGGTGTCGCCGCGCTCACTGTCGCCGTCGTGGTCCTGTATCTACTACGCGACTTTCTGGGCGCGTTTGTCCTTGGCGCCCTGATCGCGTTCCTGATTCAGCCCGGCATCGTCAGATTGGTCGACGTAGGGCTGCCACGACCGGCGGCGATCGGGGTCATGTTCGTGGTCATCATCCTGGTGCTCGCCGGCTTGGTCGTGATCGTTGTGCCGCTCGGCGTCAGCGAGGTGGCCCAGCTCCAGGTTCAGGCCCCTGGCCTGGCGGCCGCGGCTCAGGATCGCATCAACAGTCTTCAGGGCTCCCCGGTCGAGATCTTCGGTTTCAAGATCGACCTTCGAGGCACGACCGAGACGATCAACTTGCACCTTCGCGATTACTTGCTCGGCCAATTCGGTAACGCGGTCAGCATCGGCCTCACAGCCCTGACAACCCTGCTCCAGATCGTGTTGATGTTCATCGTGGCTTTCCTGCTTGCACTCGACGCGACCTCGATCAAGCGAGTGCTACGACGATTCGTTCCGCAGGACTACCGCACCGACTTCGACCAGATCTGGCGGCGTATCCGCAAGATGCTGTACGCCTACGTTCGTGGCCAGCTGATCATCGCCGGGATGATCGGAATTCTGTCCGGCATCGCCTGCGCGGTGCTCGGGCTTGCCGATCCTGTCGCTCTCGGGCTCATAGCCGGCATTACGGCCCTGATTCCCTATATCGGTCCGTTCATCGGTGCGGTACCGGCGATTCTCGTCGGTCTCGCGGCCGCTCCCTTCAAGGCCATCGTGATCGCCATCGTCTACTTCGTCATCTCCAACGTCATCCTGAACTTTGTATATCCGAAGGTGATGGGCGATGCGGTCCGGCTGCCGCCGATCCTCGTCATCGTTGCCTTCATAGCCGGTTTCAGCTGGGCGGGAATCCTGGGCATGTTCGTTGCTGTGCCGCTTGCCGCCACGCTACGCATCCTCTTCGACCACATCTATCCGCGGCTGTACGGTAAGCCGGCTTGAAGATCGCGATCTTCTCGGACATCCACGCCAATTGGCAGGCGCTGGAGGCGGTACTTCGCGATTGCCCGCCGACCGATGAAACCCTGTGCCTCGGGGATGTCGTCGGCTATGGGGGCGACCCCAAACGCTGCATCGATGAGGTCACCAAGCGTGGCTGGTTGACGCTCGTCGGCAACCATGACCGCGCCTGCACCGACTCGGAGATTCTCGAGTGGTTCAACGACGATGCGGCGGCAGTCGTGCGATGGACGGTGGACAACATTGGCGATGAGCGCATTGATTGGCTGCGAGGATTGCCTGATAGTCACGTTGAGCACGAAGTGCTCCTGGTTCATGCGAGCCCGCGCGACCACATATATGAGTACGTGCTCGACACAGCGGTCGCATTCGCCAACCTCGAGTTGCTCAGTGGCGGAGTCTGCTTCCATGGCCACACACACGTTCCCGGCCTATTCGGGCTCGTCGACGGCCAGGTCACGCATGAGTATAGCGTCGAGAAGTTCGCGCTCAAAGGTCCGGCTCTTGTCAACCCCGGCAGTGTCGGCCAGCCACGGGACGGGAGTCCGTTGGCCAGCTATGGAATTTGGGACGTTGACAACGAGAGCTTCGAATTCCGCCGTGTGCGTTACGACATCAAGGGTGCGCAGCGGGCGATCAGGAAAGCGAAGCTCCCTGAGCGGTTCGCCCTCCGACTCGAATCAGGGCGATGAGCCGCTGGGCCTCCCGGCGTTGGGACCGCCTTGGCTACGCTGCGGCTACCGGTGCCGGCCTAGGCTCTCTTCTTTTTTGGGTCGGTTACTGGTTCACGTTCGTGCGTAGCGACCTGCAGGGCCCTGATTTCTTTTCGTTTTACTCAGGGGCCAAGCTGTACGTTCTGAAGGGCGGGTCGGCGGTCTATGACCTTGCGCTGCAAAAGCAGTACGAACTGCAGGTAATCCCGCATGCGCCGGATCAATTCGTAGTCCTGCCATATTTCCATCCGCCCTACTACACGCTCCTGATCGCACCGCTCGCCTTCCTCGATTACCGCGGGGCGTACTACGCGATGGCAGCCTTCAACGTTGTGCTCGCGGCTGTGTTGATCGTGCTCTTGGTGCGAGGAAGCGAACGGATTCATAGACGCGCCGCCGTTGTCGCTGCGGCCCTGATCGGTGGATTCTTTCCGCTGTTCGTCACTGTCCTGCAGGGGCAGTCAGACCTGGTCGTGCTCGTGCCTCTTGCGGCGGCGTACGCGGCGTGGGCGCGCGGCCGGCTCGGATGGGCCGGCGTCTTTACCGGGCTTGCCCTGGCCAAACCACAGCTGCTTTTGTTGGTGCCAGTGCTGTTTGTGACCCGGCGAGCGTGGCGCGCCCTTGCCGGGTTTGCCGCGGTGATCGTCGGCCTGGCCGTAGTGTCGGTCGCTGGCTTCGGCCTCGGGCCCGTGGTCGGATACGTGAACGCTGTTGGCACCTGGGCGATCGGAGGATCGCTGCCGACCAATGGCCAGATCGTTTACACGGACACCGCCATCTACTCGCTACGCAACATTCTCGAAGCCGTGCCCGGCGGAGGCAAAGCCGTCGCCCTCGTTGTCCTGATCCTTCTCCTGGCGCTGGTTGCGCTCTCGCTGAGCTGGCGCCCAGACAAGCCGCGCCTGGATTTCGCGCTCGCGATTGCGGCCTCCCTGGTGTTGAGCCCGCATCAGAACGTTCATGACCTGGCTCTCCTGGTCATCCCCGGATTTGCCATCGCCGACCTCGCGTTGTCTGGCCAGCTGCGGTGGCCTCGGGTGGCTGCTCTCGTGCTGGTTCTCGCCTATATCGCGATCAACCTGACACTGGCTCTCGACCTCTGGTCGGCAGCCGTTGGAGCCCTGGCCATCGCCGCCTACCTGACCGTGGAGAGGATGGCCGTCCGCCCAGACCCCATACCGCTCGGCGAGCTGCGCTGGAGCGGGCCGCGCCCGCGCCGGGTGATCGTGCTGCCGGCATATCGGGCGGCGAAGACTCTGGTCGAGGTGGTCGGTGACATTCCCGCCGGCCAGGCCGACCGCATCCTCCTCGTCGACGACGCCAGCAAGGATGCAACGGTGAGCGTGGCCACCGCGCTGCGCCTCGACGTCATCAGGCACCGGCGAAATCTCGGCTACGGCGGCAACCAGAAAACCTGCTACCGCCATGCGCTGGCGATGGGGGCCGACGTGGTCGTGATGCTGCACCCCGACGGCCAGTACGACCCGGCCATCATCCCCAACCTCTGCCGCGTTATCGAGGAAGGCGAGGCCGACATCGTGCTCGGATCGCGGTGGCTAGGCCTCGATCCCGCGAAAGCAGGCATGCCATGGTGGAAGCGGCTTGGCAATCGATTCCTGACCTGGGCAGAGAATCGCGTCCTGGGCCTGAACCTGTCTGAGTACCACACGGGTTACCGCGCTTACTCCCGCCGATTCCTGGAGGCGATTCCGTTTCTCGAAAACAGCAACGACTTCGTGTTCGACACGCAGGTCTTGATCCAGGCGGCTACGTTTAGATTCAAGATCGGCGAGGTGCCTGCGATCGGGAAGTATCACGCCGATGCCAGCTCCACGAGCTTCCGGACCTCGATGGTCTATGGGCTGGCAACGCTGGCCGCGCTTCTGCGGTATGTGATCCATCGCGCAGGTTTCCCGAGTCCATGGCTCACGCCGGCGTCAGACGCCGACAAACAGGCGCTTGCGATAAGCCAGGTAGCCCACCACGGCAACGTTCAATAGCAGCGCGCCGACTTTGAAGAGCGTGATGTGGCGAACGACCTCGTACGCCTCGTAAGGAATCAAGAAACCAGTCGCGAACACGGTCAGGTACTCGGCCCAGCGGCGGCGCATCGCCAGCCCGACGCCTTCCGTGCCTTCGAGCAGTGCGTATGCGATGGCGCCGATCGCAATGGCGGTTGTGTGGGTGAAGTTGCCTACATAGGCCAGCAACCTGAACAGTAGCTGGACGATGACGTTGTGGCCGGCATTGAGGTTGAGCTGGTCCTGCGCATAGTCCGCCCACTGGGTGAGCAGACCGCTGCGACCGGCGAAAAGCAGCCCGAAGGCGAGTGCGACCAGGACGATCGCCTTGATGATCCGCTCGACGATGATGACTTTGATAAAGGCGTCGTGCTCGCCGCCCATGCGGCCGAACTCGGCCCAGAGGCGGGCGAGGTAATGCGGCCTTTCTCTCGTTGGGGTCGTGGCCACTCGCGTGACCTTAACAAGCTGGGTTGGATGGGGGATTGAAACCGGGTTAACGTGCAGTTACGGTCGGTCGGCTGGGGGAGGGAGCCGGACGGGAAGGGAGGGCCCGCAAAGGGGCTATGGGGCTTGGGACGGAGGCCCAGGAGGGAGGGCCTTGGTCAAGTCCCAGAGGATCGGTCAGCTCGAGTGTTCGCGATGCTCGCGGAAGAGCATCACGCGGCAGGTGGCGTTCTTCAAGACGTAAGGGACGGTCTTCCCGAGGTTGAACTCACCGAAGCGTCGCTTGTACGGCAGCCCCATGACGATGAGGTCCGCTCCCCACTCCACCGCCTCATCGACCAGGGCGGGACCGGTGTCCCGCGCCTGGACCAGCTCAGTCTCCACCGGCAGCCCCGACTCCGACGCAAGCTGCTCGACCTCGTCGAGTATCTTCTCGCCTCGCTCGACCACCTCATCCAGCACCGCGCCCAGCGGCAGCGCGCGGTTGACCTCGATGATATGCACCCCATACAGCCGGCCGCCGGACGGATCCGTCATCCGGCACGCCAGCCGCACCGTCTCAGCGTCGATGCCCTGACCTCCAACAGCCACCAGCACCTTCTTCGATGTCGGCGGGTGCGAATGGTCGGCCATCAGTGCTGCGGTCCTCGGCGAACCCGCCTGATCAACACATAAGCCCCGAAGGCAAAGGAGACCAACGCGGTGAACGCGGCGATGCCCTCAGCCACGGGGTCCATGCCCCGATGTCCAACCAGGTAAAACGCCACCCAGACGCCGATTCCCAGCGCCATCACACCCATGAAAGTGAAGGGGAAGCGCACGGGCCCCAATCCTAACAAGAGCCATGCGGGGGCGCCTCGGGGCCTCCCTATAATCAACGGGCTTTGAAGATCCTGATCGTGGGCTGCGGTCGCGTCGGCTCGCAAGTGGCGGCCGACATGGACAAGGCGGGCCATGATGTTGTGATAATCGACCGAGACCCTAATCAGTTCTCCCGAGCGGCAGTTCGCGGGGTGCTGACCAACGACTTCAAAGGCAACCAGGTCGTCGGCAACGGAACCGACGCCGACGTCCTGCGACGAGCCGGAGTCGAGGACGCGGACGGCTTTGTTGCCGTGACCGAGGGCGACAACCGCAACATCATGGCCGCCCAGATCGCCAAGCACATCTTCAAGGTGCCTCGTGTCGTGTGTCGCATCTACGACCCAGACCGCGCCGATGCATACGAGAAGCTCGGCATTCACACAATCTGTCCAACGCTCGAAGGTGCCAAGCACATCGAGAAGACGCTGGGGGAGCGCTAGAAACCGTTGTACGTGATAGTCGTCGGGGGAGGCACGGTCGGCTACTACATGTCACGTGACCTGTTGGAGCGCGGACACGAGGTCACCCTGATCGAGAGAGATGGCCGGCGCGCGGACTGGCTGGAAACACAGCTCGGGAGCATCGTCATGCGCGGCGATGGGTGCGAGGTGAAGTTCTTGTCGCAGACCGGCATCGAGCGCGCCGACGCTATCGTCGCTGTCACGGCGGACGATGAGGACAACCTCGTCGCCCTGCAGGTTGCGAAGCGTCACTTCAAGGTCAAGAAGACAGTGGCTCGCGTCAACAACCCGTCCAACGTCGAAATCTTCAAGGCGCTGGGCGTTGACGAGGCGGTATCTGCGACCGAGGTGTTGTTGGGAGCGCTCGAGCCCCCGATCACGACCTGATCCGAAATAGAAAGGACCGCTCCCGTTAAGCGGTCCTCTGTCGACGTCTGACTACGACGATTTGCCGATCCTGTAAATCTTGGTGCCGCAGATCGGGCATGTGCCAACCGTGGCCGGCTTGCCGTTCTTCATCGTGATGGGCTGTGGGTCCTTCATCTCGACCTTCCGCTTGTCCTTCAAGCAATAACCTTCCATTACGCCACCGCCTTTCCGATTTTGTAGATCTTCGTGCCGCAGTTCGGGCATGTTCCAACTGTCGCCGGCTTGCCATTCTTCATCGTGATCGGCTGAGGGTCTCGCATTTCGACCTTCCGCTTGTCCTTCAAACAGTAGCCTTCCAACTATTCACCATCCTCGGTAGAAATCCAGTTTCGGGGGCGGGACTCGCCCATTCTAGGGGCGGGTCTTACCCCGATTCAACCCCAATTCAAACCGAATTCAGGCTGATCGCGCGCGAAGCGCAACAAATCGGGGCAAAACTGGCCCGATTTCACCTACTTCTTGCGGTCGTGGAACGTTTCTTCAAACACCCTTCGGGCCCCGTCGCCGAAGAGGACGAAACGAATCTCCTCCGGCTGCCAGCCGCTTGCAAGGGCGCGGTCTACGCAATCGGCCATCACGCGCGCGCACTCATCCATTGGAAAACCTGCGATGCCTGTCCCGACCGCGGGCACTGCAATCGTGCGAACCCCATGCTCGCGCGCGAGCCGAAATGCGTGGTCCATGGATGAATGCAGCGAGTCCGCGGTGGTGCTCCCGCCCAGTTGCATGCTCGCCGCATGAATCACGTGACGCGCGGCCAGCTCGCCACCGCCGGTGATCGCCGCTTCACCAACTTTCACACGTCCATGCGCGTCGCATTCGCGCTGGATGGTTGGGCCGCCCCGCCGGCGAATAGCGCCCGCGACTCCTCCGCCAAGCAGCAGGTCTGTGTTGGCCGCGTTGACGATCGCATCGACCTGCTGCTCGACCAGGTCGCCGGCGATGATCACGATCCGCGCTGCAGGCATTCCATCACCTCGGCCATTCGTTCTTCGAGAAGACCTTGGGTCGCGGTCGCTATCCCTCGAACACCGATTGATTCGATGGTCAACGAGGCGCACGCGACGCCGCATGCCAGAGCGTCGAGGAGCCCGCCCCGCTCGGCGCCAGTGCTGATCCAGCGCGCGAGCATTCCGCCGGCAACCGCGTCACCTGCTCCCGTGGTGTCGAGGGCGACATGGTTCGTTAGCGCCGGCACATGCACTTTGCCGTCGGCGGTGAACGCGGTGACGCCGCCCGCGCCGGCTTTGAGAACCAGGCCGTCCAGCCACCACTGCCTCCGAAACTGTTCGGCGTCTTGCCCGCCGAGGGCGGCGAACTCCTCCTGGTTGCAGAAATACCAGGCCGCTCTTTTCAAGACGTCTTTCGCCTCAGGCGTCTGCTCGTGAACGTACGAGAGCATTGCGTCGGCCGCCAGCAGCCGGCTGGGGGCCAGCAGCTTGGCGACCTGGGCCTGACGATCTGGGCGCATCGACCCGATGAAGGCCCAACCGGAAAAGTCGGGTGGAACCTGTGGCTCCCACACATCGTAGATGGTGTCGGTGCTGCCGAGGTCGACGTTGCGGCCATGCTCCTGATGAGCCTTCCATCGATACGTCGGGGCGTCGAGGACCTGCAGACGAGTGGTATCGATCGGCCGTCCCTCGAAGGCGTGCGCGACGCGCTCGGATCCGTCGCGTCCGACCGGAGCGACGACCTTCACCGGTAGCACAAGACTTGCGGCCAGCGCGAAATACACGGCCGAGCCGCCGAGCTCCTCGGCGACGGAGCCGAAAGGGCCGTCTCGCGTATCAAGCGCCACCGAGCCGGCCACGAGAAGCTCGAGGGCGCTGGTGCTCACGCCCTTCGCCCGGTCCCGCTTTCGGAGGTCACGACGTGGCGCGCGTGTCCAAGCTTGGCCAGGAAGTCAGCCGCGTTCGCGTACTCCTCCATCTCCATCCACGTTCGTCCCATCTCATGCGTAGAGTGCGCGTCCGAGCCCGTCGCCGTGACCTTGTCGAGGTCGGCCGCCAAACGGGCTGCAGCAGCGTTCGCAGACGGTTCGCACCAAGGGTTGTGCGTCTCGATGATGTCGATACGATCGGCCAGCTCGACGATTCTTTCGGCGCTGAAATGTGAGCGGTTGCCGTCGAGTGGATGTGGCACGTAGGTGAGGCCTCCCATCTCGTGAATCAGGTCCATCACACGCTCAGCACGCTGAAATGGCGGCAAGGGTCCCGTGATGAACAGGCCGATGACCTCACCCTCCAGCGTCTTCGCCTCCTCGCCGACGATGGCGAGCTCAGGGGCGAGCCGCGCGAGGGCGAGCGCTCCCACGACAGTGTTGTGATCAGTGAGCGCGATGCGATCGAGGCCACAAACGCGGCTGCGCTCGATCAATGCCTCGAGCGATGTCCTGCTGTCATGCGAGTAGCGCGAATGAAGGTGAAGGTCTACCCGCAACGCAACGAAGCCAGAGGCCGCTTAGACCGTGAGGGCTTCAGCAAGCTGGCGCTCGCGCGCCTTTGCAAACAGCGGAATCACCTCGGCGGGGCCGCGGCTCCGGCATGCTTGCTCCATCAACGCCGCCTGCGCGTCGTAGATGATCTCCATCACCTGCTCGGGTCTGCGCTCGCGGCCGAGTCGGCCTGGGAGATCGGCGTGTGCCTGACGGAGCACGACCATCAGCCGCGCCACCAACCACCCAGGCACGATGCGCAATTCTTTGACGAGACACTCTTCGACCCAGAAGAGAAGCTCATCGGATTCCTGCAGCAGACGCCTAGGCGTCATCGCGCGCCTCCGCCTGCGATGCCAGCGCACATATCGCTCCTGCTCCTCGATGGTCTGCTCGAGCATGGCTTGCAACCCACTATATCAGCGGCTCCCCGCGCTGCTGACTGCTTTAGTTGCGGCGGGATAGCACAACGTTCGCCAGCCGCCCGCGGCTGGGATGAGGTGAACCTCGCGGTCGAAAGTCCACTCCCTCCATTGTTGCCTCACGCGATAGCGCATGACCATCTGGGCGACGTTCCGGTATGTGCGTTGATGGACCCGATCGGTCCAGCCTTCGAGCACGTTGACGCTGACGACCTGCATGTCCAGCAGCTCCATGTCGTCGTTCAATCGCGGCATGCCCTTGATGAACGCATCACGTCCGCCCCACGCGCGCTGAGCGTCCTCCGCGAGCATCTCCCACATCTCGTCGAATCGCCCCTGCGCCTGCAGCTTCATGAACCGCATCTCGAAGGTTGCCGGCGCGATCGAAACGGGCGGCGGCGACCGCATGGGCTCGGACGTGGGTGGGAGCACGGCCCGGCCTCCTGCGGAGGCACCCGTCATGCGCGCGCCCACGAATCGTCCGAAATCGTCCGAAGGCCAAGTCGTAAAGCGGCCCGCGAGGCGGGAAAGCGCTGCCTCGAGGACAGGCCAGCGGCGAAGTGGACGTAGCAGCCTATTGACCATTGGCGCTAGATGTTGTGTTATTTCCACAGACTGTATACAAAATGTGGATGACTCGCAACCACAGATGCCCGGCGGCCGTCCGGCGGAGGCGGCCGGCAGATGCGCCCAAACGGCGCTCAGGCTGCGGGCGCCAGGGGCGTCAGGGGTGGAGCTGGCGGGTCACCGTGAAGGCGCGCCACCGGTGATCAGGATCGGTGTGGCCGCCTGGCGGGTTGGTCGAGGGCCTCAGCCCGCCGCGAGCCGCCGCACGATCGCAGCCACCTCGCCGAGGGGGACCCCGACCGGGCAGGCTGCCGATGCAGCCTCGAGCTCGGGCGAATCACCCGACAAATCTGAGCCTGCGTCGCCCAGCCTCGCGTAAATCCGCATATAGGACGTTGCAAGGTCGGGCAGGCGAACGTTGCCGATCCGGGCGGCGGCGAGTGCGCACAGCCCGCAGTTGATGCACCCGATGAGCTGGGGGTGACGTTCGCGTTCCTCCGGCAGCAGAGGACGTATGCCGTCGGCCGCGTATGTTTCGAGAAGCTTTGCGACCTGCGAGCGCGGGCGTGTCAATCGCCTGCGCGTCATGTGCACGCCGTAAGCGAACGCCAGCTTGGCCAGCGAATCCGCTCGGGCCATCAGTTTTTTAGACCGCGATGTGTGCCGATGGCCATCTCTTCTTGCGCCCAACCCATATGACCGAGTACGGGCGCTCGCCCCAACCATGCGCCTCGAAGGAATTCGCGCGCGGCATCAAATCGTTGCGACGCGCTCCAGCCAAGCTCGTTGCCGATGACCGCTGCCGCCCGCAGCACACACGCCCCTCCCGCGCATGGTCCGGCTGCGAGGCCGACCCGACGAAAGGCGTCAGCCAGCGTGCGTACCTGCTCTTGACGGGCTGCGTGCGCCAACTCGGCCTCGGTGATCGGTTCGCACCGACACACCATCCGTCCGGATCGCGCATCCTCCAGAACAGCGGCTGCATTCGACCCGTGCCTTGACTGCAGCTTCATGGCCGCAAGGGCTGTGATACCGCAGCGGCGTCCGAGCTCCGGAGCAGGCTCGACATCGGATTCGTTGCCAGGCAGTGGGCGAGTCGCCGTGGCGCATGGCGCTTGGTGGCCGAGCTTTCGGCACACCAGATCCGACGTTTCCTCAGCCATCAACCGATACATCGAAAGCTTTCCGCCCGCGATGGTCACAAATCCATCAGCGCCGTCGGGTGAGTGGTCGATCACCTCGTATCGCCGCGACAGCTCGTCTTCGTAGCGCCTCCATTTGAAAAGCGTCGGGCGCACGCCCGTGGTTGTCCGCACGGGGCGGTACGAGCGAATCGATGGAAAGACTCTCTCGAACGCCTGCAGGAGGTAGTCGACCTCGTCTTCGAGGACGTCAACAGAATCGAGGTCGCCGTAGAAGTCGTCGTCGGTGGTGCCGAGCAGCGTGAAACCGGCGTGTGAAACCATGAGCAGGTCGCGGCCGTCGATCGACTCGGCGCTGATCGAAAAGTTGGAGATCCGGTGCGGGTAGACGATGTGAATACCCTTGGCTGGTCGCAGGTGCACGGTGGCCCCTGCCATGCGGCTGATCTCTGGGACCCAAGGTCCCGCGGCGTTGACGACGACCTTCGCCCGAGCCTCAGACATAGCGCCGTCCGGCCCACGATACCGAACACCGATCACCTTACCGCCGTCGCGGAGCAAATCTGTCACACGCGTGTGGTTGAGTGCACGGGCTCCGTGCGCGATGGCGTCCTGGACGTTGGCGAAGACGAGCCGATGCGGGTCGACGCCCCACTCCTCCATCGTCACGGCGCCGATGACGTCGGCCGCCAGGCCCGGCTCCACCTGGCGCGCCTCTTCCGCCGTCAGCCGAACATGCGGATGGGCATGCTTGAGCGGCTGAAAGCGGTCGTAAACCTCCATCGCGGTCTCCATGCGTTCGATGTTGTTCCTGTCGTACGGCAGGACCGGGATGATGAAAACGACCTGATAGACCATGTTTCGAGCGTTGGACACGATGTAGCCCGCGTCTTGCGTCGAGAGGCGCGTCGTGTCCCAGTCGAACCTGCCCGTCGTGCCGCCGCCCCAATCGCCCTTTTCGACCAGCAGCACCGACAGGCCGCGCAGCGAAAGGTCGCGCGCGATTCCCGCCCCGGTCACGCCTCCGCCGATGACGCACACGTCGTGCGCGGACGGCGCGCTCAAGTGAAGCTCACTGGCCGAAGCTTACTTAGCTCGCCGCTTCGTGCTGCTTCTGGAACTCTTCGATGATCGTTTTCGCGAGGTGCGCGGGCATCTCGTCGTAGTGCGAGAACTGCTTCGTGTAGCTGCCCCGACCCTGAGTGATCGAGCGCAAATCCAGAGCGAAACGGAGCATTTCCGACTCCGGTACGTTGACGCGCACCAGCTGGTAGCCGTCGTCGGGCTCAGTGCCCATGATCTTGCCTCGGCGTCCGTTGATGTCGGACATGATGTCGCCGAGATTTTTCTCGGGCACTTTGATCGTGGCTTCGACGATCGGTTCCAGAAGGACTGGGCCGGCATCCAGCGCACCCTTGCGGATGGCGAGCGATCCCGCGATCTGGAAGGCCATGTCATTGGAGTCGACCTGGTGGAACTTGCCATCGACGAGCGTGACTTTGACGTCCACCATCGGATAGCCGGCGACGACGCCCTTGGCCATGTTGTCAACGATTCCCTTCTGCACCGACATGCGGAAGTTCTGCGGGATGGCGCCCCCAAAGATCTTGTCCTCCCAGACGAAGCCCTCCCCGCGCTTGGTCGGTGCGACCTCGATGACGCAGATGCCGTACTGACCGTGGCCCCCGGATTGCTTGACGTGCCGGCCTTCGGTCCGGCTGTGGCCGGACACGGTCTCGCGGTAGGCCACTCGAGGCGTCTGGGTCGTCGCCTCGACTCCGTACTTTCGCTTCAGCTTCTCGAGGATGACGTCGAGGTGAACGTCGCCCAGCCCGGCGATAACGAGCTGTTTGGTCTCCTCCATCCGCTCGACGTGAAGCGTCGGATCCTCTTCGGCGAGCCGCGCGAGGCCGCTCGAGATCTTCTCCTCGTCCCCGCGGGCCTTGGGGGTGATGGCGAGGCTGTAGGCCGGGCCCGGCAGGTCCAGGGGCGCGAGTGGGCCTCCGTCCTTGGCCGCCGCCATGGTATCGCCGGTCAGCGTGTGGGTGAGCTTGGTCACGGCGCCGATGTCGCCGGCGTGGATTTCTGTCGCTGCCACGTGCTCTTTGCCGCGTGGGTAGAAGATCTGCGCGAGGCGCTCGTCACCACCCCGGTTGAGGTTGGTCAGGTGCTGGTCGGCTTTGATCGAGCCGGACACGACCTTGAAGTAGCTGACCCTCCCGAACTGGTCGCCGCCTGTGCTGAACACGAAGGCCTTCGTCGATTGGTCGGGCTCGCCCTCGGCGGGCGGCAGCAGCTCCGCGATCGTCGACATCAGGGTCCGCACTCCAAGAAGCTTCGTGGCCGACGAGCACACGACCGGGGCCACCTTGCCCGCGAGGATCCCTTCGCGCAGGCCTCGCTGGATCTCCTCTTCGTTGAGCGTGCCCGCGTCGAGGTACTTCTCGAGCAGCGAGTCGTCGCTCTCGGCCGCGGCTTCGATGAGCTGGCCGCGGTACTGCTCGACGAGCTTTTGCATGTCGTCGGGAATCGGTGCCTCGGTGCCCTTGCCGTCGGCCGCAGTCACGAACGCCTTGAGATGAAGCAGGTCGACGATGCCGCGGAAATCCTGCTCGGCGCCGATCGGGAGGTGAAGCGGGAACGGCCGCGGCGAAAGGTGCTCCCGCATCGCGCTCACGGCGCCGTAGAAGTCGGAATGCTCCTTGTCGAGCTTGTTCACCACCACCACCCGTGGCTTGCTCGTGCGGTTGCACAGCTCCCAGGCGACCTCAGTGCCCACGGCCAGGTTGGGGTTCGGACCTACCACCACGACCGCCCCTTCCGCCGCCCGGAGACCGCTGAGCGCCTGACCAGTGAAATCGAAAAAGCCTGGAGCGTCGAGGATGTTGATCTTGAAGCCGCCGTGCTCGGCGAACCCCACGCCGAGGTTGATCGAGATCTTGCGCCGCTGTTCTTCGGGCTCGAAGTCCATGGTCGCCGTCTGCTGATCGGGCGAGCCGAGGCGGGGTACAGCTCCGGAGCTGAACAGCATCGCCTCGGCGAGGGACGTCTTGCCATCGTGCGAGTGGCCCAGCAGGACCACGTTCCGGATCTTTTCGGTCGGGTAATCCGCTGCCATCCAACCCCCAGCTAAGCCCTACGTTCGATGCCTAAGTCTAAGGGGCGATTAAGGGACGGTTGGCTTGGGTATGATCTGACTTCACATGGTCAAGAAGACCGCGTCTGTCGAAGAGGTGCTGGCCGCGATCGAGACTGCCCGCGACAAGGTGATGGCCGACGAGGTCAAGTCGCTCACCAAGCTGGGCATCCCCAAAGCCATGGCCTACCAGATGATCGCCAGCAGGTTCCACCAGAAGGTGGGGAACCAGGAAGAGGCTGAGCCCGATCCGTTTGAGGGCAACACCACCTCCTGGGAAGAGATCGGCTAACCAGCCGCTCATGATCCGGGCGGCGTGAATCGCGCCCGCCGGCTTGCCCGTCTTCTCAACATCCTTGCCGCGATCATTGCCGAGCCAGGCCTGAACCCGCTGGAGCTCGCTGAGCGTGCCGGTGTCTCCGAGCGGCAGCTCCGGCGTGATCTGAGTCAGCTTCGCGAGCTCGGCTATGAGGTCGCGTATACGAGCGGCTATGAGGTCCAGGAGAAGCTGAACCTGGAGGGCCGCGCCCAAGCGCGTGCGCCCAAGCGCGCCTACGAGCAGCAGCTGGAGCTCCTCCAGGCGGTGGCGCAAGCGGTTGGCAGTGCCGGGCTGGGCGGTGACGGAGCTGCTCGCGATCGTCCGAAATCCGGCCGGGCCAGGG
This sequence comes from Chloroflexota bacterium, assembly GCA_005880855.1. Classification (GTDB taxonomy): domain Bacteria; phylum Chloroflexota; class Dormibacteria; order Dormibacterales; family Dormibacteraceae; genus UBA10449. Next base: position 17,846 of record VBGM01000078.1, read on the forward strand.
CGAAGGCGACGAAGTCCATGCCGATCGTCCTGATCCCGACGGGTGAGACCGACGCCGACTTCATCTACGCCACGGGGTTTGCGGTCGAGACTGGCCTCTACATCCGGTATGCAGATGGCGACGACGTTCTGGTCGCCAGTCCTCTCGAGATCGACCGCGCCCGGGCGCAGAGCAAAGCCAAAGAGGTGCTGGAGGACCGGCAAGCGTACGTTCACGCGTCATGGGCCGGCCTGGCTGCCAAAATGCTGCGCGAACGAGGCATCGACTCAGCGCGCGTCTCCCCTCGGCTGCACGCAGTGCACCTGGAGGAATTGCGCGCCGGCGGCGTTGCGGCCCAGGTCGATCGCGACCTCTTTGGTGTCGAACGCAGGCACAAGTCTCCGGCCGAGGCGCATGCGATCCAGGCCAGCCAGAGTGCTGCCGAAGCGGCAGTCGTCGAGGTGGTGCGTCAGCTGGCCGCGGCGGAGATCAAAGACGGATTCCTGTGGGCCGACGAACGCCCGTTGACCTCGGAGCTCCTGTATGCGCGCGCGCAGCTGCTCCTGGGCGAGTTGGGCCACACGTGCCCCGACATGATCATCGCCGGCTCGCCCGAATGCGCCCTGCCCCACTATCGCGGCGAGGGCCAGATCCGCGCGAACGCGCCCGTGATCATCGACATCTTTCCGGTCGGCCGCGCCAGCCACTACCACGGTGACCTCACCCGCACCGTGGTCGTCGGCGAGATTCCGGAAGAGTTCCATCGAATGCACGCGGCTACCTTGCAAGCGCTCGATGCAGGCATCGAGATGATCCGGGCCGGCGTGCCTGGCCACGACGTCCACCTCGCTGTGTGCCAGGTCCTCGTCGATCGTGGCTTCGGCACCACGTCGACCGGCTACGAGGGTCCCGACGGCGTGCCCAGGATGAACCACAGCACGGGCCACGGCGTTGGTCTCGATGTGCACGAGGAGCCGTCTCTACGGGAGTCGTCCACCGGAATGCTCGAGGAAGGTGACGTCGTGACCGTGGAGCCGGGGCTGTACAAGCTTGGCCTCGGCGGTGTTCGCGTCGAGGACACGGGGATGGTGACGGCGAACGGGTTCCACAACTTCACGACCCTCACGCGCAGCCTGGACCCCAAGGATTACCTGTAGTGGGGGACTTGAGGCTCGAGCATGACGACCAGCTCTCGTCAGGCATATGCACGCATTGCGGCGCTCCGTTCGACAGCGTGATCGGGGTGATGTATGAAGACGACGACCCGATCGCGATCTATCGCGCCGACATCTTCGATCACTTCCATCGTGAGCCGCAACCACGCGTCGTGCTCTCGATCGCGGTCGGCGACTGGAGCGACGGCACCGGCCGCACCGACCGCTGCTCGGCGGCGATCGAAGCCTGGGCCGACGGCGACCGCGTCCAGATGGCGTTCAGCGATCGTGCCGGGTCGCCGTGGCAGGAGCTGGAGGTCGTGAGCTGGCAGCTGAGCAGCGCGGAGGCGCAGGCCGGCCCGCTTCGCGACGCCTTTCTCCGTCTCGCAGACCACATCGCGTACCAGGACCGCAGGCTGCGCCGGGCGCTCACGCCGGCTCGCCGCCAAAGCCAGGAGCTGTAAACCCCGGCTATACATACCGTACGCTTCGCGAGTGCCTCGGCAGGAGACTCTCGGCCAGCGCATTCGCCGCATCCGACAGCAGCGGGGCATGAGCCTTGCCAAGGTCAGCGGCGGCGACTTCAGCCGCGCTTTCCTCAACCAGGTCGAGCTCGGCAGGAGCCAACCCTCGACGAGGGTGCTGCGAGTGATCGCGGGCCGGCTGGGCACCGAGGTCGACTACCTCCTCGAGGGCAGGCTGCCGAGTCTCGACCGCGAGCTTGCGCTCGAGCGGGCTCGCGTGCTGCTCGCGCGCGGCCAGGCGCGCCGCGCTCTGGCGGCGCTCGATGATGCCATGGGTGCCGCCGACTGGCCCATGAGCACGGACGCGCGCCTGTGCCAGGCGGAGGTGTTGCGTGCGCTGGGACGGTCGGCGGAAGCCGATGAGATCGTGTCAGCGGAGCGGAAGGTGATCGCCGCGCGAGGCGACGCTCATCGCCTCGAACGTTTGCGCGCGGTGGAACGCGGTCAGGCGTTCTCGGTCGGTCGCGGCGACCCTGAGGCGGCGATTCGGGCGCACCTGAGGCTCGCGGACAGGGCGATGCGCGCGGCCAGGGGCTACGACGCGCTCGAGCATTACCGCGCCGCGCGCGTGCTGCTGGAGGCGTCGGCGAGGTAGGAGGTCAGAAACCGGGCGGCCACGTGAATGCCGGAGGCGGGACGATTGTCGGCGGGCTGATCTCGAGGGTGATCACTTCGTGGTCGTCGAGAACGATGGTCTTGGGGTCGCCGGTGAAAGGCTGTGGTCCTTCGCCGCTCCCGCGATCTACGTAGACGACCAGGCTCTGGTCGGGTGCGAGCACGAACGACGAGACGTGGCCGGAGTCGAGCGGCTGCGACTTGCGTCCCCAGGCGCCCCACACGGCGAAGAAGTCGCCGAGCGTGAAGGTGCGGTCGGCAGGCGCCTCGACATGGATGATCCCCGGCTCGCCGCTATGCATGTGGAGCCAGTAGTAGCAGAGGCCAGTACGGCCGACGTCGGTCGGGATGCTGACCGACCGCCCCTGGTAGAGGATCTGGAGCGCCGCGTGGTAGTGGACCTGCGTGTGTTCGAGCTGGTCACATGGAATCGAGTTGACCGCGCCCTGGCCGCCGGCCGGAGTCTGGATGACCGCAGGTGTCTCGCTGGAGAAGCGAGACACAGCCACATAGCCCAGCGCGGCGACGACCACCAGGACCACCGCGCTGACACCGGCGACCAGCCCGACGAGCGCGCCGGTGGACAGGCCACGGCGTGCCGGTTGTGCTGCGCCGGCGGGGATCCAGGCCTGGCCCGTCCACCGCCACCCCCCATCCGGCGACGTTGCCGGCTTCCAGCCGGCGCCGTCCCACCACCAGTACCCATCAGGCGAGAAGGTGGTCGGGCCCTGAACCTGGCCAGGTGGTTGTGCCACCCGCGAAGGCTACCGGACGGCCCTCGCGATCCTCTTTACATGTGGAGGCTTTAGAGCCCTTTATTGGTGGCCGAGTTCCAGTCGAACGCGGGCGGCGTGGTCGGCTTGCCCGTAGTGATCTCGATGCTGATCACCTCATGCGTCTTCAAGACGATCGACTTCGGGTCGCCGTCGAACAGCACGGGACCTTTGCCGTCGTTGGCGTCGACGTAGACATAGATCTTCTCGTCTGGCGTAAGAGTGAAAGAAGAAACGTGCGTCGCATCGAACGGCACTGCCCCCTTGCCGCTGTCTTTCGACCACTGATCCCAAACCTGGAAGAACTGGCCCAGGGTGAACGTGTCGTTCAAGGGAGATTCGATGTGGATGATGTCCGGGTACGCGGTGTGGACGTGGAGCCAGTAGTAGCAGCTCGGCGTCGACTCCCCACCCCGGATGCCGATCCCTCCGGGAAGGCGAACGAGGTTTCCCTCGTGAATGATCTGGAGCGCGGCGTGATAGTGGGTCTGCGTTTGTTCGAGGTGGTCGCATGTGACGCCGGCCACCTTCGGCGTGGCGGTCGGCCGGTTGTTCACGAAGTTGTAGACGATGAGGCCGATCGCGAAAGCGACGAGGATCGCGCCCACGGCGACCGGGAGCATGGGGATCTCCGGACCGGTCTTGACCTTAGGCGGCAGCCGCCGCCCGGTCTTTCCTTTCGTCCCCCGCTGGGGCGCCTTGGTACGCGTCGATGAGGCCATGCCTTGATAGAATACCGGCCTACCCTTTCTGGCCTCGGCCGGCAGGCATTCGCCTCCCGTTCTGACCGCGGCCTGAACCCATAGGAAGGAGGTCTCTCCCGTTGCGGGAATACGAAGTTCTGTACATAGTTCGCGCCGACCTTGACGACGACAAGGTCCAGGACGTGGTCAAGCGGGTCAACACGCTGATCGAGCGGTCCGCCGGAGTCGCCGAGCGCACCAACCTCTGGGGCAAGCGGAAGCTCGCCTATGAGGTCAAGCATCAAAAGGAGGGCTCGTATGTCCTCCAGGATTTCCAGATCGATCAGGGGCGCATCCCCGAGCTCGAGGCTGCGCTCAAGATCACGGAGGAGGTTCTCCGGCACCTGATCGTGCGCAAGCCGGAGAAAGCCGCGCCGGCCCCCGTCGTGCCGCCGCCGCCGGCGGAGGTCGTCCTCGAGCCAATCGCTGTCGAACCGGAGCCGGTGGCGGTCAAATCGATGGGTGATCGTGAGGAGGAGGAGTCTTAGATATGTCGAACCTCAACAAGGCGTTGCTCATTGGCCGGCTCACCAAAGATCCCGAGATGCGTTACACGCCCAGCGGCACCGCGGTAACGAACTTCAGCATCGCCACCAACCGGTGGTCCACCGGGCCCGACGGCGAGCGGAAGGAGTTCACCGACTACCACAACATCGTGGCCTATCCCATCGGCAAGCGAAACCTGGCCGAGACGGTGGCCCAGTACACGCGCAAGGGCGCGCTCGTCTTCGTCGAAGGCCGCATCCAGACACGTTCGTGGGAAGGCCAGGATGGGCAGAAAAGACGTGTGACCGAGATCATCGCCAACGACGTCCAGTTTCTCGAACCCCGTGGCGCGACCGCCGGCGCCGGGGCGCCAGCGCGCAGCGCTGCGGCGACTCATGACGACATTCCCGCTCCGGACGACGCGCCTCGCGACGTCGACCCGGACGACATACCTTTCTAGGAGTTACCCATGGCAGTCAACCGTCCACAACGCGACTCGAGCAGCGGCGGGGGGCCGAGAGGTCCGAAGCGCCAGCACCGCAAGGTGTGCAGCTTTTGCGTCGAGAAGGTCCAGTACATCGACTACAAGGAGATCTCGCGGCTCCGCCGGTTCGTCAGCGACCGCGGCAAGATCCTGCCCCGCCGCGTGACGGGCACCTGCGCCCGCCATCAGCGCCCGCTCACAACGGCGCTGGAGCGCGCAAGGGCGATCGCGCTACTTCCTTACACGACCGAGCAGCACTGAAAGGCGGATAAAATCAGCGGGCCGCCAAAGCCCAGTATCGGAGCGCGCCCATGACCTTCCAGACCCAGCTTCGCATCCCCGGCCCAACGCCTCTTCCCGAGAGGGTCGTCCGCAGCATGAACCGGCCCATGATCGACCACCGCGGGCCGGAGTTTGCCGCGATCCTCGCCGAGATCACAGCCGGCGCGAAGCGCGTCTTCAAGACGTCCAACGACCTGCTGCTGCTCACGTCGTCGGGCACCGGCGGCCTCGAATCCGCAGTCGCCAACCTCGTCTCGCCGGGTGACGAGGTGCTTGTCGCGCTGAGCGGCAATTTCGGCGAACGCTTCGCCGCTTTGGCCACGGCCTACGGAGCGGACGTGGTGCGGCTGGAGTTCGAGTGGGGCCAGCCGGTGGACCCGGACGACCTCGCCAAGGTCGTCGCGCGCCATCCTCAGGCAAAGGTTCTGCTTCTCACCCACAACGAGACGTCGACCGGATTGACCAACCCGCTGCGCGAGCTCGCTCGCGTGGGGCGTGACGCCGGCCGCATCGTCGTGGTCGACGGCGTGAGCTCCATCAGCTCGATCGACATCGAGACCGACGCATGGGGAATCGACGTTGCGGTCAGCGGCTCGCAGAAGGGCTGGATGGCGCCACCGGGATTCGCGCTGGTCAGCGTGAGCGAGCGCGCGTGGGCGCAGCAAGCCAAGGCGCGTTCACCGCGTTTCTATTTCGACTGGAAGGAGGCGAAGGCCTGGGCCGAGAAGGGCATGACGCCATTCACGCCGGCGGTGGGCGTCGCATTCGCGCTCCAAGAAGGGCTGCGAATGCTGGAGGAAGAAGGCCTGGAGCACGTTTACGAGCGCCACGCGCGGCTCGCGCGCGCAACCCAGTCTGGCCTTCAGGCGATGGGCTTCCAGCTGTTTGCTCAGGAGGGCTACCGCTCCAACACTGTGACCTCAGCGGTGCCCCCGCCCGGCGTGGATGTCGCTGCACTGCGCAAGCTGCTTGATGGGAAGTACGGCGTCGTGATCGCGGGCGGCCAGGGCAAGATGAGCGGCAAGATGGTCAGGGTCGGACACCTGGGCGCGGTTGCCGAGGGCGACGTGGTGCAGGTGCTGTGGGCGATCGAGCAGGCGCTCGAAGAGCTCGATGTGGCGCCCGCCGAGGGCCGCGGCGTCGCCGCCGCGACCGCATCGCTACAGGGCGTCCCCGCGTAGTCATCGACTGCTGACGACCTAGACTCAGGTCCACCGTGCCCCGGATCCTCGTTGCCGACCCGCTCGCCGAGGATGGCCTCGAACGCCTGCGCCGCGCCGGTGACGTGACCGTCGTCAGCAAACTCGCCGAGGCGGACCTGATCCAGCGGATCCCCGACTTCGACGCGCTCGTGGTCCGCAGCGAGACGAAGGTGACAGCGTCTGTGCTCGAAGCCGGAAAGCGCCTGCGCGTGGTGGGTCGCGCCGGCGTCGGGGTGGACAACATCGACGTTCCCGCCGCGACCCGCAAGGGAATCCTCGTCGTCAACGCGCCCCGTGGAAACATCGTCGCCGCCGCGGAGCACACCATCGCGCTGCTCTTCGCGCTGGCGCGCTCGGTGCCGCAAGCCGACGCCTCGGTCAAGCGGGGGGAGTGGAATCGTTCGAAGTTCATCGGCACCGAAATCCGCGGCAAGACTCTGGGCGTCATCGGCCTGGGCAATGTCGGTTCAGAGGTGGCCAAGCGGGCGCATGGTCTCGAGATGGAGGTGATCGCGTACGACCCGGTCGTCTCAGTCGAGCGCGCCGAGCTCTTCAACGTGCAGCTGGTTCCTCTGAACGAGCTGCTCGAGCGGGCAGATTTCGTCACAGTGCATGTGCCCCTCGTCGACGCCAATCGGCACCTGATCGGCGCGCCCGAGCTGGCCATGCTCAAGCCGACCGCGCGGCTCATCAACACCGCCCGCGGCGGCATCGTCGATGAAAACGCTCTCTGCCAGGCGCTCGAATCAGGGCGGTTGGCGGCCGCGGCGGCGGACGTGTTCGAGCACGAGCCGGCCGGGGAGAGCCCACTGTTCCGCCTGCCCAACTTCATCGCCACGCCTCACATCGCCGCGTCGACGGTCGAGGCTCAGGCGTCGGTCGCGTTCGACGTGGCCGAAGAGGTGGCGGCAGTGCTGGCGGGCGACCTGCCCCGGTATGCCGTCAACGCACCCGCTTTGCCGCCCGAGGAGCTCGCCTACCTGCGGCCGTTTGCTCTGCTGACCGAGCGCCTCGCCGCTCTACATCGACAGCTGTTCGAGGGTCGGGTCAGTGCGATCGAGCTCGAATTCGAGGGCGAGCTTGCGGAGCACGACGTCAACCTGCTGGTCGCGGCCGCGATTCGGGGCGTGCTGCAGCCTTTCACCGAAGACCGCATCAACTCCGTCAACGCGCGTTTGATCGCCTCGAGCCGAGGCGTAAGGCTGATCGAGCGCAGGAGCCCGGCGCATGGAAGTTACGCCAGCCTCGTCACACTACGTATGCACGGCCACGAGCTGGCCGGGACTGTGCTCATAGGAGAGCCGCGTGCGACCCGGATCGACTCTTTTCGCGTCGATCTGGTGCCCGAAGGACGCTTCCTTGTCAGCCACCACGAGGACAGGCCGGGGGTGGTCGGCAGCTTTGGCATGATTTTAGGCAAGCACGACGTCAATATCGCGAGCATGCAGGTGGGGCGCGATGCACCGCGCGGCAACGCGATGATGATCCTCGCGGTAGACGACCCGGTTGGCGACGATGTGCTCGCCCGGCTTCGCGAGGTGGCGGGCATGTCCGACCTTCGCTACGTCGAGCTCGGGGGCTCATCCGATAGCTGACGTACGAGCCCTGCCCGGAATCCGATACCGACTCGCAAGCGCCGGCAATCCCAGCACGCTTGTCGCGCCTCCGTATGACGTCATCCCCGACTCCGAGCTCGCGAAATACCAGCGGCTCTCGCCCTTCAACGTCGTTCACGTCACGCGGCCGGGCACCGACTATGCGGCTGCGGCAAGGACCTTCGTTGAGTGGGAGGAAAAGGGCATCGTCCAGGCAGACGAGCCGTCGATGTATGTCCACGAGGTCACGTTCGACGGCCGGCGGCGGCGTGACCTGATCGCCGCCCTGCGCCTGCAGCCCTACGCAGACCGAGTGGTGCTGCCGCATGAGCGCACGCACCGCGGTCCCAAGGAGGACCGGCTCGCCCTGATGCGTGCAACTCACATGAGCCTCGAGCCGCTGTGGTTCGTCTACGAAGGACGCGCCAGCGGCGTGAAAGGGGTAACGGACGTCGTCAGCCAGCGCTCGCCGGCGGTCGCGTTCCTGGGCCCGGACGGGACCGAGCACCGGTTGTGGACGGTCACCGACCGCGTGATCCAGGCGGCGGTGCATGCGGCTTTTGAAGACCTGCCCGTGCTGATCGCGGACGGGCATCATCGTTATGAGACCGCCCTGGCGTATGCCGAAGAGGCCGGCGGACCTGAGGACGCCAGCTCTCGCTTCACCCTGGCGCTGTTCACCGACATCGACGACCCCGGCCTGCAGGTACTGCCCACCCATCGCGTGCTCAAGGCCGGCGTCACCGTCAGCGGCGGCGACGAGGCTCCCTCGTTGGAGGCGACCCTGGCCGGCCTCCACGGCCGCGTGGCGGCCGGTTCCTACCACGACCATCGCTTCCAGGTCCTGCCTTTGGAAGGAGATGTGGCCCTGGTGGAACGAGCAGGTGATCGACAACATCCTCGGCAAGCGGAACCCGGAAGAGTTCCTTCTATACACACGTGACGCCACCGAGGCGGTGCGCTGGGTCGACGAGGGGGTGGGCGTTGGCGCATTCTTCCTGGACGCACCCGACCTGAAGCAGGTTTTGCGGCTGGCCAAGGCGGGAAAGACACTTCCGCAGAAGAGCACCTACTTTTACCCCAAGCCTCCGTCCGGGATGGTATTTCTCCGTCTCGATCCAGACCGGCGGCTATAGTTAGGAACCCGAAGCAAGAACTGAAGAATGCCCACATACGGTTATCGCTGTAGCAACTGCGGCCACGAGTTCGAGATCCAGCAAAAGATGGCAGACAAGCCGCTCACGGCCTGTCCCAACTGCCAAGGCAAGCTGACGAAAATCCTCTACCCGGTCGGAATCAGCTTCAAAGGCAGCGGCTTCTACACCACCGACTACAAGTCGTCTGGCAAGGATGCCGGGGCTTCCAGTGACGGCGTGGCCGCTTCATCCGACAGCTCGTCGAGCTCGGAAAGCAAGGCAGAGACCAAGTCAGAGTCGAAGCCGGAGAAGAAGTCAGAGTCCAAGTCAGCCAAGTCAGATTCCAAAACGGAGAAGAAGGCTTCCTAGATGGCAGAGACAAGCGCAGAGATACAGGCGGTCACCGACGCGGAGTTCGAGTCGATCGTTCTCAAGGCCGACCGGCCGGTGCTGGTCGATTTCTGGGCCGCGTGGTGCGGCCCGTGCCGGATGATCGCCCCCATCGTCGAGCAGCTCCACGGGGAGCTCGGCGACCGCGTGACCGTCATGAAGATGGACATCGATGAGAACCCGGCGACGCCCATCTCTCTGGGCATCGCCTCGATCCCGACCGTGATCATCTTCAAGGACGGCAAGCCAGCCGATCGCACCGTCGGGTACCGCCCGAACATGAAGGGCGACCTCAAAGCCAAGCTCGAAGCGCTGATCAGCCCGGCCTAAGTTCGCCCAGCCGGGGGAAAGCTGGCTATTGTTCTCGCGTGCAGGTCGCGATCTACACCGGAAAGGACCCGGGTGGTAAGCGGTTTCTGAGCACGCTGGAGCGCCGGATCGGACGCCAGGAGATCAGGGCCTGGGAGGTCCGCCGGAAGAGCCCCCTGACGTTGGTCCACTCCGGTGACCGCTATGCCGGAGTCCGGGTCACCTTCATCCCTTCCGGAAGTCGCACGTTCGCCCGGGTGGCCAAAGAGGGCAAGCTGGGCGCGTTTCGCTCCCCCGAGCCCTCCCTCGTCGCCACCATCGCCGGGAGCTCTCAGGTCGATAGGGTGCTGGGCTTCCTCGTCGGCCTCCTGACCCGCCACGCGGAACACCTTGGGGTCGAAGGCGTCGGCATCCCTCTGACCGAATAGCATTCCCAATGCTGGGGATGTTCGGGGGCTGGTGCCTCCCGCAGTCTTCAAAACTGTTTGCGGGGCGCTGTTGAGGCGTCCTGGGTGGGTTCGATTCCCATCCATCCCCGCCAAACCTGGTGCCGTGAGAATGTCCGAAAACGCCAACCGGCGAGAGTCGCAGGGTTGTTCAGCGAGTGCCTAAGTGAGGGTCACCCGTGCGCGCGGCAGTTCAGCCATCCTGGGGCTCTGAGCCATCAGGATGATGTTGTTACGACGATCGTCCTCAATTCCTGTTTAGGGACAAAACGGAGGCGGTATGGAATGAAGAGGCCTCAACCGAGT
>VBGM01000138.1 GCA_005880855.1 Chloroflexota bacterium
CTACTTTCGCGGCGAGCTGCCCGTCGAGCATGTCGCCGTGATGCATGCGCAGGCGCCAGATGAGGCTGAGGCCATCGCCAAAGGGCTGCGCGAGTTGCTGCCGGGGCAGGAGATTCCCATCGGGAAGATCGGCTGCGTCCTCGGCACCCACACAGGCCCGAAGGCACTCGGCGTGGTCTACATCAAAAAGTAGCTTCGAGCGTGACGGATCGCCCCGGCAGCGGCCACACACGCAGCACCGGAGGGGTCAGCGCCACGATCCGAGGGACCGCGGCCACGGCGAGCTTGAACGCCCGCTGCTGGCGCCGGCCCCAGGGCAGCCCGTACGCCTCGCGCAACGCAGGCGGCAGAAGGCCTGTGGTCACGACCTCGAACGGGACCATAACGGGACCGGGCACGAGCCGCAGCGGAGGGCGCAGCACGAGCCGGGCCAGCTCCTGCGCACGAAGCGTGACCCGCACCTCAGCGTCCTCAACCATGCGCTCCATGTACTGGTTGAAATCGCCCAGCCGAGCTGGAAAACGAGCGCGCGGGATTCCCAGCAGCTCGCCGGCCAGCTTCGACTCCTGGTAGAAATCGTCGCGCTCGGAGGCGGTCAGTCGCTGCACGAACGTCTCGTACGTGACCAGCGCCGAGTCCACCAGCGTGGCGTGGACCCACAGCAGGAGGTCAGGGTCGAGGGCGCGATAGTCCTCGCCACGGACGTGACCATGCACCTGGTTGACCGCGCGGGCGGCGGCCAGGGCGGTCTCGCGCTCGCCGAAGACGATTGCCATCGTCATCAGCACGGTGCGGCGAAGGCGTCGAATCGGATTGGCGCGGAAATCCGAGTGCTCGTCGACGCCCGCGGCGACCTTGGGGTGCGCCAGCTGCATCAGCAGCGCGCGGCCGCCACCAAGCAAGAGGATGTTCTCGCGGTTGACACGCCGGGTTATCGAACTTTCTGAATACAGGCCGTCGGCCATCGGCCTCATTAAACCTTGCAGAGAACCCTAAGCGGTGGCTTTGTCCATCTCCAGGTTGAAATCGACTCGATAGTGTTGGTAGTAGGACTTGATCTTCGCAGCGGGTGCCGCGGGGTCATAGGCCCCCAGCTTCGCCGTGTCCGCTTTGATGGCCTTGTTGGCCGCGTCGTACCCGGCCTGATCACGTTTCACGTAGGCGTTCAACAAGGTTCCGAAATCATTGGCGAATGTCTGCAGGTCCAGGAGCCGATCGTGCAGCTCGGTTGGAAGCTCCGCCACGTTGGCCGACGACTGCAAGGCTTTGGTGAGGTCGTCCTCCAAGGAGCCATCTGCGCTCGCCGCGCCGGCGACGTCATTGGCGGTAGCGGTCGCGATGAGCGCGGTGAGGTCGATGTCAGCCTGGTAGTAGTCCTCGAGGAAATGCCCATAGAAGACATACTGCTGGGCCGCCGCCCTGACGGTCGCGATCGCCTTCCGCCCATGATCGATGCGAGCGGCCTCGGCAGTGAGGCGTCCCTGGCTCAGCGACGTGAGCCACTGCTGTTCGTTCAGGTGGGTGCGCGCGGCCACCAGACCCTGGTCGTTGCCGGCCAGACCTGACCTCAGTCCTTGAGACTCGGTCACCATCGAGGTGGCCGTGGCCTTGCCCACGCTGCCGTCCGACTGGGTGCCGAGCGTGGACGCCTGCTGTTCGAGCAGGTCGAACGTGGTGTTCACGTAACTGCGGCGCGAGTCGAGCGTGTTGATCGCGCCGGCCGCCGCCGAGATCCGGCTCGACGCATACACATAGCCCGCAAACACGTAGCCCATGATCCCCAGCAGCAGCACGACGACGAGGATTCCCGCGGCGATGATCGTGCGCAGGTTGCGTGACGCGCGCGGCTGCGCCGCAGAGGCATAGCCGTAGGGGGCGGGATAGGCAGAAACGGGGGCGGCGTAGTCGGGTGGAGGCGCAGACGGCGCCGGCGGCGCTGATGGGTACGAGGGGTAAGCCGGCGTTGGAGCAGCCCGCGCCGGCTCGGCAGCCGCCGGGCTCGTTTCAGGCTCCGGAGGTAGCGGAGGAGGAGGCGGGTACGGCGGAATCTCGCTCACGTCAGTTGAGAAAATCTACTCCCGAGGCCGAGCGGAACCCACCTACGTGTTGTTGGCCTTGTTGACCTCAGAGTTGAACGTGTCGATCAGCGGCTGATAGAAGGCCTGGATCTCTGAATTGATCTTGTTGGTGTCGTAGGCCTCGAGCTTGTTGAGATCCGCGGTCAGCGACTTCACCGCCGCCTCAGCGTTGGTGGCGTCGCCGGCCACCGCGGCGTCGAGCAGCTTCTTCTCGTCGGCGGCGAGCGTCTGCAGGTCGGTGAGGATCTGTTTCATCTCGGACGGTAGCCCCGGGGCATCCGCCAGCCCCGTCGCCGTGCCGATGTCGGTCTTCAGCGTCGCCACCGCCGAGACGGCGCCTGTCAGGTCGGTCGCCTCCTCCTTGACTCCGACGGTGTCGATGTCGATGAACAGCGTGTCGTACGCCTGGAAGAACTTACCGAGCTGAATCATGTCGCCCGTGATCGTCTTCGCGCTGGCGAGTGCATTGCGCTCATGGCCGATCTTGGTCGAGACCTGGTCCAGGCTCCCCTTGCTGAACACGGTCAGCCACGAATTCTCCGTCAGGCTGTCCTGGGCTTTCGCGAGAGACGCGTCGTCGTTGGTGATCGTCGGCTGCGCCGCCTGGGCCTGGGTGACCAGCTGGGCGTACGCGGCCTGGTTCGTCTTGAAGTCATCGATCGATGAGCTCTTCAGCCCTACCGCCGTCAGCTTGCCCGCGGCGGCGTTGAACTGGGTGGTCAGCGTGTTCTGGTGCGAGACCACGGTGTTGTAGGTACCCCTTGCGCTGTCGATCTTGCTGTTCGCGAAGGCGTAGCCGGCGCCGGCATAGCCGACCAGGGCCAGCACCACCACGACGATGATGGCCACCACCGTGATGATGGGGCGCATGTTCCTGGCCGGCGCGGTGGCCATAGGCGCCGCGTATCCGGGCGGCGCGGCGTAGTCGGGAGGTGGGGTATGGGGGGTCTCAGCCGATGGTTCTGTGGAGGTCGCCGTGGACGGCTCTGAGGGTGTAGCCGGCTCCTGAACCTCCCACGATGCGTGCGCCGGCTCGGCCGCCGGCGTCTCGGGGGCGGGAGTCTCTTCAGGATGCGGGCTGGTCGGTTCGTCGCTCACGAGAACGCAATGTAACGCCTCTTTGGCATTTATGTGAGTCTTAAGTTTCCGCTTGACCGGCTGGGTGGCGCCGGGGTGCGGATGGCTCTATTTTTGACCAGGTGGTCGTCCTCAATCCCCGCCTGGCGCTCGACTCGCCGGTCGCGGAGCTGCCCAAGGTCAAGCCGCTGGACAAGCAGCGCCTC
>VBGM01000079.1 GCA_005880855.1 Chloroflexota bacterium
CCAGCTCTTCGGTGCGCGCGTGCACCACCGCCAGCGGCTCGCCTTTCTTGACCCTCGCGCCCACCGATGCCTCGATCACGATGCCCGCCGCATGATCGACCGCGTCTTCCTTCTTCTTGCGGCCGACGCCCAGCTCGAGGCCGGCCAGCCCAACCTCGAGCGCGTCGATCGACTCCACGTAGCCGTCCAGGGTCGACGGCACCGCCAGCTGCACCGGGGCGGTCGGCAATCCTCGCTCGAGGTTGCCGCCCTGGGCGGCCAGCATCTCGAGAAACTTCTTGCGGCCCGCGCCGGTGCGAAGGGCGTCATCGGGGTCGGCCCCGACCTCGGCCAGCCAGCACATCTCCCTGGCCACGACCAATGAGACCTGCACGAGCTCCTCGTCCCCCTTTCCGGCCAGCGCGTCCAATGCCTCCTGGACCTCCAGCGCATTGCCGACCGATCGCCCGAGCGGGTTGTCCATCGCGGTGACCAGGGCGACCGTGCGGCGTCCCGCCCCCTCGCCGAGCAGCACCATCTCGGTGGCCAGCTCCTCGGCGGCGGCGACGTCGGGCATGAACGCGCCGCGCCCGAACTTGACGTCGAGCACGATCGCGTCGGCGCCCGCGGCGATCTTCTTGGACATCACGCTGGACGCGATCAGCGGCAGCGAGGGTACGGTGGCCGTCACGTCGCGCAGGGCGTACAGCACTTTGTCGGCGGGCACCATGTGCGGCGACTGCGCGGCGACCGCGATCCCGACCTCGCGGACCTGGCGGATGAAGCGGCCGGGGTCGAGGTCGACCGTGAGGCCGGGCACCGACTCCAGCTTGTCGAGCGTCCCGCCAGTGTGCGCGAGCGCGCGGCCACTGAGCTTCGGCACCTTCACGCCGCTCGCGGCGGCCAGCGGAGGGCCGATCAGCGTCACCTTGTCGCCCACGCCGCCGGTGGAGTGCTTGTCGACCTTGGTGCCGGGAATCCCGCTGAGGTCGAGCACCTCACCGCTGCGAACCATGGCCTGGGTGAGCGCCAGCGTCTCGGCGCGGGTCATGCCGCGGATGCATACGGCCATGAGCCAGGCCGCCATCTGGTAGTCGGGTATGTCCTTCGCGAGGTAGCCCGAGATGAGGAATTCGATCTCCTCGTGTGAGTGCTCGCCGCCGTCGCGCTTGCGGCCGATGAGCTCGAGCGCGTTCATCGCGCTTCTAGCTCTTCTTGTAGGGTTTGCCGTCCGCGGCCGGGGCCACGGCGCGACCGACCGCACCCGCGACCACGATGATCGTCAGCACATACGGAAGCATGCCGAGGATCTGGTAGGGAAAATTCACGCCTGAGATCTGCAGGCGGCCGCTGAAAGCGTCGGCGCCGGCGAAGAGGAGCGAAGCCCCGAAGGCCCCGACCGGAGTCCACCGGCCGAAGATCATCGCGGCGAGCGCGATGAAACCGCGGCCGCCGGTCATGTTGGGGAGGAAGTTCCCGATTTGCTGGAGCGTGAAGTACGCACCGCCCAGGCCTGCGAGTGCCCCACTCAGGATCACGTTCGAGTAGCGCACCAGGTACACATTGATGCCGGCCGTCTCCGCCGCCAGCGGGTGCTCGCCACAGGCGCGGGTGCGGAGCCCGAACACCGTGTTGAAAAGGACGAAGTGAACGATCGGGATCAACGCGAGCGCAGCCAGCGTGATCACGCCGATGAAAGGCGCGTTGGGCAGAAACGTGAGGTGGAGCGCGGGCAGCACGCCCGTGCCTCCGAGTGACGAGTTCTGGATGTACGTCCGGTAGAAGGAGCCGGTGATGCCGACAGCGAGGATGTTGATGACGGTACCGCTCACGATCTGGTCGACCAGGAACTGGATCGAGAGCACGGCGTGCAGCGCCGCGATGAGCATCCCCGCGATGATCGCGACCAGAACTCCGATCCATAGGTTGTGTGTCGCCACCGCGGCCGCATAGCCGGCGAATGCGCTGGTCAGCATGATGCCCTCGAGCGCGATGTTGACCACGCCCGACCGCTCGCTCATCACGCCGCCCATCGCAGCCAGCACGAGCGGCGTGGCCGCGATGAGGGTGGCGATGACGAAGCCGGCGCTGTCGAGATGGGAGAGGAAGTCCATCAGGTCTCTCGCGTGACCCCCGCAGTTTCGCGCTGAGTGATCTGGATGCCGCCGACCGGGACCTCGCGCAGCCGGAAGATCCACCGCACCATCACCGGTGCGGCGACGAACATGATCACGATCGCCTGCACGATCGAGATGAGGTCGGACGAGACCTGTGTCTCCAGCTGCATGAAGGCGGCGCCGTTGCGCATCGCGCCGAAGAGAAAGGCGGAAGGCAGGATGGCCCATGGGTTGCTGCGTGCGAGCAGCGCCACCGCGATGGAGTCGAACCCGTAGCCAACTGAAAACGCCGAGGGCATGTAGTGGGAGACGCCCAGAATTTCGTCCGCACCCGCGAGCCCGGCAAGGGCGCCCGAGATACCCATCGTGATCACGAGCGTCCAGGCCACCGAGATGCCCGCGGCGCGGGCTGCGCCCTGGCTGAAGCCGACCGTGCGGATGCGGAAGCCGATCGTGGTGCGCTGGACCAGAAACCAGATGAGCGGCACCGCGAGCAGCGCGAGGATGAGGCCCAGGTGCAGCCGAGTGCCGCTGATCAGGATGGGGAGCTGCGCGCCGGGATCGATGAAGGGGGTTCGCGGGGCTGTGGAGTGCTTATCCGACATCGGACCCTTGTTGATCAGGAAGTCCGTGAGCTGGAAGGCGATGTAGTTGAGCATGATCGTGGTGATCACCTCATGAGCCCCGAAGCGCGCCTTGAGGAGACCCGGAACGGCCGCCCAGATGAAGCCGCCGAGCATGCCGAATGCGAGCGCGAGTGGTATCTGGACGATGCCCGGCAGGCCGTGGAGGCTGTTGCCGGCCAGAACCCCGAAGATGGCGCCCAGATAGAACTGTCCCTCGGCGCCGATGTTGAAGAGGCCCGCGCGGAACCCAAGCGCAACCGCCAGGCCCAGAAAGATGTAGGGGATCATCGCGACCAGCGTCTCGGGAAAGGCCCTTGGATTGGTGAACGCGCCCTGGAACAGGGCAGTGAACGCGGCGATGGGATCCGAGCCGGTGACCACCACCGCAATGCCGGCGACGACGAAGCCCGAAGCGACCGAGATGACTGGGATGACGACTGCCGCGAAAAGACGCTGGCGCAGAGCGCGGCTCACAACTCAGGCGGCTCCGGCCATCAGTAGACCGATGCGGTCTCGGTCAGCCTCCTTCTGGGTGAACACGGCCACCACGCGGCCGCGGTAGACGACCGCCACGCGGTCGGCCAGCGAAAGGACCTCGTCGAGCTCGGATGACACCAGGAGAACGCCCATCCCGTTGTCGCGCTCTTCGACGAGCCGCCGATGGATGAACTCGATCGAGCCGACGTCGACACCGCGCGTCGGCTGGCTGGCGAGAAGGACCTTCGGCTGGGTCCCGATCTCGCGCGCAACCACGAGCTTCTGCTGGTTGCCGCCCGAGAGCGACCCGGCCAGCTGCTCCGGGCCTTCGGTGCGGATGTCGAACGCCTTGATGAGCTTGATCGCGTACTCGCGAACGGCGTCGAAGGCGCGGACGATGAAGCGCGCGAAGGGCGGGCGGTCGAATCGCGACAGCACCAGGTTGTCCGCGACCGGCAGCTCGAGCACGATGCCCATGCGGTGACGGTCGGCCGGGATGAATCCGAGCCCGGCCTCGAGGGTGCTGTGCGTGCTCGCGTGGGTGATGTCGCGCGCGCCGAGCTTGATCGACCCGGACCTTGGCATGCGCAGGCCGACGATCGCTTCGACGACCTCGTTCTGCCCGTTGCCCTCGACCCCGGCGATGCACAGGATCTCGCCCGAGCGCACCTCCAGGCTGACGTTGTCGACGGCGACCTGGTGGCGGTCGTCCTGGACGGTGACGTCTTTCATCGTGAGGAGGACCTGACCGGGCTTGGCCTCGGTTTTGTCGACGCGAAGGAGGACGCTCCGGCCGACCATGAGGCGCGCCAGCTCCGCCTGGTTCGACTCCTTCGGCGTGGTGGTCGCCACCACCTTGCCGCGCCGCATGACGGTGATCTTGTCCGCGACCTCGATGACCTCGGCCAGCTTGTGGGTGATGAAGATGATCGCGGCACCATCCTTCACAAGCGCGCGGACGACGTCGAAAAGCCCGCGCACCTCCTGCGGGGTGAGCACGGCGGTCGGCTCGTCGAGGATCAGGAGGCGCGCGCCCCGGTAGAGCGCCTTCAGGATCTCGACCCTTTGCTGGATGCCGACCGAAAGGTCCTGGACCTTCGCTGCGGGATCGACCTCCAGGCCGTACTTCTTCGAGAGGGCGGCGACCTCCTGCTGGGCGTGACGTACGTCGACGACGCCCGGCCCGGTGGCGATCTCGTGGCCGAGGATGATGTTCTCGGCGACCGTCAGCGGCGGGATGAGCATGAAGTGCTGATGGACCATTCCGATCCCGAGCTTGATCGCATCCTGCGGAGATCCGATGTGGACTGGCTTGCCGTCGAAAACGATCTCGCCCGAGTCAGGCCGGACGAGGCCGTAGACAACGTTCATGAGCGTCGATTTGCCAGCGCCGTTTTCCCCCAGCAACGCGTGGACCTGACCCCATTCGACGGTCAGGTCCACCTCGTCATTGGCCCGGAGGTTTCCGAAGGTCTTGACGATCCCTCGGAGCTCCAGCGCTGCTGTCGTTATCCCGTATACCCCGTCTTCAAGCTCCCATCGGCGAGCTTCTTCAAAGCGTCGGCCACCATGGTCTTGACGGCGGCCGGAACCTGCGAGTCGTAGTTGTGGAACGCCGAGATGCCGACCCCGGCGTTCGTCGCGTCGAAGGTCAGCAGGCCGCTCGAGGGCCACGTGTTCTTGACCATGTCGGTGATCGCGGTCTTGACCGAGAAGGCGATGTGCTTCTCGGCGCTGGTGACGAGGCACTTGTCGGCGTCCGGGTAGGACACGAACTGGTCGACGTCGACCCCGACGCACAGCTTGTTGGCCTGCACCGCCGCGAGCAGCGCGCCGTTGCCGGTGTTGCCGCCGGCGCCGAATACGATGTCAGCGCCCTGGCCGAACATCGCGGTCGCCTGCTGCTTGCCCCAGTCGGGGTCATTGAAAGACTTGGCGCCGCTGGGCGGCTGGTAGACGCCGAGCGTCTTGATGGCCGAGTTGGCGTACTTGGCGCCGTTCTCGTAACCCACGCGGTACTTGTGTACCGGCGGGATGTCGAGCCCGTAAACGCCGCCGATGGTGCCGGTCTTGGTCATCTTGCCGGCCACGATGCCGGCCAGGAATCCAGCCTGGTCCTCACGGAAAACGAGACCGGTGAGGTTCGCCGGCGGCTTGTCATAGGCGTAGTCGACGATGGCGAACTTGACGGTCGGGTTGGCCTTGGCCACGGCCAGGGTGTCGTCGCCGAGCAGGAAGCCGACGGTGACGACCATGTCGTACTTCTGGTCGATGAACAGCTGCATGTTCTTCTGGTAGTCGGTCGGCTGGTTGGACTCGATGACCTTGGCCTTCACGCAAAGGCTCGAGTCGTTGACCGCGTCCTGCACGCCCTGCCATGCGTTGGCGTTGAAGGACTTGTCCGAAAGCTTGCCGACGTCGGTGACAAGACCGACGTTGTACGTCTTGGAGCAGCTAGATCCTGTAGTGGTAGGGCTGCCGCAAGCGACTCCGAGCAAAGCGGTCGCCAAGAGCGCCGCCAGGGCACTCATGCCCTTGATTGATGCCATCCAATTTCCTCCCACAAACTCCGCGGTGATTCGACACGGGAGTCTAAGCCAACTCGGGATGAGAGGCCAGAAGCAAGTTCAGCCTACGCCGGGCGAAGCCCGATCGATTGAATCCAGGAGTGCGGCGAGGCCGGCGATGCTCTCCAGCCGGTACCAGCCTTGCTTGGGCATCTTCTCGTCCGCCACCTGCTCGTGGTGCCAGGTGAGCGGATACGGGATATGGATGCCGCGCGCGCCGGTGGCCACGACCGGGACGATGTCCGAACGGAGCGAGTTGCCGACCATGACGAATTCTTTGGGGTCGATGTGGCGCCGCCGGAGCACCGATCGGTAGGCGTCCTCGTTCTTCTCGCTCAGGATCTCGACCCCTGAGAACATCTCCCCGAGGCCCGAGCGGGCGAGCTTGCTCTCCTGGTCGAAGAGGTCGCCCTTGGTGATCAGCAGGAGCTCGTACCGCCCGTTCAGGGCTTGGAGCGCTTCGACCACCCCATCCAGCAGCTCGGTCGGCTCGCCGAGCATCTTCTTGCCCCAGCCGAGGATCACCTCGAGGTCGGCGGTGGGGATGCGGCCGTCAGTGACCTGGATCGCGGTCTCGAGCATCGACAGCGTGAAGGCCTTCACGCCGTAGCCGTAGAGGCTGAGGTTGCGCATCTCGACGTCTGAGAGGTGCCTGTCGACGTCGGCGTCGGGGACGTGGCGGCGCAGGAGGTCGCGGAGGGCGGTCTGGGTGAGGTGGAAGCGCGTCTCGTTGTGCCAGAGCGTGTCGTCGCCGTCGAGAGCCAAGTATCTGATTGGCAAGTGAATCTCCCCACCCGGCGAGCTCGCTTCGCGAGCCGGCCGACCTCCCCACAGGGTGGGGCGGTGAAGAGGTGAATGATATGCGCGTAAGCAATGCCAAAAGAGACACCGACTCGGAAGCCCACCCGCGGCCCTCGCCGGGCGTACTCGACAGGTGATGCAGAGCTCGATCGGCGGCTGAACGCGCTGGTCGAGGAGCTCGACCTCACCCCCGTCGATGCCCGCTCGACGTACGAGCTGCTGGTGACCGCGATTCGGATGGCGGAGGAGCCTTTGAGCCGGCTCGACCGCAAGCTCATCAACGCCTCCGTCAAAGAGATGCGGTACGCCTTCAACGTCTTCTCCAAGTACAGGGACCGCAAGAAGGTGAGCGTCTTCGGCTCGGCTCGGACGCCGACCGGAGATCCGAATTACGAGCTGGCCAAGGAGCTGGGCAGGCGCATGGCGGAAGCGGGCTGGATGGTGGTGACCGGGGCCGGTCCCGGGATCATGAGCGCGGCCAACGAGGGCGCCGGCCAGGAGAGCTCGTTCGGGGTCAACATCGTGCTCCCGTTCGAGGCCAAGCCCAACCCGTTCATCGCGTCCGATCCCAAGCTGATCAACTTCAAATACTTCTTCACGCGAAAGCTCATGTTCATGAAGGAGGCCGAAGCGTTCGTCCTCTTTCCTGGCGGCTTCGGAACGCTGGACGAGCTGTTCGAGCTCCTCACGTTGAGCCAGACCGGGAAGAGCGACCTCCACCCCATCGTGATGATCGACGCGAACACGGGCTACTGGCCCGCGATCGACCAGATGTTGCAGGACGTGCTCCAGACGCACGGATACATTGATCGCGAGGACGTCGGACTCTATTTCCTGACGGAGTCGGTCGACAATGCGGTCGCCCACATTCAGCGCTTCTACCGCGTCTACCACTCACAGCGCTACGTCGACGGCAAGCTCATCCTGCGGCTAAACGCCAACATCCCCGACGAGAAGGTCGAGCGGCTCAGCCAGGAGTTCAGCGACATCCTGCGTGGGCCGATCCAACGCGTGGGCACATCCAGCAGCGAGCGGCAGGACGGCGACGTGCCGGACCTCCCCCGCCTGAAGCTCGATTTCGACCGAAGCCATTTCGGCCGGTTGCGGCAGCTGATCGATCGCCTGAACGACGGGGACACCTGACAAGGCCTACGATCTCGGCCAGACGGCATCCTTCGAGAGTGGAGCAGCAACTATGTCCCAGATGCAATCCCAGGGCTCGGTTCTCGTCACGACCACCGAGCGCCCCGCGGGATATGAGGTCAAACAAGCCCTAGGCCAAGTGTTCGGGGTCGTGGTGCGCAGCCGCGGGCTCGGTGGAAACATCATGGCGGGCCTCCGCGCACTCGGTGGGGGCGAGATCGTCGAGTACACGCGCCTCGTCGAGGACACGCGGCGCCACGCAATCGATCGCATGGTCGAAAACGCTCGCGCAATGGGTGCCAACGCGGTCGTGATGATGCGGTTCGACTCCTCTGAGATGGGCCAAACCATGACGGAAGTCGTCGCGTATGGCACTGCGGCGGTGATCGAGAGGAGCGCTTGAGCATGTGGGGGCAAATCGTGATCTCCGCGGCCGTCCTCGTCTTCGCGGTCATCGGATATTTCGTCTGGGATCGCCGCTACCGCGGAAACGTCGACGGCAACTTCAAGCCCACCAATGAGGTGTTCAAGGATCCCACCACCGGGAAGCTGACGCGCGTCTATGAGGACCCTTCGACAGGCAAGCGGCAGTACAGGGAAGAAGCCTGAGCGAATCGGCCGAGGCAGACACCTTCGGTGTTGCAAAATGTGAGCCCGATGTGGTATATAATCAAGGTTGAGCTCCCCGTACGACCGGCTGAAGGATGGGCAGCGCTGGATGTGGTCGCGCGGCGACTACGCTCGGCTCGCGGAAGCTCTCGAACCTCACGCTGAAGCGCTCGCCGATGCGTGCGCCATCCACCCGGGCACAAGCGTGTTGGATGTGGCTGCCGGAAATGGCAATTTCGCCATTGCTGCCGCGCGTCGTGGCGCCACCGTCACCGCGACTGACCTAACCCCGCGTATGGTCGAGCTGGGTCGCGAGCGTTCGGCAAAAGCAGGAGCGACCATCACGTGGAGCGAAGCCGATGCCGAGCATCTCCCATTCGATGAGGCAGCATTCGATGTTGT
This sequence comes from Chloroflexota bacterium, assembly GCA_005880855.1. Lineage (GTDB taxonomy): Bacteria > Chloroflexota > Dormibacteria > Dormibacterales > Dormibacteraceae > UBA10449. Next base: position 8,722 of record VBGM01000079.1, read on the forward strand.
CGCTTCCGTGTTCGGGGCGATGTTTGCGCCACGCCCGCAGCTCGTCGCCTCGGAGATGTTTCGCGTCGCGCGGACGGGCGGCGTGGTGGCGATGGCGAATTACAGTCCTGGTGGGTTCCTCGGACGGTTGTCCGATCTCATCGCCTCTTTCTCAGCGCACCCGGCGTTCGAGCTGCCTTCTCCTTTCCAGTGGGGCGATGAGGACGAGGTGCGCCGGCGCTTCGGCGGACTCGCGTCGTCGATCGAGGCGACGCATCGCACCCTCCATTTCGAGTCGAAATCGGTAGATGCATTCCTCGAATTCTGGGAACAGACCAACGCGCCGCAGGCTGCGTTGAGGGCGATGCAGCCACCAGAGACGTACGCGAAGGTCCTCGCTGCCGAGAGGCAACTGGTCGAGGAGCTCAACGAATCGCGTGACGGCCGCCTGCGGTTGAGCTCTCCTTACATTCTCGCGCTCGCCCGCAAGCCGTAATCTGGACCGCCTTGAAAGACGGAGAGCGATCCGCACGCCAGTACGACGCGATGGCCGCCGAATACGCGGCCGACAACGACGACGGCGCGTACAACGCTTACTACGAACGGCCGGCGACGATCGCACTGCTTGGCGATGTCGCGGGTAAGGATGTGCTCGAGGTCGGAGCCGGCGCCGGTCCTCTGACCGAATACCTGGTCGAGCATGGCGCGAGGGTGACCGCCAGCGACGTCAGCGCCGAGATGGTGAAGCTCGCCCAGGCGCGCGTGGGCGATCGCGCCACGTTCGTGGTCGCCAACATCGAAGAGCCGCTCTCGTTCAAAGACGGCAGCTTCGACATGGTGGTGGCGTCTTTAGTCATGCACTACGTGCGCGACTGGGAGCCGGTCCTGCGCGAGTTCCGACGTGTGCTTCGTCCGAAAGGCGCGGTGGTCTTCTCAACGCACCATCCGACGATGGACTGGGAGCTCAGCCCCGCGGACTATTTCGAGACCAAGCAGATCACCGAGACGTGGAAGAAGGGATCGGGAAAGTACCAGGTCACTTTCTGGCGCCGTCCACTCACCGCGATGACTCATGCCATCGCCGCGGCCGGTTTTGTAATCGAGCAGCTCGTCGAGCCCGAGCCGCTGCTGGAGCTGCACGCACGTTCCCCGCGCGACTACGCGATTCTCGCCACCAAACCGAGGTTCCTCTTTTTCCGCCTCCGACCCACCTAGCCGGTGATGCGGTCGATCTCCGCGAGCTCGGCCGGAGCGAAAGACAAATTGTCGAGCGCGCCGAGGTTCTCCTCGAGCTGGGTCACGCTGCTCACGCCGACGATCGCCGAGGTCACGCGCTTGTCGCGCAGCACCCATGCGAGCGCCATCTGAGAAAGCTTCTGGCCGCGGCGCTCGGCGATTGCGTGCAGCGCGCGGACTCGCTCCAGGTTCTGCGTCACGGTGTCGGGGTTGAGCGAATAGCCCTGCGTGGCGCGTGATCCGGCCGGCACGCCCTGCAGGTAGCGGTCGGTGAGCATGCCTTGCGCCAGCGGCGAGAACGCGATGCAGCCAACGCCCAGCTCGTCGAGCGTATCCAGCAGCTCGGGCTCTACCCAGCGGTTGAGCATCGAGTAGACCGGTTGATGGATGAGCGGGTGAATGCCCAGGCGCTCCAGGATCGCGGCCGCCTTGCGCGTTCCATCCGGCGGGTATTGCGAGATGCCGACGTACAGGGCCTTGCCCTGGTGCACCGCGGTGGCGAGGGCGCCCATGGTCTCCTCGAGTGGGGTCTCGGGGTCGGGGCGGTGGTGATAGAAGATGTCGACGTAGTCGATGCCCATGCGCGCGAGGCTCGCATCAAGGCTCGCGAGCAGGTACTTTCGCGAGCCCCAGTCGCCGTAAGGTCCGGGCCACATGTCCCAACCTGCCTTGGTCGAGATCACGAGCTCGTCGCGGTGACCGGCGAGGTCGGTGCGGAGCATCTTGCCGAAGTTCGTTTCGGCCGATCCATATGGCGGCCCGTAGTTGTTGGCGAGATCGAAATGGGTGACGCCGAGCTCGAACGCACGGCGGATGATGGCGCGATTTTCGTCCGATGGGGACTCGCCGCCGAAGCGCTGCCACAGGCCGACCGAGATGCCCGGCAGCAACAGGCCGCTGCGCCCAGTGCGCCGGTAGATCATCCGCGCCAGCGTAGCCTATGAAGGTGACCGCGATCGAAGAGCTGACCGGCGTGCTTCCGGCGCTCGCCACTCCGCTGCATCGCGACGGCAGTGCGGACGAAAATGGCATCCGGCGTCTCGTGGAGCACACGATCGCCGGCGGCGTTCATGGCTTGCTGCCGCTCGGCTCTACCGGCGAGGGCGCGTCGCTCGGCGAGAAGACGCGATGGCAGGTGCTGCGTTGCGTGATCGAGGCCGCGGCCGGCCGCGTGCCGGTGATCTGCGGAGTCGCTCAACCACACCTCGAGGGAGCTCGGGCGGAGGTGGCGGCGGCGTCGAGGCTCGGCGCGAACGCGGCGCTGGTCGCGCCGCCCTTCTATTACCCGACCGACCAGGCCACTGTGCTCGCGTTCTATCGCCGGCTCGCCGCCGAGAGCAAGATCCCCGTACTGCTCTACAACATCCCGCAGTTCACAAAGGTCTTCTCGGAACCGGCGACGGTGGCGACGCTGGCGCGCGAGGGCACGATCGCGGGCATCAAGGACTCCAGCCGGGATTTCGAATACTTCGAGAACGTTTGTGTCGCGACGCGCGACGTGCCCGCGTTTCGAATCTTCACCGGCAGCGATTCGATGCTGCTCGCATCGCTCGCGATGGGAGGGTCAGGCACGATCTGCGGCGCTGCCAACGTCGGGCCGGGCTGGGTCGTGCGCATCTACGACGACTTCGTTCGCGGTGACCTCGATGCCGCGCGCGCACATCAGGACGACTTGATTCGACTCGTGGTGGCTGTGCGTGTCGGGGTGTTTCCGCAGGCGATCAAGGCGGCGCTCCACCTGCAGGGCATCTGCGAGCCGTGGGTCACGCCTCCCACCGCCGCCCTCGACGACGCGGCGACGGCGCGCCTGCGCGACCTGCTTGCGGGATGGGGACTTCTTTCGACCCGCAGCGATTGACGCCCTGGGGGCCGGACCGGCTCGAGCTGGGCGAGGGCGTGCGGTGGGTCGGCGATCGCGTCGTTCTCGTCGACATCCCCACCGGCCGCCTTCTCGCAGCGGACCCGTCGAAACCTGGACCGTTGCGGGAGCTGGCCACGCTGGACGTGACGCTCGGGGCCGTGGCGCCGCTGGCCGGTCGTGATCGTGAGTGGATCGCGGCGTGTGGAACCGGGATCGCGCGCATCAAGGGCGACGGCAAGCTGGAATGGCTCGGTCGTCCCGAGGATGGCAAGCCGACCAAGATGCGGATGAACGACGCCTGCGCGGACCCATCGGGACGTTTCTGGGCGGGGAGCATGGCATTTGACTTCACCCCGGACGCTGGTTCGTTGTACCGGATCGATCACGACGGCACGGTGACGCAGGTGATCGACGGCGTCACCATCTCCAACGGTCCCGCGTTCGACAAGACGGGCACCATGATGTATTTCGCCGACACGGCGCGTGCTCGAATCGATCGGTTCCACGTGGATCCTGCAACCGGGGAGCTGAGCGACCGCGTGCTTTTCGCTCACGTGACCGGCGGCGGCCCCGACGGCATGACGGTGGACGACGAGGATCACCTCTGGGTGGCGGTTTGGGGAGCTTCCGAGGTGAGGCGGTTCGGGCCGGACGGCAGCCTGGCTGAGGCTATCAAGATGCCAACGAGACAACCGTCGAGTGTTTGCCTGGTTGGGCGCGAGGAGCCGCGGCTGTTCGTCACCACCGCCGCCGAGGGCCAGACGGACGCGCTAGCCGGCGCGCTTTTCGCCGTTCCGGTTCAGGTTCCGGGACGGCCCGCGTGCGCTTTCCGGGGAATCTAAGCCGGGCGGCGCTCCAGGAGCTCGGCGATGGACCCTTCGAACTTCGCCAGACGCGTGTGGACCTCGAGCACCTCGTCAGAGCTGACGGGGTCGGTGGGATCGATGTCCGTCTGGTGCTCGGTCCACTCGGCGCCACACTCACAGCGATGGAACAGATAACGATCAGTGTGGGAGCGATAAACGTAGACCGAGGCGTCCTTCGTGTGCCGTCCGCAGGCACACCTGCCCTTCTCCGGTTCCAACTTCGACTTTTGCAATGACGTGTTCCTCGACCTATATAACGAACCAGAACCGATTTAGTTTGCGATGGTACACCTGCGCCCCGTATTTGAACGCTCAAAAGCGTGTAAAAGCCTGCTACCGGCTGGAGTTGAGCTCCTCGAGCAGGCCGTCCAGACCTCTGAGACGCTCGGTTTCGGCTGCGTGCTGGAGGGTCTGGTACTGCGACAGGACGTCGACGAAGCCGTCGCCGACGTCGTAGCCGTGCTTCAGGAGGAGCTCCTTGCCTCGGTCGCCGAGGCCGGTAAGGACGTCCCGGACCTTGCTTTGAGGCGTGAACGCGCCGTCAGGCACTCGCCGGCGCCTCGGCGCTCCGGGTAAGCACGCGGTGTCCGTGCCACCGCTCCGGGACACCGGCCGGCGCCTCCCCTGTGTAGGTGATCTCAAGGCTCAAGACGCCGTCGACCTGGACCGTCGCTACCGAGAGCTTGGTCTTGGGGTTCTTGCGCTGGAGGGACTGGACCAGGGCGACGCCGTAGAGGACGAGCGCCCCGGCCAGGTTGATCGTGTTGATGCGGCCGCCCTCGCTCGAGCCGTCGACTCCGGACGTGCGAGAGCCGAGGGGATGGGCCACACGGCTAGGTTAGCGATTCGAGCGGCCCGCGAGCGATGCAAGGATGGCGGCGATCGTGGCGTCGTAGCCGAGGCGACCGGTGTCGAGGACGATGTCGTAGTGCGAGGCCAGGGTGCGGTCGTGGCCGTACACCTGCCGGATGTACGCCGTCCAGTTCTCATCGGCTTGCTTGAGGCGGCGGCGCGCCTCGTCTTCGGTCTTGTTTTCGCGCTCCATGATCGTCTTGACGCGGATCGCCGACTCCGCGCGCAGGAAGACATGGAGGGCGCCGGGGTGGTCGCTGAGGATGTAGGCGCCGCCACGGCCGACGATGACGACGTTGTCGCTCTTGGCCGCTTCTTTGATCACGTGCTGTGTGAGCTGCAGCACAGCGCGTCTGGTATCAAAAACGGGATCCGCATTCGGGGGAGTCCATGCCGACGCCTCCGGCGGAATGATCGGTTCGGTGTTGGCGGCGCCCAGGGCGAGCAGAAGCCGGCTGAGCAGGGAGTTGGGCTGCTCGTCCTCGGCCTCGACCTCTTCCCTTGGCAGCTCGAGCTGGCGGGCGACCTCGTCGATCAGCTGCGAGTCGAGGAAGTCGGCCTTGAGCCTGGTCGCCAGCATGTGGCCGACCGTCCTTCCCCCGGCTCCGATCTGCCGCCCGATCGTGATGACAGGCATGGCGGCACCAATCTACGTTGGAACCGGCTTCACCACAAGGTTACGTTTTCGACCGGAATCGCCGGGCTTGTTCGGTATCTAACCCACGGGATTCCAGGCCAGCCCATTTGGACTCAGGGCGACGTCCTCCAACACGGGGATCGCGTCGCTGCCGTCGCTAGCCATCGTCAACAGCTCGCCGTGCGTTATCTCCCCAGGGATGCCGCCTGGTGTCGGAAACCTGACGAAGGCGAGGCGCGATCCATCCGGCGACCATGACGGCTGGAGGCCATCGCGATTGATTCGACGCAGTCCGGAACCGTCCGCGCGAACCGTATAGATTGCCCGAGTTCCAGCCGGTACGCCGCGGATGGAATGGAAGGCGAGCATCGAACCATCCGGCGACCACGCGAGGCCTTCGGCGCAGGCTGCCCTGCACTCCCCCAGATTCACCAGCAAACGCGGATGGGTGCCGTCTGGGTTCACGGTCCAGATCTGAACAGTGTCTCCGTCGGGACTTCCTTCAAGGTAGACGCCGTATGCGATGCGAGAACCATCGGGTGACCACGCGGGAGACCCCAACCACCATGCCAGGTATGACCGGGCGATCACCTGAGGGATACCGCCA
>VBGM01000080.1 GCA_005880855.1 Chloroflexota bacterium
GATCCTCGAGGCCGAACCCGAGCTGCGCGAGGCCGAGTTCAGCCGGTACCTGCAGGGGCTGCCCTACTGGCAGATCCCGATGAGGCGGCCGCTGTGGTTCGTGCACAAGACCAAGCGTGGGCTCGTTCCGGGGGACGAATCGGTCGAGCAGATGGGCGACCGCGTCCTCGGCGTCGTGCGACGGATAGTGCGCGAGCACCCGGGCGACACCATGGCCGTCGTCAGCCACGCAGACCCTCTTCAGGCCGCCTGGATCGTGCTCGACGGCCGCCCACACAACGAGCGGGAGATGTATCGGAAGTCCATCGACAAGTCGGGCATGCTCGTCCTCGACCTCGAAGGGGAGAAGCCCGTGGGATGGGAGTACGTGCCGCCACCCAAGGTCGAAAGACAGGCTGCCGTCTCTTGAGCTTTCCCGCCGGCTTTCTGTGGGGGACCGCCAGCGCCGCCCACCAGGTCGAAGGCGATAACCGCAACAGCGACTGGTGGGAGTTCGAGCAGCAGCCGGGCCGCATCGCCAACGGCGACAGGTCAGCGATTGCGAACGACAACTATCACCGCTACCGGGAGGATTTCGCGCTGCTGCGCGAGCTGAACCAGAACGCTCACCGGCTATCGATCGAGTGGTCGCGCATCGAGCCGTCGCCGGGCGATTTCGACGCGCGCCAGATCCGACATTACCGCGACGTCCTTGGCGAGCTGCGCGAGCAGGGCATCCAGCCGATGGTCACGCTTCACCACTTTTCGAGCCCGATCTGGTTCACCGAAAAAGGAGGATGGGCGGCGCAGGACGCGCCACATGCGTTCCTGCCCTTCGTGCATCGCGTCGTCGATCAGCTCGGCGACCTGGTCGGGCTGTGGTGCACCATCAACGAGCCGAGCATCTACGGCGCCAACGGTTGGGTCACCGGCGAATTTCCGCCTGGACGCAAAGGTGACCTGCTCGCCCTCTACAGCGTGACTAGCAACATGCGCAAAGCTCACGAGCTTGCGTACACCGCGATCAAGCGCAGGTGGCCCGATGCGATGGTCGGGCTCTCGCATCACAAGCTGCTCTTCATCCCCGCGACGGAGAAGCGGCGCGACCGCTGGGCCGCGCAGGCGTCGCAGATGGCGCTGGATCGCTGGCCGGTCGCGCCTGGGCGGCTGGCCCGGATCGTGGAGGCGCAATGTGACTACGTCGGCATCGCCCATTACTGGGGACAGATGTGCGCGTTCGATCCTCGCCGGCCCCTGGACCAGTTCATTCGACGCTTCAACGTGCCGGGCCGTCCGGTCACGGACATGGGGCTCAGCGCGGACCCGATGTGGATGCGGACAGTGCTGAACGAGCTGCACCCGCTGGGCAAGCCCGTGTTCATCACGGAGAACGGTCTTGCGACGTCTGACGACGAATGGCGTGCGCGCCACCTCACCGAAACTCTTCAAAACGTGCAGCTTGCGATCGGCGACGGCGTTGATGTCCGGGGCTACTTCCACTGGACGAGCATGGACAACTTCGAGTGGGCGCGCGGGTACAGCACGCACTTCGGGCTGATCGCTGTGGATCGCAAGACTCTGGAGCGGACGATCAAGCCCAGCGGCCGTCTTTACGGACGCATCGCGGCCGCGAATTCACTTCCGGACTAGCCATCTCAGGCTCAACTAGACTCAGCGGCGTTGAACTTCAGGTCTGGCTTGATCTCGGCCGTCGCGATCGTCGTGGGCAGCGTCCTGATGGTCTCGCTGGCATGGGGCCTACAGCACGCGGCGATGTCGAGCCCGCACCTCCTTGGCCACACCGCCCCCGACCTCGCCATCCAGCCGCTTGACGGGCAAAAGGTGGTGGTCCGTGACTTGCGCGGGAAACCCGTGGTCGTCAACTTCTGGGCGTCTTGGTGCGGCCCGTGCGCGCAGGAGCTGCCTTTTCTCACAGACGCCTCCAAGTCCCATCGCAACATTGCCTTTGTCGGCGCCGACATGCAGGACACGGCGGCCGGAGTCCACGCCTTCGAGCAACAGCATCCTCATTCGTACCCTGTTGGGCAGATCGTTTCGGGCAGCTACCAGGCGTACGGAGTCGTCGGGCCGCCGGTGACGATCTTCATCGACGCCAACGGCGTCGTGGCCGCGTCGTTCGCCGGGCCGCTCGACGCCACGACGCTCGATCGCTACCTGAGCCTCATCTCGGCATGATCCGGTGGGCCATCGTCATGGGGGTCGTCGCCGCCTGCGTCGGCTATCTCGTCTACTCGGCGTCGGGCGGTGCGTCTGAGTACTACGTCACGGTGTCGGAGCTGCGCTCGCACCAGCCCGCGAGTGGCGATGTTCGCGTCGCCGGGGTCGTCCAGGACGACATCCAGCGCAGCGACGGAGGCCTGCACGTCCGCTTCACCGAGAAGGATGGAACCGCCTCGGTCGTGGTCGATTACACGGGGACGCTGCCTGACATCTTCAAGCCGGGCATCACGGTTGTCGCGGAGGGGCGGCTCGGGGGGGACGGGGTCTTTCATGCGCGGGCTGTGCTGGCGAAATGCCCGTCACGCTTCTCGACAACCTCATATACGTCGTGATACTCGCCTTCATCGGATCGGGTGCGCTGTTGGCGGGCTTGGTCATGGCCGTGTTCTCCGCTCTGCTGTCGTTCTGGGCCGGCAGCACCGATAACAGCGTGATGATCCAGGTCGGCCGCCGTGCGTTCTATGCGACGGCGGCGATGATCTTCATCGCGTCCGCGCTGCTCGAGACTGCTCTGGTCACCCACGATTTCTCGCTCGCCTACGTGACCGAGCACACCGATCTCTCGACGCCGATTGCGTTGGTGGCGGCCGGCTTTTACGGCGGCCAGGAAGGATCGCTTCTCTACTGGGCGCTCATCCTCGGCATCCTCGGCAGCGCCTCGCTGCTGGCTAGCGCGCGGCTGGGGCCGCGGCTGGCCGCGTACGCGGCGGGGATCATGGCCGCGGTCGCGAGCTTCTTCCTGGTCGTGCTGGTGCTGGTTGCGAGCCCGTTCGACGTCCTGGCGATCACGCCGCCTGACGGCCTCGGCCTCAACCCGGTCCTGCGCGACGGCGGAATGCTCATTCATCCACCCGTCGTCCTCGCCGGCTTCGCCGCCTTTGCGATCCCGTTCAGCTTTGCGGCTGCCGCCCTGCTCGCCGGGCGATTCGATGCGGCATGGATCGCACACACGCGCCGCTTCGCGCTGGTGGCCTGGGGCCTGCAGAGCACGGGCCTACTCCTCGGCATGTGGTGGGCGTACCACGTGCTGGGATGGGGTGGCTATTGGGGCTGGGACCCCGTCGAGAACGTCGCCTTCATGCCGTGGCTGGCGACGACTGCATACCTGCACTCGTCGCAGGTGCAGGAGCGGCGCGGACGGCTGCGGGCCTGGAACTTCGGCCTGGTCATCCTCGCGTTCCTGCTGGTCGTGTTCGGCACCTTCATCGTGCGCAGCGGGATCGTCCCTTCGGTGCACACGTTCGCGGTGAGCGCGATCGGGCCGTGGTTCCTGGGCTTTCTGGGTGTGTGTCTCGTCTTCTCGATCGGTCTTCTCGCGTTGCGATCGGGCGGCTTACACAACACCGGCGAGCCGGCGCCCGCGGTGTCGCGCGAGGGGGCGTTTGCGCTGCAGAACCTCCTCCTCATCGGTGTCATCGCCGTGGTGTTCTGGGGCACCATGCTGCCGCTGGTCTCGGGCCTGGTCGGGCAGGAGCGCGTCGTCAACGCTTCCTACTACGAGCGCGCGTCCGGCCCGCTGTTCGCGGCCATCCTGGCGCTGATGGCGGCGGGCCCGCTGATTCCGTGGCGGCACGCGGGCGCGCCTTTCTGGCGCTCGCTTACGTGGCCCGCGGCGGCATCGGCGCTGGTGCTGGCGATCCTCCTCGCCGCCGGCGTGCGCGGCTTGCCCGCGCTGATCGGCGTGCCTCTCGCGGCCGCGGTGGTGAGCACGGTCGTGTACGAGTACGCACGCGGGATCGGCAGGTGGCGCCGGGCCGGCGGCGGGTGGCCGCGGGCCGTGGCGCTGCTGGCGCGGAGGCGGCGGCGTTATGGGGCCTACCTGGCCCACCTCGGACTCGCGGTCGTGGTCGTGGGCCTGGCGGCGTCGCACTTCTGGCAGCAAGAGAAGGACGTCACTCTGCAGGCGGGTCAGCAGGTCACGGTCGCCGGTTACACGCTGATTTACTCCGGCGCCGAAACCAGGGAGCTCGCCGACCACTCCGAGCTCGTCGCCGCCATGACGCTTGGCGGCCAGACGCTCGAGCCTGCGCGTGCGACTTACGCCGGCCTTGGCGGCCAGTCACTGACCCACGTCGCAATCAGCTCCAGCCCCGTCGCCGACGTCTACGTTGTGCTCGCCGGCACGAACAGCGACGGCTCGGCTTCGTTTCGAATCTTCGTCAACCCGCTCGTGACCTGGATCTGGGCCGGCGGGGCGATCATCATCGTGGGCGTGATTCTCGGCAACACGGGCAGGCGTCGCCAGGTCGCCGAGCCCGTGACCGCGAGCGTGCCCAGTGCTGTGGGCGCGTCATGACGCTGATAGTGGCGACGCTGCTTCTCTTTGCCGCGGGCCCCTTTGTCTTGTGGCCGCTGATCAAGACACCGGAAGACGGCGTCGAGGTCGAGTCCAGATGAGTGCCGTTGCCGCCACCTCCCTCACACAGCGCTTTGGCTCAGAGCTCGCGCTTGACATGGTCGACCTTACTGTTGACACGGGCGAGCACCTGGCCGTGCTGGGTGAGAACGGTGCGGGCAAGACGACACTGCTTCGCATCATCGCCACCGCCGCGCGCCCGACATCGGGCAGCCTCGCGATATTCGGGCTCGATGCGTTCGGGGAGCGGCGGCGGCTGCGCGCGAGCATCGGCTACGTCGCGCACGCATCCGGGCTGTACCCGGCGCTCTCGGCAGCCGAAAACCTCGAGTTCTTCTGCACGCTGCAGGGCGTCGATCGGGCGCGGGTGGACGAGGTGCTCGACCTGGTCGGCCTTGTGGATGTGGCACGGCGGCCGGCAGGCAAGCTCTCGAGGGGCGCACAGCAGAGGCTCGCCATTGGAAGGGCGGTGCTCCACGACCCCAAGCTGCTGGTCCTGGATGAGCCAGACGCGAGCCTCGACTCCGGTGGCGCCGACCTCCTGGCGCGGGTCATGCGGGATCGCACCGCAGTAATCGCCACGCACGACCACGCGCTCGCCAACCGGTTATGCCCGCGCACGATGGAGCTGAGGCATGGTCGCGTAGTAGGCGTCCCGACGCGGCTCAGCGTCGTTCACTAGATGCGGACAGTGGCTGTCGCGCTGGCCGTGGCGCGAAAGGACCTCACCTCCGAATGGCGCACGCGCGAGCTGGTCCCGGCCCTGGCACAGTTCATCGTCCTGGCGCTGGTCATCGCGAACTTCGGTTTTCAGTTCGACTCGCGTACCGCTCCCGCCATCGCGCCTGGGGTGCTGTGGATGACGCTGGTCTTCGCAGGGCTCGTTGCGTTCGGGCGCGCATTCGCCGCCGAGCGAGAGCAGGCATCGCTCGAAGCCATGCTCCTGACCCCCGCATCGCCGGCGGCCATCTTCGCGGGCAAGGCCCTCGCCGCCGCTCTGCTGCTGGTGATGTGCGAGGCCGTGCTGCTGCCTGCGCTGGCGCTCTTCTTCAACGTGCCGCTCTCTTTCGACGTGGTTTCCGCGGTCCTGCTCGCCACAGTCGGCATGGCAGTACTCGGGTGCCTCTTCGCGGCGATGGTCGCCCGCGTGCGCGCCCGCGAGCTGCTGCTGCCGTTGCTCACGCTGCCGCTGTGGATTCCGTTCATCGTCATTGGCGGCCAGGCAGTGCAGGTCGCGATGGGCGCCGGCACCGGCGGGACGGGCTCGGCCACCAGTCTTCTCATCGACCTCGACATACTGTTTGTCGTGCTGACATCGCTGGTCGCTCGGTTCGTGCTCGATGACTAGCCGGTTGAGCGTCTACGAAAAGGCAGCGCTGGGCGCCGTCGCGCTGATGCTCGTGGCGGCCGGTTTCATATTCGTGTTCGCGCCCGAGGATGCATTGCAGGGGCCGGTGCAGCGCATCTTCTATCTCCACGTGAGCTCTGCGATCGCCGCGTACGGGTGCTTCGCGGTCGTCCTGATCGGGGGCGTCGTCTATCTCTGGAAGGAGAACGCGACCGCCGACCGGCTTGCGCGTGCGGGCGCCCTGGTAGGACTCGTCTTCACCACCGTGACTCTCGTCATGGGGATGATCTGGGCGAAGCCGATCTGGGGCACGTTCTGGACGTGGGACGCGCGCCTCACCTCGACGCTGGTGCTCTGGATCATCTACGCCGGCTACCTGATGGTCCGCCGCCTCGCTGAGCCAGGCCGCCAGGCGGCGCGGTTTGCGGCGGTGGTCGGCATCTTCGGCTTCATCGACGTGCCAGTCGTTCATTTCAGCGTCACGTGGTGGCGGACTGTGCATCCGGGTCCGATCGTCATCAACGACGCTCTGCCGGCGCAGATGCTGGTGGCATTCCTGGTCACCATGGCGTGCACGCTGTTCCTGGCGGGGGTGATGATCGCGATTCGCTATCGCATCGAGGTGGTGACGGACCAGGCGGCGGCGAGAATCGTTTCCGCCGCCGTGGTGGCGCCGAACAAAGCGGGGAGCACCAGGTGATCTACCTCGTCGCGGCCTACGCGTTTGCCATCGCAGTGCTGGGCGGATACCTGGTGTGGTCGCTGCGTCGGGTCCGAGAGCTGTCGAAAGAGCGCTGATCGTTGGCGGCGGTCCCGCAGGGGACGCCGTCGCGGCTGGTCTCAGGGATGCCGGGTTTGCCGGAGAGGTCGTGCTCGTTGGTGCGGAGCGAGAGCTTCCGTACGAGCGCCCTCATCTCTCGAAGGGATATCTGCTCGGCATCGTGCCGCGCGAGCGGTTGGGCTTGCGGCCGGCTGAGCAGTATCGCGAGCTCGGGGTCGAGCTGCGCCTGGGCGAGCGCGTCATCGACCTGGGCATCGAGCAGCGCACCGCGGAGCTGGAATCCGGCGCGGCTATCAACTGGGACCTGCTGTGCATCGCCACAGGATCGTCCGCTCGGCAGCTGCCGGGCCTCCAAAGCGCGCTCCACCTGCGCGAGCTGCCCGATGCCGTCGCCCTCCGTGACCTTCTCGATCGCGGCGGCGCCATCGACGTGATCGGAGCCGGCTTCATCGGCTGCGAGGTCGCCGCGGTGGCGATCCAGAAGGGTTGCCACGTCCGGGTGCACGAGGCCATGGAGCAGCCTCTGGTGAAGGTGCTGGGACGTGAGCTCGGCCGATACATCGGTCAGCAGCATCGGAATCGAGGAGTCGAGCTCATCCTCAACATTGCCGCCGTCCCCAAGACCGCAGGCCCCATCCTGGTCGGAATCGGCTCAGAGCCGCGAACGAACCTGGCCGAGCGCGGCGGCCTGGCCGTGGATCGCGGCATCGTGGTGGACGAGCTCGGGCACACGTCGGCTCCGCACGTCTTCGCCGCCGGGGACGTCACTCGATTCTTCAGCCCGCTGTTCGACTCGCACATCAGGGTCGAGCACTTCCAGACGTCGCAGCGTCACGGCTTTGCGGTAGGGCGCGTGATGGCCGGCGCCACGGAGCCGTACGACGAGGTGCCCTGGTTCTGGTCCGACCAGTACGACCTGAACCTGCAGTATGTCGGCGCTGGCCTGTCGTGGGACCAGATCGTCACACGTGGGGATTTCGGGTGGCCGCCATTCACCGTCTTCTATCTGCATCAGGGTCGACTCGTCGCTGCAGCCGGGATCAACGATCACCACACCGTCGCCCGCGCGCGCCGCGTCATCGAAGCTCGCGCGGCGATCACTCGCGAGCAGCTGGCGGATCCTGGTTTTGACCTTCGGAAGCTGATTCGCTGAGCGCCTGCGAGAGCTTCGGCGCCAGCCCGGCGAAGATCCGCTCGGTGAGGCCCCAGACGACGCTCTCGTCGTGCATCAAGTAGCGGAACCTCCAGGAATCCTCCGACAGCAGCCAGGCGCTGTCGTCGAGGAGGCGGTCGAGCGGAATCTCGAGCACCCCTTCCAGCTCGTTCACGTCGTGGACGAAGGGTGAGACGGGGTCAGGCAGGTAGGCCACGAACGGCACCACCGAGAAGTTCGAGACGGCGGCGTAGATGGGGTCGCCGGCGCCCAATGGCACTAGGCGGCCGACCGGGACGCCGATCTCCTCGGCCACCTCGCGTTGCGCCGCGTCCCACGCCGTCTCGCCCTCCTGCACGCCGCCGCCGGGCAGCGCGACCTGTCCTGGGTGGTCGCGGAGGTCGGTACGTCTCCGTACGAACGGGACCATCCAGCGGCCGCCGGCGCGGTACAGGACGAACACGACCGCGGCCTTGCGAGCGCCACGCCGGAAGTCGCCCCAACCGTCGATCGGATAGAACAGCTGTTCGAGGCCGGCGAGGAAGTCAGACAAAGCCGCCCCTTGGTGGAGCCGCCTGGAGCCGGTAAGCTAGGAAAGGTAGCTGAGGCAATCCAAGAGCAATGATCGATCACACGAGCACACGAATCGAGCAGCAGGAGAGCGCGCTGCGCCGCCTGAACCGGCGCCGTTACGCCTTCCAGCGCATGCTGCAGGCGACCGACCGGGTCTTGTGGCAGCTGGAAGAGATGAACCGGGACGGCGTCAAGAACGTACCCGCGCCGCTGCGAAGCGAGCTTCGGGACGCGGTCGAGCACATGCCCGACCACATCCGCGAGCCGCTGGCTGATACCGGCCATGTGCAGGACACGCTCGACAGTCTTTTCGAGGTGCAGGAGCGACTCTTCCGCTGGCGCTTCCCCGAGTGGGACGACACCGAGGCGGACGACTTCGAATACGAGGGCTAGGTGCTGGCGAGCGTCAGCACGAGGTCCGTCGCGTAAGCAGTCAGGAACCCGAAGAGCAGGCCCCACGCGAACGACGTCGGCGTGGAGAGCCTCCTGCCGACGTGGAACAGCTCGTTGACCACATATAGCAGCGCGCCGGCGGCGACGGCCAGGAAGGCCACGTAGAAGTAGTCGGACGAGGCCAGGTAGCCGATCCAGGTGCCGAGGAAGGTCGGCCCGCCCCCGATCAGGCCCGCAATCCCGAGAAAGCCCCACGACGCAGGCTTGGGATCCATCGTCATCGGGGCGGCGATGCCGAAGCCCTCGGTGATGTTGTGCAGCGCAAATCCCACTACGAGCACTCCGACGAATGCGATGGCGCCTGCGCGCGCGGACTGCCCGATGGCCAGGCCTTCCGAAAAGTTGTGGAGGCCGAGGCCGACCGCGATCGCCAGCGAAAGGCTGCGCGGGCTGGGGGTGTGGTCGGCGTGGCGTAAGCGGCCGAAGACGGCGCGGTTGAAGTAGACGAGACCCAGAAGCCCGGCGCCGATACCGGCTGCGAAGATCAACGCCATCGCCGCGAACGAGCCCACCCTGGCATTCGTGCGAACCGCCACCAACGCCGTCTCCACGGGGCCGCTCGCGTGGCTCAGGATGTCCCAGAGGATGAAGATCAGGATCCCTGTGGCGAACGCGTTCAAAAAGCCCTGGACGTATTTGGGCAGGCCGCGCATCCGCGCGACGGGCAGGCCGAGAAAAATGGTGACCCCGGCAACCGCTCCGAGTAAGACAGCTGTGGCCTGGCTCATGTCTCAGTCATAGGATTAGTACGTGCGAAAGGCGCAATTAGATAAGTCTAACGGGGGGCATTCGGCGCCTTCCGAGGTCATCTCCCGATACCTCGAGGCGCTGTACTACATGTGGTCGGAGGGGGAGCCCCCGCGCAGCGCGCGCCTGGCCGACTGGCTGGGCGTGAGCCGGCCCACGGTGACGGCGGCGCTGCGCCGGATGACGCGCGACGGCATGGTCCGGATGAACGGCCGCAAGGAGATCGAGCTGACCGCGGCCGGCCGGAAGGCGGCCGAATCGATCGTCCGGAGGCATCGCATCATGGAGCGCTGGCTCACCGACGTGCTCGGCCTCGACTGGGTCGCGGCCGACGCCGAAGCCGCTCGCCTCGAGCATGCGATCTCACAGGAGGTCGAGCAGCGGCTGTATGAGGTGTTGGGCAGGCCGCAGACGTGCCCGCACGGCAATCCCATCCCAGGCCACTCGACGGCTTCTGCGAAGGAGAGGCGGCTGGCGAGCCTCGACGCCGGAGGCCGCGCCGCGATCTCTCGGGTGTCGGAAGTCGCCGAGCGAGATGCGCCGCTGCTGCTCGCCTATCTCGACGAGCGAGGACTCATCCCCGGCCGCGTCGTGAACGTCGTCGAGGTCGATGGGATCGGCCGCACGATCCGCATCCGTGCCGGCAAGCGAGAGGTGACGCTGAGCCACGACACCGCGGCCAAGCTGTGGGTGGTGCCTTCATAGAGGGCTACGCCGGCTGCGGTTGGGTGCAGAAGGCACAGCGCTTGGCCTGGATCGGAATCTCGCTGAGGCACTCGGTGCATTTCTTGGTGGTCGGGTCAGCGGGCTTCGCCTGCCGCCGGCTGCGCTCGATCAGCGCGTTGACAGGAATGACCACCAGGTAGTACACGATCAAGGCCGTGATGATGAATGTGAATGCGGCGTTCAGGAACAGGTAAACCGGAAATGTTGCTCCGCTCACGGTGAATGTGAGGCCGCCCAAACCGCGGCCCTTGCCGAAGATTGCCGCGATCAATGGCGTGATGAACGAGCCCGTGAAGCCGGTGACCACGGCGGTGAACGCCACGCCGATCACTACGCCGACGGCGAGGTCGACGACGTTGCCGCGCAACAAGAACGCCTTGAACCCTCTCATGGAAGATTCCTCTCCTTACTAACCCGCCGAAACCGACAGCACGACTTTTCCAAACTGTTCGGCGGCGTCGAGACGTGTGAGCGCCGCCTGCACCTCATCCAACGGATAGACCGAGTCGACCACCGGGCGTAGGCCGCGATCCATCGCCTGCAAGACCGCCTCGAACTCCGATGCGTTGCCCATGGTCGACCCGAGCAAGCTCGCCTGGCGGAAGAAGAGGCGGGGCATCGTGACCTCAGCCTTGACGCCGGACGTCGATCCGCAGGTGACGACGCGGCCGCCCATGGCAAGTGAACGCATCGACTCGTCGAGCGTCGCCGGCCCGACGTGCTCGAACACGACTTCGACGCCGTCCCCGGTCGCGGCGCGCACTGCCTTGCTGAAGCTCGAGGATTCGAAGGCGGCCTCGGCGCCGAGCTCGAGCGCGCGCTTTCGTTTCGCTTCCGAACGGCTGGTGACGAGAACCCGAGCGCCGATGTGCCGCGCGATCTGGATCGCCGCCACGGCGACGCCGGCCCCGGCGCCGATGACCAGCACGGTCTCGTCGGCTTTCAGCTGGGCGCGCGTCATCAGCATCCGCCAGGCGGTGAGGAATGTGAGCGGAAATGCCGCAGCCTCCTCCCAGCTGAGCGCGGCCGGCTTTCGAAACACGCTCCGGGCATCGAGGTGGATGAGCTCGCACGCGGCGCCGTCCGAGTGCTCGCCCAGCACGCCGAAATGCGGGCAGCGCACATTCTCACCAGCGCGGCACGATTCGCATTCCCAGTCGCACAGGGTGGGGAAGACGACGACCTCGTCGCCCGGTTTCCACGAGGGATCGCCCGACTCCTGCACCACGCCGGCGCCGTCTGCGGCGATCACCCGGGGCGGGGTGACTCGCTGCGCGCCGTGCGCCAGCCACAGGTCGAGGTGGTTGATCGACGCCGCCCGGATGGCCACCGCGACCGAACCCGGTGCAGGACGGCTGCGGGGTCTTTCGCGGATCCGGACGCCGGCCGGGCCGATCGGTTCCTCGTAGACGGCGGCCCTTCCCTGGCTCAGAACGGAGGTGTTGACGAGTTCGTGGGCCACGATTTGCGAAACTTAACCAATCCGCAGCCCGTTGTATGGCGGCGGCAGGCCAGCCTTGAACCTAATGCGCCTCCGTCATCTGTTTGCGTTCGCGGCCGTGGCGCCTCTGCTGTTGCAGAGCGCGCCCGTGCAAGCCGCCCAGGCGCTGCCGCCGGGCCACAACAAGCACGGCCGCTACGTGCGCTGGTCCTACCCGAGCCAGATGACGTATGGACCCCTCGAGACGGGGGCCGCCGACAGCGGCGAGGGCCCAGGCGCGGGCGCCTTCTTGACGCTGCCGTTCAGGGGACCCCACTACATAACGTCGCTGTTCGACCACTGCTTTCCCAACTACGGAACCGATGGGCGCGTCTGCCGTTACGACGGGGTGCAGGCGACGAGCCACAGCGGAGGCCCCGACCCGGGGTTCACCGAAGGCTATGCGCAAACGCCCGGTGGGCACGACTACCTGTACTACGACGGGCACGACGGATATGACTACGGCCTCTTCTACGAGCCTGTGGCGGCAGCGGCGCCGGGCATCGTCATGGTCGCTAATTGGCTGGACCCCAACTGCCACACCTGCTTGAGCGGCAAGACGATCGAGATCAAGCACGGCAACGGCCTGCTGACCTTCTACGGCCACCTTTCCCGCATCGACGTGGTCAAGGGCCAGTACGTTCGCCGCGGGCAGGTGATCGGCCTGTCAGGCAGCACCGGCACCGCCACCGGGCCGCATCTTCACTTCGGGGTCTATTACGTCAACGGCAACGGCGCTATCGACCCGTATGGGTGGTCGGGCTCATATCCCGACCCGTGGCCGCAGGATCTTGGCGACCTGTGGATCTCGGGCTCGCCGCGATTTGCGGACGTTCCAGTGCCGTCGGTCAGCGTCGTCGCGACGCCAGACCTCACCGATCCGAAGGCCGTCGACGTGTCGTGGTCGAGCCCCGGCGCCGGCGACGTCTTCCAGGTTTACGTGGTCACGCAGGACGGGGCGATGAAACCATGGCTGCTCGGGATGGCACCTGGCTCAGGAGTTTTTCACGGGCGTACAGATCAGTCGTACTGGTTCTGGGTTTCGGTCACGACAGATCTCGGGTGGACCGACGCCGCGGGCTCGGAGTTGATCCACACGCCGGCCGTCAACCATGGACAGGGTGTATAGCAGGGCGCCCCACCGCCGACCCTAGAATCAATCAGTTTTGATAGCCGAGGCCTTCAAGGGCAAGACCGTACTGGTCACCGGCAGCACCGGATTCCTGGGCAAATCCATCGTCGAGAAATGCCTGCGTTCGATTCCCGACGTCGGCCGCATCAACCTCGCCATACGCTCCAGCGCGCGCCGCCCGGCGGCGGAGAGGCTCGAGCGCGAAGTGTTGTCGAGCCCGGCCTTCAAGCGTCTCAAGGACCAGCTCGGCGAGGCCGCCTTCGCCAAACTCGCCAAAGAAAAGCTCTCTGTCCTGGAGATAGATCTTGGCCGCGACGGTCTCGCATTGAGCGACGCCGGACGCGAGCAGCTCCGCTCGTGCGACATCGTCATCCACTCCGCGGCCGCGGTCGAGTTCGACAATCCAGCGGACCTCTCCGCGCAGACCAACCTGCTGGGCGCAGCGCGCCTGGTCGAGGCATTGCAGAAGTCGGGCGCCCGCCCTCACCTCGTGCACATCTCCACCGCGTACGTCGGAGGAATGCTGCGGGGCCTCGTGCGCGAAGAGCCGCCGCTCGACCCAGGTCTCAACTGGCGGCACGAAGCGGCTGTGTTGACGAGCCTTCGCGGTCCGGTCGAGGAGGAGTCACGGCGGCCTGAGGTTTTGAAGAAGCTGCGGCGAGAGGCGCAGTCGAAGATGGGCCCGGCAGGCACGCCCGCGGTGGCGCGGGCGACCGAGCGCTTGCGCGAGCGCTGGGTCAAGGACCGCCTCGTCGAACGCGGGCGCGTGCATGCGAACTCAATGGGCTTCGCGGACATCTACTCGTTCACGAAGGCGATGGCGGAGCACGCGGTCGTGGAGCTGCACGGTGACGTGCCGCTGTCGATCGTGCGGCCGTCGATCATCGAGAGCGCTCTGGAAGAACCGTTTCCTGGCTGGCTCGAGGGCTTTCGAATGGCGGAGCCGCTGATTCTCGCCTTCGGTCGCGGCATCCTGCGCGATTTCTCGGGACTGCCGGATTCCTTGCTCGACATCATCCCGGCCGACTTCGTCGTCAATACAGTGCTGGCGGTCGCGGCGAGCCCGCCGCCCGACTCGAAGCCGCGCGTTTATCACGCGGCTTCAGGAAGCCGCAACCCACTCCGGTTCCGGCAGATGACGGAGGAGGCGACGCGCTTCTTCACAGAGCATCCGCTGCGCGATCGCTACGGGCAGGCCATCGGCACGCCGACCTGGACGTATCCGACGCGCGGAGAGCTCGCGGCGAAAGGCCAGACTGCTTTGAAGTTCGTCAGCGCGGCGCAGTGGGCGGTGGAGCGATTGCCGCTGGGCGCGAGCGTCGCTGACCTTTCCGACGACCTCAACCAGGAACGCGAGCGGCTCGAGCGCGGCCTCAACCTGATCCAGCTGTACGGCGTCTACAC
>VBGM01000139.1 GCA_005880855.1 Chloroflexota bacterium
TAATCGTTGAAGGCATTGTTCTGCGCGTCGAAAGCGGGTGTGCCCGGGTTGGGCATCTTCGACTCGTCGGCATAGAGAAGGTAGAGGTACTTCACGAATGACTCCTTTGTTTTCGCCGCCGGGGCCGGCGGCGTATTCAGACGGGTTTGGCTTGGGCCAGGACCTGCTCGCGGCTGACGCCCTGCATGTGGTGAACCTCGCTTGCGTGCTCCTGCACACCCTTCACGAGCTTCTCCTCGTCGTCGGTCTCGAGCACCCAACCGCATTCACATTCGACTCGCTTCTTCATGTGTCTCCTTGTTCGTCAGGCCTGACGTCGCCATCCTGACTGGTGGGGTTTGGGGAATCTTTGGAACCCTACATCGGCCCTATTACCCAAGATTACGCATGGGAACGCGGATGAGAACAACAGCTAGATGCTGAGGATCTACCTGACCGGGGAGGTACAGGTCGAGAACGGCGACCGCCTGCTCCGCGAATCCAAGCTCGGCGGCCCGCAAGGGCGCTTCGTGCTCGCCCACCTCGTCATCGAGCGCAAGCGAGCCGTCACCCAGGCAGAGCTCGCCGAGGCCTTGTGGCCGGAATCGCTGCCTGCCTCATGGACGCTCGCCCTGAGCGCGATCGTCAGCCGGCTGCGAGCCGGTCTCGCCACCGTGGGCGTGCCCCGCAATCGGATCATCGGCAATGCGTTCGGCTGTTATCAATTCACCCCGCCCGGAGAGACATGGGTCGACGTCGAGGCGGCGCTCGCCGGGGTCGATGCGGCCGAGGGCGCGCTGACGGCCGGCAACCCGCAAGCCGGCTATGGGCCTTCGCTGATCGCGACCACCATCCTTCGGCGCCCGTTCCTTCCCGGCCACGACGGACCGTGGGTCGACGAGCGCCGCTCGCTGCTCCAGGCGAGCCTGGTCAGGGCGCTCGACTGCAGGGCCGAGGCGCTGGCCGCGAACAACGAGCTCGTCCTCGCTGTCGCCCACGCCCGCGAGTCGGTGCGGCTCGAGCCCTATCACGAGTCGGGCTACCGCCGCCTGATGCGCATGCTCGCCGCCAGCGGCGATCGCGCCGAAGCCGTGCGTGCCTACCAGCAGTGCCGCGACCTCCTCGAGAAGGAGCTCGGCGTCGAGCCGTCCTCCGAAACCGAGACCCTTTACCGCGTGATCGCCGGCTGAAAGAAAGCTCGGCTCGCTGATCCCAACCACGCGCCCGCGAGCCCGAGCAGCAATCCAAGCGCGCACGTGAGGACGATCGGGATCGCGGGCTGATGGGGATAGCCCATGATCGCGGCCAGACTGGTCGCGGTCGGCCCGAGGCCGTATATGAGGTGGTCGCGCAGCAAAGGCTCCACGTAAACGGCCAGGCTGAAGAGCGCGCTGAAGATGATCGCACCGCGAGCGGGCAGCGCGATCCCGACGGCCAGGCCGATTACAAAAACGATCCACCACGCGCCCACGAACAGGCCGATCGCGCCGATGACGGAGACGGCGATCAAGGCAATCGCCAAGATCCGACCTGCGGTCACGGCTGCAGTCTCCAGGTCGTCGCGCCCGGCGCCGAGGCCGCCTGATCGGCCGTCAGCATCGGCGCGTACTTGCCGTTCCACCACATGTCGACGCGGTCCCCGTACCACTGCGAGGCGGGGTTTTCGCTCTGGCCGCCGGGGTAGATGCCCATGAAGGTGCCGCTCCCCCAGTCCACCACCATCCGCCAGCTCGGTCCGTGGCTGGACGGGAAATCGGGCGCCGCAAGCGGGGTGTTGGCGTCCCCCCGGTCGGGTCTCGGCCCGTAGTCGAGGCCCGTGATCTGGGCCAGGTTCTGCAGCGTGCGCTGGTGGACACGGCCCCAGGTCCAGGTCTTCGGATCCGCGCCCAGGGTCTTGGTCAGCGTGTCGAGCGTCGATCTCACTGCCTTGTCCAGCGCCGCGTTGAGCGGGATTCGATTGCATTCCTGCGCGTTCTTCGGCGGACACGTGGGCATTGGGCCGCAGCCCTCTGGCGGGCAAACCGTCGATCCGGCCAGCATCACCGACTCGAGGTACTGGCCGAGCGAATCGTTCAGCTCGGAGCGGTCCACCGGCACCGCCCTGGCTTTCCACCAGGGATCGAAGGCCTGCGCGATGGACGTCTGCCAGAAGGTCCACCAGATCGTCGCGGCCGGCGAGTCGATCTCCATTCTGTAATCCCATGTGGCGAGGAGGTCCCGAGCGGGTGACGCCGGCATCACCGTCAGCAGGATCGGCACCATCTCGGACGCCAGGAAGTCGCGCGTGTCCGTCTGCAGCGCCATCATGTCGGCGGCGCTGAGCTTCGCTCCCTGGCTGAGCGTGCGGTGGATCTCGTTGGCCCGGTAGCCGGGGTCGAAGAAGTTCGACGCGGTGCCGATGTACCAGGGATAGTCCGCCGTCACCTGCCGCTGGTTGGCGGACCAGATGATGCCGTCCGGCGGGTTGTAGACCTGCGGGATGTCGTCATACGGGACCGTGCCGTCGACGTCATCTTCACCGGCGCCGGGCATCGGCAGCCAAGGCTGCCCGCCTTTGACATGCGGGTAGTAGCCCGCCGAGATCATCCCGATGTTGCCTTTGTCATCCGCGTACACGAAGTTGTGCGTCGGCGAATGCCAATCGCGCAGCGCATCGCGAAACTGCTGCCAGTCGCCCGCCTGGTCCATGCCGAGCAGCACGTCCAGGTCCTGCGACGGGATGTTGCCTGCCCACCACACCGTTGTCGTTTGCCCACGTTCCGTGATCACCGGACCGTGGATGCTCAGCTTCACGGTCAGGCGCTCGGTTCGTCCGCCGCGAACCGGGATGTCGTAGCTCGCGGTGTCGTACCGGCGCCAGGAACCGTTCCACTGGTACTGGTTTGGATGCGCGGCGTTCTCGACCTCAGAGTAGTAGAAGGTCTGCTGGTTCTGCGCGTCAGTAAGGCTCCACGCGATGTGCTGGTTGTGGCCGATGAGCACCGCCGGCGTGCCGGGAATGCTGACGCCCGCTACGTGATAGCCGGGAGAATCCAAGGTCAGCTGGTACCAGATCGCCGGCAAGGTCAGGTGAAGGTGGGGATCGCCCGCCAGGAGCGCACCGCCGCTCGAGCTCCTCGTTCCCGAGACTGCCCAGTTGTTGCTTGCGCCTCCGGTGGCGACCAGGCCGGCCGGCAGCGAGGCCAGGCGTTGATAGGCATCGGCGACCGCCTCGGCGGTGCTGATCTGCGGCGCCGGCACGGGAGCGACCGTGGGTTGCGCAGGATACGGGCCGGGGTCGTACGGAGATTGCGGGTTTGGCGGCAACACCGGGAACCACTTCGAGGCGAGGTCGGGACCAAGCGACTTTGCGAGCAACGCCATGACCAATGGCGTATCCGTGAAGTTGAGCGTCTGGGTCATGTCGCCTTTGACGACCAGCGAGTCGATCGGCGTCCAGGGCTTCGGCTGGTATCCGAGCAGCGCGAACATCGCGGGCAGCTGGTGCAGAAACTCGGCCTGGGCGATTCGATCGTTCACGCCCTGCGTGTAGGCGAGGATCGCCATCCGGGCTCGGTCGCTCGGGCCGGGCTGACCGTTCCACTCCTGCTCGGCGGTCCGCAGCAGGCCGAGCTGCAGCTCGAAGCGATCGCTGTCGAGCGCCTTCCTTCCGACGACTTCCGACAGGCGCCCCTCGCCCTGCCTTCGCAGGAGGTCCATCTGGAACAGCCGAAAACGAGCGTGCACGTAGCCGACGGCGAGAAACAGGTCGTGATCTGTCTGCGCCACGATGTGGGCGGTGCCGTCGCCGTCCAGCGTTATGCGGACTGTCTTCTGCAGGCCGGCGAGGTGCTGCGTTTCCCTGCCGATCGACGCATCGAAGGCCATCGTCCATGCGCCGGTGGCGGGGTTGAACGCCGGGCCCAGCGCGGGGAGCGGTCCCGCGCCGACGAAACTCACATAGAGGATCGCGACCGAAAGCACGATCGCGGCCGCGAGATTGGCAAGGCGCAAGTCGGGGCTAGTTTGAACGACCCCGCGGCCTCAGCCCTCGTCTTTGCCGGCTTCCTCTTTTCCGCGCTTCGCGAGCTCGGCGACGACCGCGGGGTCGGCGAGCGTCGTGGTATCGCCCAGCGGCCGGTTCTCGGACACGTCTCGCAGCAGCCGCCGCATGATCTTGCCGGACCGCGTTTTCGGCAGCTCGGGGGTAAAGACGATGTTCGCGGGTGCGGCGAACTTGCCGATCACCTTGCCCACGTGCTCGCGCAGCTCCTTGAGCATCGACGGCGATCCTTCCTGGCCGCCTTTCAGGGTCACGAAGGCCACGATCGCCTGCCCCGTCTGCGCGTCGTTGCGGCCCGCGACCGCCGCCTCAGCCACCGCCTTATGGCTGACGAGCGCGCTCTCGACCTCGATGGTCGAGATGCGGTGCCCGGAGACGTTCATCACGTCATCGACGCGCCCGAGCAGCCAGAAGTCGCCGTCCTCGTCGACTCGCGCCCCGTCGCCGACGAAATACGTGTCCTTGAATCGGCTCCAGTAGGTCTCCTCGTAGCGCTTGGGGTCGCCGTAGATCCCGCGCAGCATCGCCGGCCACGGCTTGCGGATCACGAGGTAGCCGCCGCCGCCCGGCGGCACCTCTTCGCCGGCGTTGTTGTAGACGGCTGCGTCGACGGTGGGGAATGGCTTCGTCGCCGAGCCAGGCTTGAGGACCGTGATGCCCGGCAGCGGCGTGATCAGGATCATCCCGGTCTCGGTCTGCCACCACGTGTCGACCACCGGCGTCCGGTTGCCGCCGATGTGCTCGCGATACCAGACCCATGCCTCTGGGTTGATGGGCTCGCCCACCGTGCCGAGCACGCGCAGGGAGCTGAGGTCGTACTTGGCTGCGTACTCCGGCCCCCACTTCATGTGCGTGCGAATCGTGGTCGGGGCCGTGTAGAGGATGTCCGGCCGGTAGCGCTCCACGATCTTCCACCAGCGGTCCTTGTCCGGGAAGTCGGGCGTGCCCTCGTAAACGATGCCGGTCGTTGCATTGGCGAGCGGCGCGAAGACGATGTAGCTGTGACCCGTCACCCAGCCGATGTCCGCCGCGCACCAGTAAACCGAGTTGGGCTTGACGTCGAAGATGTAGTGATGGGTGCTCGAGGTGCCGACCATGTAGCCGGCCGTGGTGTGGATGATCCCTTTCGGCTTGGCAGTGGTGCCGCTCGTATACAGCAGGTAAAGGAGGTCTTCCGAATCCATGGGCTCGCAAGCGCACGTCTTGGGGTCGTCGCTCATGCCCTCGAGCATTTCGTGCGCCCAAACGTCGCGGCCGTTCTTCATGTCGACCTCGCCGCCGGTCCGCTTGACGACGATGCACGTCTTGAGGGTTGGTGAAGTCTCCATCGCCGCATCGGAGTTCGCCTTCAGGGGCACGCGGTTGCCGCGGCGCCAGCCCTCGTCTTGCGTGATGAGGAACGTGCACTCCATGTCGTTGAGGCGGCCCGATAGCGACTCGCCGCTGAAGCCACCGAAGACAACGGTGAAGGGAGCGCCGATGCGAGTGCACGCGAGCATCGCGATCGGCAGCTCGGGGATCATGCCCATGTAGATCCCGACGTGGGTCCCTTTCTCGATTCCCAGCTTCTTGAGGCCGTTCGCGAACCGGACGACCTCGTGCTGGAGGTCGCTGAAGGTGATCTGCCGCCGGTCGTCTTCGGGCTCTCCCTCCCAGAAGTACGCAACCTTGTCGCCCAGGCCGCGCTCGACGTGCCGGTCGACGCAGTTGTAGCAGACGTTCAGCTTGCCGCCGATGAACCATTTGGCATACGGAGGCTTCCACTCGTAGAGCTGCTTCCAGGGCTCGAAGAAGCTGATCCGCTTCGACTCCTCGGTCCAGAACTCGTCGAAGCCCTTCTTGTAGATGTCGGGCTGCGCGTTGGCCTGCTTGCTGAACTCCGGGTCGGGCGGGTAGCGCCGGACCTCGACCTGCATCGTCTCAATGGCGTGCTCGCCCTGCTTTGGGACGCTCATGTTTTTACGAAGTTACCTCAAGCGTTGGTTCCAGGGTGGGCGCCCCGGATTTATGACGCGCTTTTT
>VBGM01000140.1 GCA_005880855.1 Chloroflexota bacterium
CAGGGAGATGTGGTCCTGGACGAGGGGCAGCCACGGCACGGATGGCTTGACGCTGATGTCGATGGTCGCGCCGGGCGCGCTCTGCTCCAGCTGCTTGCGTGCCGCATCGACTCGCATGCCTTTGATGCGGGCCTTCAGGTCTGTGGCGCTCACGTTGGGCACGATGGCTGCGGTCGCTGAGCCCTTGAGCGTGACGTCGCCGTTGGCGCCCGAGTGCTGCACGACGTAATTCGTCTGGATCGGGCTGGTCGTCAGCTGAAAACCCTTCGGGATCTTCTGGTTGAGGGTCGTGCGCATGAGGGCGTCAGCCTGGCTCTCGGAGAAAGCGACCGCGCCGACGGTGGCCGTCATGGTCATCGTGAACGTGGACACCTTGTCGCCGACCTGGTGGTCGTTCGTCACCACAAGAGCGGGCGATCCATCCGCCGCAAAGCTCAAGCCGCCGGCTTGCGCCCCCAGCGCGGCATTCAGATCCTGCGTGATCTTTGTGGTCAGCGCGAACCGCGCCAGGTCGATGTCCGACTGATGCACGACCTGCACGGTCGTCGCGTCGACGCCGCCCGTGATCGGCTTCGGATTGTTGACCGAGACGTTCGTGATCGGCGTGTCGATCACGGTCACCGTGTTCAAAGCCACGTTGCCCCCAACGCCCGGCACCAGTGCGCGAATGTCCACAAGCGCCGACTTCGCGGTGTTGCTGACCTGAACGCGCGCCAGCGTGGCGTAGTGAACCTTGGCCGCGGTCGACACCACCGTCCCCTGCGCAATGGCGACCGGGCTGCTGGCGCACGGATTGCACATGAAGGACACCTGCCCGCCCGCATATGCGGGCGGCACGACGTCAGGGCTCGCGACGCCCAGCTGCGTGTCGGTGACCGAAGCCTCGATCCGGGTGGTCGTGAGGTCGCGTCCCGACTGCCCGCCCGTGATGGTCCTGCTAGCTGTGATCTTCGATGCGGGCACCGTCAGCTTGATCGTGGCCGTCTCCATCACGAGGAGACTGCCGAGCGCCGCGGCCACGACCGCAACCGCGCTGAAGACGTATGCGGGCAGAAGAGCGCGTGAAGACCCCATGCCAGAGTAACGATAGGCCAGCCCCCCTGGTTATTCAGCACCCATAATGCTGGGCATGCCCATCGTGTGGACCGACGTGCCCGAAGCGAACGAGCTGCTCGAATCCGATCCGCTCGCGCTCCTGATCGGTCTCGTTCTCGATCAGCAGGTCAAGATGGAAAAGGCCTTCCGCGGCCCATACGAGCTGAAGCAGCGGCTGGGCGGCCTCGACGTGCGCGAGATCGCCACGATGGACCCGAGCAAGCTCATCAAGATCTTTCGCGAGCGCCCTGCGATTCACCGCTTTCCTGGCAGCATGGCCGCGCGCGTGCAGGCGATGTGCCAGGCCATCGTCAGCGACTACGGCGGCGATGCCCGTGCGGTGTGGAGAGACGCGCGAGATGGCGCCGATCTCGCGGCGCGGATCAAGAAGCTTCCCGGCTTCGGCGACATGAAGGTCAAGATCCTCGTCGCCGTCCTGGCCAAGAAGTTCGACGTGAAGCCGGACGGCTGGGAGAAGTACGCCGCGAACTGGCACACGGTCGCGGACGTCGATTCCGAGGAATCGATGGCCCACGCGCGCGAGGTCAAGCGGGAGATGAAGGCCGGCCAGCAATAGGGCTTCTGATACAGTTCGCGTTCCGGCCCGGGCGAGGCATCCGGGCGGAGTAGATAGACGAGTCGAGTTGGAGATGAGATGAGATCAGATTGCACTCCCACCCGGGAGGAATCTCGGGGGCTGGCTAGCACGCATGCATTGATCCCGCTGTACCGGGAGGTGCTGGCCGACATGCTGACCCCGGTTCGCGCTTACTCGCTCCTCTGCCCGCCCAACACGCCCGGCTTCCTTCTGGAGAGCGTCGAGGGTGGCGAGCGCCTCGCGCGCTACTCCTTCATCGGCTACGAACCCGCTCAGCTCGACCTGGGCGACGGCGATCCGCTTCCCGCGCTGAGGGCGGTCGCGGCCGAATCGACGATGCCGGGGATTCCTCGATTCCACGGCGGTGCGGTCGGGTATCTCGGCTACGAGACGGCGCGGCATTTCGAACGTCTCCCCGTTGCCTCGGGTGCCCCTCCTCCCATGCCGGAATCGGCATTCCTCCGCGCCGAGGACCTCGCGATCTTCGACCACGTCACCCGCCGGCTTCGCCTGCTCACGATCCACCGGCCGGATCGGGAGGATTACGAGGAAGCCGTCGCGCGGATCGACGAGATGGAGAAGAGGCTGGCTTCAGACCTGATGACTTCGGCGGCGCCCGGAGTCGACGGAAGGCAGTGGGAGCCCAACATGACCCAGGGGCAGTTCCACGCCATGGTCGATGCGGCGCGCGAGCACATCCTGGCGGGCGATGCATTCCAGGTCGTGGTCTCGCAGCGTTTTCGCAAGCACCTCGCGGCCAGCCCGTTCGACGTGTACCGCTGCCTGCGCGCGATCAATCCTTCGCCTTACATGTTCTTCCTCGCCCTCGGGGGCGACCGCCACGTGGTGGGCACTTCGCCCGAGAAGCTCGTGCAGGTCGAGGGCAGGCGCGTCGAGACCCGGCCGCTGGCCGGCACGCGCCGCCGCGGCGCGGACCCGGCTGAAGACGCGCGGCTGGAGCGAGAGCTGCTCAGCGACCTGAAGGAGCGCGCCGAGCACGTGATGCTGGTCGACCTCGGCCGCAACGACGTCGGCCGCGTCGCGAGGCCCGGCACCGTCAGCGTCGACCGGCTGATGGAGGTGGAGCGCTATTCGCACGTCATGCACATCTCGTCGACCGTGAGCGGCGAGCTGAAAGACGGCTGCACCTCGCTCGACGCGCTTCGTGCCGCGTTTCCCGCCGGCACGGTTTCGGGAGCGCCAAAGATCCGCGCCATGGAGATCATCGCCGACCTCGAGCCGGACCAGCGCGGCGTCTATGCGGGGTCTGCCGGATACGTGAGCTTCGGCGGCAACCTCGATATGGCGATCACCCTGCGCACCATCGTGGTCGCCGGCGGCGTCGCCTATGTGCAGGCGGGCGCGGGCGTCGTCGCGGACTCGCGTCCCGAGCGCGAGTTCGAAGAAACGCTGGAGAAGGCGGGCGCGATGTTCAAGGCGATCGAGATGGCCGAGGACCTGTGATGAACGCTCCTACCGCCAGGCTCGCCATCATCGACAACTACGATTCGTTCACCTACAACCTGGTCCAGTACTTCGGCGAGCTCGGGGTCGAGCCCACTGTGTTTCGCAACGACGAGGTGAGCGTCGTCGAGCTGGGGAGTTACGACGGTGTGGTCATCTCGCCCGGTCCCGGCACACCGGAAGACGCCGGAATTTCCAGTGAGGCGATCACGCAGCTGAATGGCAAGGTCGCGATTCTCGGCGTATGCCTCGGCCATCAATGCCTCGGCCAGGCCCTCGGCGGGAAGGTCGTACGCAACGAGCCCGCGCACGGCAAGACCTCGTGGATTCGACACGACAACTCCGGTGTGCTGGCCGGGGTCGCCGACCCGTTCGAGGCGACGCGCTATCACTCGTTGATCGTGGAGCGCTCCTCACTGCCCGGCGATCTCGTCATCACGGCATGGACCAACGACGGCACGGTGATGGGCCTGCGCCACACCCGCTATCCGACCTATGGCGTTCAGTTCCACCCGGAGTCGGTGCTCACGAAAGAGGGCAAGAAGATCCTGAGCAACTTCATCAGGCGCGCGGCGAGGGTCTCGGCATGATCGGCGCGATAGCGAAGCTCGTGAGATGCGAGTCTCTCAGCGAAGCCGAAGCTTCCTCCGCCTTCGAGACGATCATGCGCGGTGACGCCACCCCGGTCCAGATCGCCGGGTTCGACGAGATCACCGGCTTTGCGCGCACAGCTCGCGCGTTCGCCACGCCGATCCAGGTCGACGGCGAGCTCCTCGACACATGCGGGACCGGCGGCGATGGCCTGTCGACGTTCAACATCTCCACGCTCGCGGGGATTGTGGCGGCGGCGAGCGGGGCGAAGGTGGCCAAGCATGGAAATCGCGCGGCTTCCTCGCTGTGCGGTTCTGCCGACGTGCTCGAGCAGCTGGGTGTGAAGATCGACCTCGGACCCGAGGCCGTCGCGCGCTGCATCGACCAGGCCGGCATTGGGTTTCTCTTCGCTCCGGTCTTCCATCCGTCGTTTCGCTTTGCCGGTGTACCTCGGCG
>VBGM01000141.1 GCA_005880855.1 Chloroflexota bacterium
CTCGCGGACCTGGAGATGGACGACGAGGCTCATGAGGTGCGACGCGGGCCGCACATCATCGAGCTGACCACCACCGAGTACCGGCTGCTGCGCTACCTGCTCATCAATGCCGGCCGGGTGCTCACGCGCAGCCAGATCCTCGACCACGTTTGGCATTACGACTTCGGCGGCGACGCCAGCGTGCTCGAGACCTACATCAGCTATTTGCGCCGCAAGGTCGACAAGTTCAAGCCGCCGTTGATCCAGACGGTGCGCGGCGTCGGT
>VBGM01000142.1 GCA_005880855.1 Chloroflexota bacterium
GCGCGGACGGCTCCTGATCGGAGTCATCTCGCTGGTCGTGGTCGGCCTCCTCATTGCGGACATAGCAACGTATGCGCTGTTCCAGCGTTCGCTCCTGGATCGGATCGACAGCGAGCTGACGGCGCGATCAACCGTCGATACCGCCGTCTTCATTCTGTCGGGCGCGCGTGGTCCGGGCCCGGCTGTCGACTATCCGGCCGGTACGGTGACCGAGCTGCTGGCGACGGATGGCTCCGTGGCGGCCTCCGCCACGCTGCGTGTTGGTGGTTCGAACAGCTTTGTGAAGCCGGTCCTGCCCAAGACGCTTCCCAACCAGGGCATCGACCACCCGAGCACCCCCTTCACGGTCAACGGCACCGATGGGAAGACACAGTTCCGCGTCACCGACTGGCCGGAGAACTCGTTCGGCGGCCAGCTCGTCGTCTTCGCGATCCCCCTGACCGAGATCCAGACGACGGTGAACGAGCTCCTCCAGTTCGAGGGCCTCATCAGCCTGGGTGTCGTGGCGGCGACGGCAATTCTCGCGCTCCTGATCATCCGCATCAGCCTTCGACCACTGGAGAGAATGGGGACGGTGGCTCGGGAGATCGCCGCCGGCGACCTGAGCCGCCGTGTCGAGCCCGCCACCGAGAAGAGCGAGATCGGGCGGCTCGGCCTTGCGCTGAACGGGATGCTCAGCCAGATCGAATCCGCGTTCGCGGAACGAACGGCATCCAACCGCCGCCTGCGCCGCTTCGTCGCGGACGCGTCCCACGAGCTCCGCACGCCGCTGACCTCCATCCGCGGCTATTCCGAGATGCTGCGCAGGGGCGCGGCCGAGTCGCCGGCGGACTCGGATCTCGCGCGCCGAAGGATCGAAGAGGAGTCGATCCGCATGACCGGGCTGGTCGACGACATGCTCGTCCTCGCTCGCCTCGACCAGGGCCGCCCGCTGGAGGAGGAGCCGATCGACCTCCAGGCGATCGCCACTGATGCGGTCGCCGACGCCCGCGCCGTCGCGCCTCAGCGCGACATCAAGCTCACCTCGAGCGGTCCGGTGATCGTCAACGGCGACGACACGCGGCTACGCCAGGTCCTCGGCAACCTCGTGCGAAATGCCATCGTCCACACCCCGCCCCAAACACCGATCGATGTCACTCTCTCGACCGAGGACTGCGTCGCGCGGCTCTCGGTCACCGACCACGGGCCCGGCCTCGACCCCGAGGAAGTGGATCGGATCTTCGAGCCCTTCTATCGCGCCGACCCGAGCCGCAGTCGCGACAGCGGTGGAGCCGGTTTGGGCCTGTCGATCGTCAGCGCCGTCGTCATCGCCCATCGCGGGCACGTGATGGTGCGCGAAACCGACGGCGGGGGCGCGACCTTCGAGGTC
This sequence comes from Chloroflexota bacterium, assembly GCA_005880855.1. Classification (GTDB taxonomy): domain Bacteria; phylum Chloroflexota; class Dormibacteria; order Dormibacterales; family Dormibacteraceae; genus UBA10449. The sequence goes on from VBGM01000142.1 coordinate 1,370, forward strand.
GAGCTCCCGCTCGCGGGCACCTAGCCCCAGCTGCTCTCCCCCGACGCGAGGGAAGGGTTTGCCGGCGCCGACGCAGGTCCGACGCGACTCACACAAAGAACTCCGTCAACACCGGAATCAGTACGTCGTCCGCGACGCCGTGGCCCTGTCCTTCGAGCACGCGAGCCTCGCCGTTCGGCGCCGCTGCCGCTATCGCGTCCGCTGCTTTTTGGGCCCACATCGGGCTGGCGCCACCGGCCAGGGCGAGCATGGGGACCGAGATCTTCGCGAGCCGGTCAACCGGTACAGATCCGCCGTTGCACAATCCGACCTCATAGGCCAGCGTGTGAGCGTACGACTCCATGTGGCCCCAATATGGACTTGCCTTCATCTGCTCGAGCGCCGCCGGAGGAGTGCCCATGAGGGCCAGAAAGGCCTCGGTCGCCTCAGACTTTTGGCCGGCCGCCACCATGTCCGCCAGGCGCGCGGCAAACTCGTGGCTCGGTCCCTCCGTGTAAGGCGGCTCATAGACCACGAGCGCGCGCATGGGGACGCCGCCGGCAGCCGCCTCGAGGACGAGTGCGCCCCCTGACGAGTGACCGAACACGAACGCCGAGCCGCCGGCGGCGTGAGTCACAGCCGCAAGATCGTCCACCTCACGTTGAATCGAATACGGGCCGGCCTCGTTGCTGTCGCCGCGACCACGCCGGTCGTATTCGTACACGGTGAAGGTTGACCCCAGGCCGGACGCAAGCGTCTTGGTCGACGATCGGTCAGAAAATGCCCCGACCACCAAAACGAGCGCGGGTCCAGCTCCAGAGCTGTCGAACGCAATCTGCGTCCCGTCTACCGACCGCACTTTATCCATGATTCCTCCTGGTCCAATTCGATCATCTGCTTAGACTCCACGAGCCATCAGCAGTCATCGGTTGGCCGCTGCCTTCGTCGAAGTTAGCGCCTTGACAACCTTCGATCGATCCCCTCGCCGAGATGCGGCGGGGGGCGGAAAGCGACGGCCTCGTTGCAGCCATCGCTTTCCCACCGCCCCGGTGGAGGGTTCGGGTTAAGGGTGGGCCGGGAGGGCGCCTAGCCCTCTGTATCTCTTGCGTCGAACGGACGCAGGAACTTGTCGGGGTGGAAGTTGAAGAAGCTCGGCGGCAGGATGTTGAACGGCGGACCCGCTCCGAAAGCCGCCGCAGTGGCGTTCATGGCTCCCGGGTCGGTGCCGTCCTGCCAGCGCCCCGTGTCTAGCCGGTGCACCAGCGTCTTGAACGCGGTAATCGTCTCGGCCGGCGTGAAGCTGCAGTGGCCCGCGCGGTGCACGAACACCTGGCGCAGCATGCTGTTGTCACCCGCACTCCTGACCACGCTCGCGTACGCGTTCTCGTCCGTCACCTCGACGAGGCCGTCGCCCGTGGTGTGCATCGTGAGCACGGGCATGTTGAGGTCGCCGTTGTAGGTGATGTACTTGGTGAGGTAGGCAACCGCGGCCGGGTTGGCCGCGATCCGCGGGGCGTCGTTCAGCCTGTCGAGGTCCTTGTTGAGGTCGAGCCCGGCGGCGGCGTACAGCGCCTGCACCTCGGCCAGGTCGATCGAGTGGGAGAGCTGGACGCGATAGTCGACGCCGGTATTCCATGAGAAATTGCCGCCCGCCCGAGCTTCGAGCTCGGCGCGGCCGAAGAACGCGAAGAGGAAGTCGGGGTTGTTGTCCCAGGCGAGCTGGTTGACCTCCTGCGCCGCATAGTCGTTGGCGGCAGGCTCGGCGCTGGCTGGGTTGAACCACCCGGGAACATCCGCCAGCGCGGCGGAG
>VBGM01000143.1 GCA_005880855.1 Chloroflexota bacterium
CTTTGCCGCCGCATAAGCCTCTGTGAACGGGAAGCTGACGCGGCCGGCCATCGCCGAGATGTTGACGATATGCCCACGACCGCGCGCAAGCATTCCGGGCAGAACCAGGTGGGTCAGCGCGATCGGCGCAGAAAGATTGAGGTCCAGGATCGCAAGGTTCTCTTCGATCGACATCTCGTCGAACTCACGCAGCGGGTCGCCGCCGGCGTTGTTGACAAGCACGTCGACTCCGCCGAATTCGCGTTCGCAAGCTCCCACCAGAAGCGTGCGAGCGTCGGCGTCGAGCAAATCGGTGGCCACGGCGAGCACGCTCACGCCGAGCTTGCGCTGCTCGGCGGCCACGGCCTCGAGCTCGCCGGCCGATCTGCCGGCGAGCACCAGGTTCATGCCACGCCCGGCGAGAGCCGCGGCCAGGTGCGGGCCGATGCCGCGTGATGCGCCGGTGACGAGCGCGGTCTTCCCCTCGAGGTTCATCTTCGCTCTCCTATTTCTCGGTCGCGATGCGCATGCGAAGGGTCTTGCGCATGCCACCCACGGCGCTGCCGATGCGAACGATTGGCGGCACTTGGTCCTTGACGTCCGCGAGCTCGACAACCGTGGCTTCGACCAGGTGGTAGTCGGTGCCGCGATAGCGAAGAGCCGCATCGCCAGCGGCGAGCACGTTGCGTGCCCAACCTGAGTTCTCTCCGAACGCCAGGCCCAGCCAGAAATAGCCGCCGCGCGGGAAGGCCGTGACCGGGGTTGCGTAAATCCGGCCAGACTTGTGTCCGCGATGGTGGATCAGCGAGAACATCGGGAACCACCAGCCGCCGGCGATTCGCAGGATGAGCGGGTTGAACAGGTGGGTCAGCGGCCGCACGATGCGGTCGACGAACCCTGGTATGTCGGCAGGTCTGGACATTTCGGTTCTCACATTCATCTTTGGCACTCCTTGTGAAAGCAACAACAGGCCAACTCCCGGAGTATATTCCATCAAGTGATTGATTGAGCGCCAAATCAGCAGCTAAAAGGGGCCGGCCCAAAGCCAAGCCCGACGCCGAGCCCCGACGGGAGGCGTTGGTGCTGGCCGCCTACCGGCGGCTCGCCGAGGCGGGTTTCGAAGGCCTCCGGACCAGGGACGTCGCCGACGAGGTGGGGGTGAACATCGCCACCCTCCACTACTACTTCCCGAGCAAAGAAGCTCTGATTCGCGGCGTCGTCGGGCATGCCATGGGCCGCTTCCGAACGGCCTTTGCCCCCGGCTCGAAGCCCGGCGAGCAGCTGGCCGCTCAGTTCAAGGGGATCCGCCGCCTGGCCGCCGAAGAGCCGGAGCTGTTCATGGTCATGGGCGAGCTCGCGCTGCGATCCGGTCGCGACCCCGCGATCGCCGCCATCTTCCAGGAGACGATTCAGGCCTGGCACGACATCCTTGTCACGCTCGTCCGCCACGCGCAGAAGGACGGCTTCGTGAATCGCAATCTCGATCCCGACGCGGTTGCGTCAGTCGTGATCGCGACGCTGAATGGACTCTTCATGGTCCCGGTCGCCAACACTGCGACGAACCGGGTCGACAAAGCGCTGAGCCAGCTCGAGGGATTCCTGGGGCTGGGGACGTGAACTCGGGCATTTGTGCGGGAATGGTCGCTTTGTGAGCTCGGGTTCCAGCCATTTGGGCCCATGTGGTCGCGACCACCTCGTCCTCGAGGATGACTTCAAAGATCGATCTCGCGGCTGACGACGCTGCGCCCTGGCGAACCTAGCGTGGTGGGCATGGAACACACCACGATCGTCGAGACCCACAGTCTCACAAAGCGATATGGCAGCGGAGTCCTTGCCGTCGACTCCGTTGACATGAGCGTGCGGCGTGGCGAGGTCTACGGCTTCCTCGGCCCCAACGGGGCGGGGAAGACCACGACCCTTCGCATGCTCGTCGGCCTCATCCGGCCAACCTCAGGCACGGCCACGGTCGCCGGCCACACACCTGGCAGCCCCGCCGGGCTGAAGATGATCGGCGCGCTCATCGAGTCGCCGGGCTTCTATCCCTACCTGTCAGGTCGCGAGAACCTGCGGGTGGTGGCGGACCTGGCGAGCGTGAGCCAGAAGCGCGTCGACGAGGTGCTCGACCTCGTCGAGCTCGCCTCGCGAGCGGGACGCAAGTTCGGCACGTACTCGACCGGCATGAAGCAGCGTCTTGGCGTCGCGGCCGCGCTGCTGAAAGACCCTGAGCTGCTCATCCTCGACGAGCCGACGAACGGGCTCGACCCTCAGGGGATGGCTGAGATGCGCAAGCTCATCAAGGACATCGGGCAGGGAGACCGCACCGTGCTTCTGTCGAGCCACCTGCTTGGCGAGGTCGAGCAGATCTGCGACAGGGTCGGTGTGATCAAGAACGGCCACCTGGTCAAGCAATCGACCGTCCAGGAGCTGCTTGGCGAGGAGGGCGTTCTCGTGCGCGCGGAGCCTGCCGACCAGGCCCAGGAGCTGCTGACGAAGATGTTCGGGCCCGAGGCGATAAGCCGTCAGAACGGCGCGATCCACCTGAAGGTCAAGCCCGAGAACAGCATCGAGATCAATCGCAGGCTGACTGACGTGGGTATCGGCGTCAGCGAGCTGCGTCCGTTCGAAAGATCGCTGGAGGAAGTCTTCTTCCAGCTCACAGGAGAGAAGCAAGGATCATGATCGCAACCATCAGGGCGGAATGGCGTAAGAGTCGATTTCGGCCGGCGTTCCTCGTCGCCGGCGGCGTGATGGCGGGCATCACGGCGCTCGTCTACAGCCTCAACTGGTACCTGGCGCTTCACCCCAACGCGGCGGGGGACCGCGCCGTCAACATCGCGACCCTCTATCCCGACCAGTTCGTCAACAGCGTCATGGGGGCGGCCTTTCCGGTCGGCGCCGCCATGGCCATCGTCGTTGGCGCGATCTTCGCGGGATCGGAGTTCGGCTGGGGCACGCTGAAGACCATGTTCACGCAAGGTCCAGGGCGCCTGACCGTGTGGACGGGACGCCTGGTCGTGTTCGGGGCGTGGATGCTCATCTTGACTGCCGTGCTCTTTGCAATTGGCGCGGGCAGCAGCGTCGTGGTCGCCCTGTTCCAGGGACACGCGATCGCATGGCCTGCCGCCATCGACATAGCGAAGGGCATGGGCGGGATCTGGCTCGTCTTCGCGGTGAACGGCGCGATCGGCCTTGCCCTGGGTACGCTGATCCGGCAATCGGCGGCAGCCCTGGGCATCGGCCTCATCTACGTCCTCGCGGTCGAGATCATCGCGGTGAGGTTCATCGATCTGATCAACAACGGCGCGTACAAGTGGATCACCGAGCTCTTCGTCAATCAGAACGCAACCGCGCTGACGCAGAGCTTCACCTCTCCGGCATTCGGCAGGGCGCTCGCACCTGCGGTCAGCGCCGAGCACGCGGTGCTGGTGCTGGCGGCGTACGGAATCGGCCTCGTGGTGGTGGCCGCCGGGCTGCTCCGGTTCAGGGACGTCACATAGCCTTCAACTCACCTCGTCAACCGTTGCGCGGCCGGCCGTGGTCATGGATCACAGGCCGGCCGCGGCTCGCCGACGGGGTGGTGGTCGGGCTGACCCTGGCGATAGGACTCGCCGGCCTGATTGGCAACTACTACCGGTCCGGGTCGTTCGCGGCCGGGGCCGTCCTCGTCACGTTCGGCGAAGCCCTCCCGCTCTGGTGGCGGCGAAGGTATCCCGTACCGGTCCTGGTGATCATCGCCGCGGTCGAGATCGTCAAGTGGGCGAGTGGGCTCTCGAACGAGCCTTCGGGAGCGGCCCTCGTGTTCGCGGTCTATGCGGTGTCGGTTTACGACAAGACGGTGGCGCGGCTCATCGTCGCCGGCG
>VBGM01000144.1 GCA_005880855.1 Chloroflexota bacterium
ATGAGGAAAGGCTACGTATCGCCCGCGAGCTGCATGACGTGGTCGCGCACAACGTCAGCGTGATGGCGATCCAGGCGGGCGCGGCGCGCGTTTCGGGCAATTCGAGCAAGGAGGCGCTGCAATCGATCGAGAGCACCGCGCGCGACACTCTGGCGGAGCTCAACCGGCTGCTCGGTGTGCTGAGAAAGCAGTCGGATGCGCCGCTGGC
>VBGM01000188.1 GCA_005880855.1 Chloroflexota bacterium
ACTTGGTCGTCGTGGCCAAGGCACCCATCGCAAAGTTCCAGGAGCATGCGCGTAGGCGTGGCTGGCGGCACGCGCGGCTGCTTTCGTCGGCGAGCAACGACTTCAATCGCGACTATGGGGCCGAAGGACCGGATGGGCAGCAGTTCCCGCTGGCTCATGTCTTCCAGCGTCGCGGAAAGAAGATCCGTCACTCGTGGAGCAGCGAGCTCTGGTTCGCGGGGGGCGATCCCGGCCAGGACATGCGACACGTCGACTTCATGTGGCCGGTTTGGAGCATCCTCGACTGCACACCCGAGGGAAGAGGCAAGACGTGGGGTCCGCAGCTGGAGTACTAGGTGGCCCGATTGGTGAAAGTCGAATCGTATTCGGGGAAGTAGCGTTGAATCACAGACAGTTCGAAGGTGGCCAGGATCGCGCTCGGCGGCTCTCGCTCGAGGAGGAAGTCGAAGCTGCGAGCGACGAGGCTCTCGACGTCCTGCCGATCACTGCCGCGAGCCCACCGTTCGACATCTCTTCGGCCCACGCTCACCGAATGCTGTGCATGCACCGTCACCATTCACCCATCAGGCTAGGCCGCCGGCGATGACCTATCAAGCGGCGCAATGGCACGACTTTTTCTTGATGGTCGGAGGAGGCGCCGCGGCGCTCACCGGCCTCATCTTCGTGGCGATGACGCTGCATCTCGATGACATCACCAGCCACCCCGTTCACCGCCATCGGGCGCGCACGATCCTCACCGGGCTGACCGCGGTCTTCATCCGCTGCGCGCTCGTACTCATGGCCGGACAGAACGACCGGGCGGTGGCCGTCGAGCTGATCGGTGTGCTGCTCGTCGTCGAGGTCATCCTCTACAACAGCATCCGCCAGGCCGCCGAGAGTGCCGACCCGTCGGTGCTGTGGCGAACCATCGGCAGCTTTGTCACGCTCGTGATCGAGCAGGCAGGGGCGGTCGTGCTCTTCTTCGGCGGCGCGTGGGGACTCTATGTTGTGGGGCTCGGAATGATGTCGTCGTTCGTGTTCATGGTGACTGGGGCGTGGTTGCTGCTCGTGGGTGTCGGCAAGCAGGAGGCCGCCGGCGTCGGGTCGACCTCCTGACCTCGCCAGACCGCTAACCCGATAATTCATTCGATGCCCGACCTTCGCGACTTCCGGCTCGGCGCGCACGTCGTCGGCAGCGACGGCGAGAATGCCGGCACCCTGGTCAGCGTGCTCGTCGAGGAGCAGGGTTTCGATCCGCGGGCGCTAGTCGTCAAGCAGGAGGAGTCGATCGCTGGTCGCCTGCTGTCCGATGAGAAGTTCTATGTCACCGACGAGCTCGTCGTGCCGATCTCATCGGTGGAGTCGGCCACCCATGATCTTGTCAAGCTCTCGATACCCGCCTCCGACGTGCGCAAGCAGCCGCCTTACCTGAGCTACCGCTTCAAGCCGCTCACGGTCGGCGACGCGGCGCTCGAGGAAGCCGAGGTGCTCGGCGGCCTTGGGACGCCGGCCAACGTGGAAGAGGTGGCCAACAAGCCGGCGGACCAGATCGAGATCGACCGCGACGAGAACGTGATGCTTGGCACCACCGGCCACCGGTTGGGCAAGGTCCAGGACCTCCTTTATCACGACGGCGAGCTGATCGGCGTCGTGATTCGGCCGGAGGGATTCTTCAAGAGAGACGTAGTGCTGCCGATCCGCTTCATCTCCCGCGCGGACGACATGGCGCTCTTCGCGGCCCTCAACGAATCCGACATCGAGCACCTGGAGCCGTTCGCCGGGTAGCCCTTACAGGTTCTCCTCGGGCTCGTTGTACCACCGCATGCGATCGCCCACACGGCTGCGCAGCCGCCACTTCGCGCTCTTGGGCTCCTGCTCGATCCGCGCCCACAGGCCGGCGAGCCGCTCGGAGATCAGCGCTGATGCCTCCGGATCGATGTCATAGCCGGCGACGTTCTTCCGGCAGCTTTCGATCGTCGCCTTGACCGTGCGCCACAGGCCCCAGTCCTTCGCGCAAATCTCGGCGATGAATGCGCCTTCGACCCCCTGCTCCCGCCCGTTCGCCATGGGGTGGTGGTACGTGAGGCTGTAGATGTCGCGCTGGTCGCGTTCATTGAGCTGCACGATCTGCAGCTTGGTCAGCAACAGCTCGGCCAGCGGAATCGTGTAGGGGTCGCGGTCGAGACGACCGGCGATCGGGACGTCGTGGCACATCGAGAATTCTTCGATGAACACGTCGAGCTTGCGTTGGTTCGTTTCGTCGACGAACGCGAGCCGCCGAGCTCCATGCAGTGTGTTGAACATCTCATCGGGCGTGTATCCGGCCGTGGTCAGCAGGCGCGTGACGGCGGTCCGGCCGCCTCGCCTGATGACGATGTCGATGTCGCCGATCGCCCTCGGGAGCAGGGGACCAGCTGGAGGCGATTGGAGGTATACCGCCACCCCACCGAGCAGGCGGAGGGTGAGCCCGCTCTGCGTGGCGGCATCGACCAGCCGCCGGCCTTCGTGGATGGGATCTTCGAGCGGCGCGCCTGCGCGAACCGCGACCGGTTCGCTCAAGGGGGACCCTCAGCCCGTCGTGAAGAGGAAATCGATGTAGCTGCCATCCTGGGCGAAGTCCACGATAGCGCCGCGCAGCACGTCCGCGGCGTAATCGGAGCCCGGATTCAGGCACATCGTCTGGCCGATCCTCTGCGCGCCGCGCGACTCGTGGATGTGCCCGTGGAGGCCGACGACCGGGTGGTATTTCTTGACAACGTCCCGCACCGCTTTACTGCCCACAGGCACGATGCTCGGACGCCCGCCTCGGATCACCGGGCGCAGCTGCGGGTCGAGCTCAGCGGCAAAGTCCAGCCCTGATCCGTACGGCGGGCAGTGGAAGTTCACCGCCACCTTGCGGTCCGGGGGAGCATCGTCGAGAATCGCCGCGAGACGCCGGCCGAGATCTTCCTCTGAATACTCCCGCTCTGTGTTCCAGGGCGTGGGCGTCACGTCGCCGCAGCTTGCCATCAGCACCGAGCCGAGCTCGCACAGCTCGCCTTCGGGCGATTCGATCCGGGGTGCCGACTTGAGCACGGGGTCGATCGCCTTGGGGTCGTCGTTGCCGGGGGTGATGATGCACCGCACGTTCGGTGCGAGGCGCTCGTCGGCGAGACGGCACCAGCCTTCGATCTGCTCGACGATCGCGTGCAGGAACGCGTCGTCGAGGTACGGCGCATCGTTCTCCATGCGCTCGATGTCCTGGGCGTCGGTCACCACTGAGTAGAAGCCCATGCGATTGATCTCCGCGCGCAGCCGATCCTCCTCGGCCCGCGGGACGCTCACCTCCTCGCCGCGCACTTTCGCGCTGAGGGTGCCGTTGTCCGAACGGATCGGCACCAGCCCCTTGCCCGCGATGTCGCCGCCCAGCACGAGCACATCGGCCTCGTAGGACGACGCAGCGGCCAGGAACTTCCGGAAGCACCGGTCCGACCCGTGGACGTCGGTCGCGAAGAAGAGGCGGAGGGCCCGCTTCTTCGGACGGCTACCGAACATCTGATGTCCTGATGGTTACTCGGGCGGAAGCTCCCGCATCGCGAGCCGCAGGTC
>VBGM01000081.1 GCA_005880855.1 Chloroflexota bacterium
GGCTTGACGAAGTACTCCATCTCCATCAGCTCGAACTCGCGCACCCGAAAGACGAAGTTCCCTGGCGTGATCTCGTTGCGGAACGCCTTGCCCTGCTGCGCGATGCCGAACGGCACGCGCACGCGCGTCGAGTTGATGACGTTCTTGAAGTCGACGAACATGCCTTGCGCGGTCTCAGGTCTCAGGTAGACCTCGGAGGACAGCTCCTCGACCGGGCCCACGTGGGTCTTGAACATCAGGTTGAACATGCGGGCCTCGTCCAGCGGTCCACCGCATTCGGGGCATGTGTCGCCCTTTACGTGGTCGGCGCGCCATCGCTTCTTGCACGTCCCCAGGCATTGGCGTAAGGGGTCGACAAAGTTGGTGAGGTGGCCGGAGGCGGACCACACCTCGGCGGGCATCATCAGTGTCGACTCCAAGCCGACCACGTCGTCGCGCAGGTCGACCATGTGACGCCACCACAGGTCGCGCACGGCTCGCTTCATCGCGACCCCGTACGGCCCGTAGTCGTAGAAACCCGACACGCCTCCGTAGATCTCGCTCGACGGGAAGATGAAGCCGCGTCGCTTCGTGAGCGCGACGACTTTTTCCATGAGCTGTTCGCGGGAGACGGTCATCGCGAATTCAAGACGTTTGGCGCCAAAAGTGCGTTTCGACGAGCGGGGTAGCGCATCTTTGGCGTCAAACGGGCGGAATGCCTCATCCCATCGCTCTCATTTGGTGCAGGAATGCTAGCGACTTCAGGCGACGGTCCAGGTGATGCTCGAGCTGCGACGTCAGCACGCTCTCGATGTCGTTGATGAGCTCGCCGTCGAGCTTCAAGCGACGATAGGTCTGAATATCACCGCTCGCCATCAGTCGCAAGACCTTGATCGCGGACACCGGGACCTGTGGCATGCCCGGCAGGGCGCAGTCGTCGCACAGAAACCCGCCGGCGTCGGCGCTGAACACTGCCGGCCGCGCCGGCAGCGACTTCGCACACGACGCGCACTCCATGAGCTGCGGCGCGTAACCGAGTAGGTCGAGCGCGGCCATGAGGAAGTAGGCGGACGCGCGCCGCGGGTCGGTCTCGCGCGCGAGCTCGTCCAGCGCCATCACGGTGAGCTCGTACACGCCGTCGACGGGATGCCGGTCTTCACACACTCGCTCCGCCAGCTCGGCGATGAGCGCCGCGTGCGACATTCGTTCCACGTCGCCGGCGATGCGCTCGCCCGGCATCCTCTGCACCTGGGCGACGACATCAAGCTCGCCGCGGCCCTTAGCCAGCAGCACGTCCACATGGCCGTAAAGCTCGAGCGACGGTCCTAGCTTGCTCTCCGGCCTCCGCACCCCCTTCGCGATCGCGCCGACCTTGCCGTGGGTGCGCGTCAAGAGCGTGAAGATGCGGTCCGCCTCGCCGTAGTCGAGCTTGCGGAGCACGACCGCCCGGTCACGATATGTGGCCAGTCGGTTCCTCCAAGACGCTCGTATCCTGCGCTTCCGTACGGCCGTCGGATGAACCGCTACGCGTGAGCCCGTGCTGTTCGAGGATATCCTCCGGCCACGGCACGTCCGATTTCAGGCGCACGATCTCGATGCGGCGGCCTTTCACCTTCTCGACCGTCCATGTAGCTCGGCCGCCCTTGAAGGAATCACCGGCTACGGCGATCTTGCCCAGCATGGCGTGGACGTAGCCGCCGACCGAGTCGTAGTCGCCCGACTCCTCGATCGCCAACCCCAGTTGTGAGTTGAGCTCTTCGAGCGGAAAGCCGGCGTCGACCCGCGCCTCGCGATCGTTGAGGATGACCAGCTGGTCCTCCTCGGCGCTGTCGTATTCGTCGCGGATCTCGCCGACGATCTCCTCGAGCAGGTCCTCCATCGAAACGAGGCCGGCCGTCCCGCCGTACTCGTCGACCACGATCATCATGTGCACCTTCTCGGTGCGCATCTCGAGCAGCAGCTCGTCGACCTTCTTCTGCTCGGGCGTGAACTTGATCGGGCGGAGGATCTTGTCGATGTCGAACTTCTGCGTGTTCGTGAGCGTGTAGAAGAGCAGCAGGTCCTTTGCGTGCAGAAGGCCGACGATGTGGTCGAGATCCTCTTCGAAGACCGGCATCCTGGTGTGCCGGTACTCCTTGAAAACCTTGACGATGTCCTTGAGCGTCGCCGTCCGCTCGACGGCGATGATGTCCGTGCGCGGAATCATGATCTCGCGCACGGTCTTGTCGCCGATCTCGATGATGCCGTGGATCATCTGGTGCTCCTGCTCTTCGATCACGCCCGCCTCCTCGGAGACATGCAGGAGCGTGAGCAGCTCTTCTTCGGTGAGGAACGGGGCGCGGGCGGCGCGGCCGCCGGTGAGCGCGCGCGAGATGATCGTGACCGCCCAAAGGATCGGGCCGAGGGCGGTGGCCAGCCGGTCGACGGGGCCCGCGGTGGCCAGCGCCACGCGCTCCGCGTAGCGGATTGCCAGCGTCTTCGGCGTGACCTCGGCCGCGATCAGCAGGATGACCGAGAGCACGAACGAAACCACCAGCGCGAGCCACAACCGCCAGGCGCTGGGCACGCCCCAATGCGTGAAAAGCGAATCGGTCAGAAGAGTCGTCGAAGTCGAGGCGACGATCAGGGCCAGGGTGTTGGTGAAGAGCACCGTGGACAGGTATCGGTTGGGGTCCGCTCGCAGCTTCTGCAGGATGGCCGCGCCCTTGCTGCCCTGCTCCGCCAGGAACCGCACACGAAGGCGGCCGACCGAGGTGAGCGCCGTTTCGGTGCCGGCGGCCAGCGCGGCCGCGACGAAGCAGACGACTAAGACGATGACTTCGATCCATTCCTGGGCGTTCATGACGGCGGGATTATCTGAAGAGCTCGCTGACGCTCCGGTTCTCGTGTACCCGGATGATCGCCTCGGCGAGCAAAGGTGCTACCGAAAGGACCGTCAGCGGCGAATCAGGACCGAGCTTGTCGGGCGAGATGGGCACGGAGTCGGTGACGATCACCTGCTCGATATCGGCCCTCTTCAGCCGCTGCACCGCGTCGCCGGTGAGGACTGGGTGGGTGGCCGCGACGAAAACTCGCCTGGCCCCCTGCCTGCGAAGGGCCTGCGCCAGCTTGGAGATGGTGCCGCCGGTGGTGATGATGTCTTCGACGACGACGCAGTCGCGGTCCTTCACGTCTCCCGAGACCGCGATCACCTCCACCTCGTCGTCGCCTGAGCGTCGCTTGTAGCCGAACGCGATCGGCGCGCCCAGCTGGTTGGCGACCGCCTCGGCCCGCCTGCCGCCGCCCGCGTCGGGCGCGACGATCGTGAGGTGCTGCAGGTTGAGCGTGTGCAGGTGGTCGGCGATGATCCGGTACGGCGTGAGGTGGTCCGTCGGCACGTCGAAGAATCCCTCGATGGCCTCGGCGTGGAGGTCGAGCAGCAGCAGCCGGTCGGCGCCGGCCAGCGTGATGAAGTTGGCGACCAGCTTCGCGGAGATCGGCTCACGCGGCTGGGTCTTGCGTTCCTTGCGGGCGTAGCCGTAGTAAGGGATGACCGCGGTGACTCGCCCGGCCGAGGCCCGGCGAAGCGCGTCGAGGATGATGAAGAGCTCCATCAGGTGCTCGTTCACCGGCGGCGACGTCGGCTGGATGACGAACACGTCGTGGCCGCGCATCGAGTCCTCGATCTTGACGTTGATCTCGCCGTCGGGGAAGCGGCGCAGGCGAGGGTCGGTGAGCTGGACGTCGAGGATCTCGGAGATGCGGGCGGCCAATTCGGGGTTCGCGCTGCCGGCGATGAGCTTGAGCGCCCCCCACGGCGAGGCCTCCTCCCCGGCGAACTCGACTGCGGTGGTCAACCTACCGATCATTCTGTCTGCTCTCCGCCCCTCTCCTTGACCCTCTCCCTTTCGGAGAGAGGGGAATTCTTTCTGCGTATCACCCTAGCGGGAACTCCGACGGCTGTCGCGCCGTCAGGGACGTCTTTCGTGACCACCGAGCCGGCCCCCGTTCGGGAGCCCTTGCCAAGTTTGACGGGAGCGACCAGCATCGTGTCGACCCCCACGAAAGCGCCGTCGCCGATCTCGGTTCGGTTCTTGCGCTGGCCGTCGAAGTTGGCCGTGATCGTGCCGGCGCCGATGTTGGCATCCTCGCCGAGGTCGGTGTCGCCCAGGTACGAGACGTGGGGCACTCTGCTCCCCCGCCCCACCTTCGTCCTCACGAGCTCGGCGAAGCTGCCGACATGAACGTCTTCGGCGATCGCGGTTCCCGGCCGGATCTTGACGAATGGACCGCAGTCGGAGCGGTCGCCGATCGTCGCGTCCTCAATATGGACATGCGGGCCGATGCGGCACTCGCTGCCGATTTCCGTGGTGCCCTTGATGACCGAGAACGGCTCGATGGTCGTGTCCTGGCCGATGGCGACGCCGGCTTCGATGAAAGTCGAGTCGGGGTCGACGATGGTGACGCCCCGCTCCATGAGCCGATCGAGGATGCGTCTTTGCATGATCTTCGTGGCGGCGGCCAGTCTCATGCGGTCCTTGATTCCCATCGCCTCGCTCGGGTCTGAGAGCTGGACGATGTTGACCGGCTTCAGGTGAAGAAAGACGTCGGTGAGGTAGTACTCAGCGGCTTTGTTGTCGGCGGAGATCCTCGCCAGCGCCTCGCTGAGGCCGCCGCCGTCGAAGCAGTAGACGCCGACGTTGAACTCGTGGACGGACTTCCTCAGCTCGTCGCTCGCGTCCTTGCGCTCGACGATCTTCTCGAACTCGCCGTGGTTGCTGCGCACGATGCGGCCGTCGTCGCGGCTCGGATCCTCGATGCTGGCAAGCGTGGCGGGGCGCTTGTTCTGGCGGTGCGCGTCGACGACTTTGCGCACGGTTTCGCCCGTCAGGAGCGGTGAGTCGCCGTTGACCACGAGGACGTCGCCCTCGAGCCCTTCGACCTGCTGCAGCGCGTGAGCGGTGCCGCGGGGGTCGCGCTGGTAGGTCGCCTCGACCTTCTTCTCGGCGAGGTGCGCCGCGACCTCGGCGTGGTGCGGATTGATGACGACTTTGATCTTGTCCGCGCCGGCATCCCGCACGGCGTCGATGACCCAATCGAGCATGGGGCGGCCGCATACCGGATGCAGGACCTTCGGGGTACGCGACCGCATGCGAGTCCCGTGACCGGCGGCCAGGATGACGGCCGTTAGCGATTGGCTCAAATTTTTCGCCCTTGCGGGCTGGCGAGATTATACGGAGGATGTTTCGCAGCCCTGGATAGCATTCAGCCTCGGAGGCGAGGAGAGTAAAGAAACCACAGGGCGGGGCAGACATTCCGGCTTCGGCCGGCGGAGCCGACATCGCCCCGTCGCCGGAGTACACGCGGGCCTCGGCGGCGCCTGCGCCGGCCGCCGTTCAGCCCACCGGCCAGTTCTCGGCCGACGGGCAGTGGTGGTGGGACGGGACAAAGTGGGTCCCGGCTTCGGCAGCGTCGATTCCTGGCCCCGCCGCCTGCATGGTCTGCGGGGCCACGCCCGCTACGCAGGTCACCCTTCGCAGCGTCGTGGCGATGGCCGTTTTCGGGGTCACCAGCACCTTTCGGGGCGTTTACTGCCGGGATTGCGGGCTGGCGATGTTCCGCAAGCGGATGAGCGCGACGCTGCTCACCGGCTGGTGGGGCATCCTCCATTTCTTCATCAACCTCGGGGTGGTCTTTGGCAACCTCGGCGAGCGCGCCCGTTTGATGCGGCTGGGGCCGCCGGTGCGGAATCCGGGAGCCGGCTTCTTGAATCCGGGGCGGCCGGTATTCCTGCGCGCTGGATTCATCGTCAGCGCCGCCGTGCTTCTGATCGGTGGCAGCTTCCTCCTCATCTCGGCCACCACGCCTCCGGTCCCATTCCCCGCGGAGGACCAGACTTACATCGGCGAGTGCGCTCAGCACTCGGGCACCGAGTGGACGACGGTGGACTGCCTCGGCCCTCACGACGGGAAGGTTGTGTCACTGTCGCACGACCGCGGGGGCTGCCCGAGCCAGGACCGCGCCGCCAAGCTGCCAGACGGCAACTACACCTGCATCGACACAAGCCAGTAGCTCTCTGCGCCGTTAACAGGTAGCCCGCGTGAGTTGCCCAGCCCTAGGGAATACTGTGTTGCTGTGAGCGAGATGCCGGCGGCGAACCTGGCAGGCGCGGTGCCTTCGCACCTACCCGTGCTGCCGCTGAAGTCGACGGTCGTCTTCCCGCGGATCTTCATCCCGCTGTCTGTCGGGCGGCGGCGCTCGCTGACGCTCCTGGACGACCTCCCTGGCGCGGAGCGGCACATCGCGGTCGCCACCCAGCTCGACGAGACGGCTGAAGAGGTGGGCTTCAAGGACGTCCACCACATCGGGGCGATGGTGCGGGTGCAGCACATGCTGAAGCTGCCCGACGGCACAGTGCAGCTCGCGGTGCTCGGGTTGCGGCGCATAAAGCTCGTCTCTGCCATGGGCGAAGAGCCGTACCTGACATGCCGGGTGGAGATGCTGCCCGAGACGCCCGATTCGCTGACCCCGATCGAGCGTGAGGCCTTGCTGCGGCGCGCGATCACGTCGTTCCAGCAGCTGGTCACTCTGTCACCCCATCTGCCCGCGGAGCTTGCGAGCGCGGCGGGTGCGATCGACGATCCGCTGCACCTCGCGTATTACATCGCCAACCACATCCGGCTCACTACCGAGCAGCGCCAGGAGATCCTCGAGATGGATTCCGCGAAGGCGAAGCTCGAGCGGCTGCTCGGAAATCTCTCGCATGAGCTCGAGGTGCTGGAGCTGGGGCGAAAGATCCAGTCGCAGGCCGAGGAGCAGATGGGCAAGGCCCAGCGCGAGTATTTCCTGCGCGAGCAGCTGAAGGCGATCCAGCGCGAGCTGGGCGAGATGGACAGCGAGCATGGGGAGCTGTCGGAGCTGCGGGAGCGGATCGAGAAGGCCGGCCTGCCGGCAGAGGCGCAGCGTGAGGCCGATCGAGAGCTCGCGCGGCTGGAGCGGATTCCGTCCGCGTCACCGGAGTCGTCGGTGATCCGCACGTATCTCGAGCTGATCGTGTCGCTGCCCTGGAACACGTCAACCGGCGGTGAGGTCGATGTGGTGAAGGCGCGCCAGATCCTCGACGACGACCACTACGACCTCGACAAGGTGAAGCAGCGGATCGTCGAGCATCTCGCGGTGCGGCGGTTGAAGCAGCAGCGCGGGCTGACGGAGCGCGGTCGGGAACCGATCCTGTGCTTCGTGGGTCCGCCTGGGGTGGGCAAGACATCTCTCGGCCACTCGATCGCGCGTGCGATGGGGCGGAAGTTCGCGCGCGCCTCGCTTGGCGGCGTGCACGACGAGGCGGAGATTCGCGGCCACCGGCGCACGTACATCGGGGCGATGCCCGGACGCATCCTGCAGGCGATCCGACGCGCCGAATCGAACGACCCGGTGTTCATGCTGGACGAGGTCGACAAGATCGGGTCGGATTGGCGGGGCGATCCGTCCTCTGCGTTGCTCGAAGTGCTCGACCCGGAGCAGAACAAGGACTTTCGCGACAACTACCTAGATGTGCCGTTCGACCTGTCGAAGGTCATGTTCATCACCACGGCGAACACGCTGGAGACCATCCCCGCCGCCTTGCGCGACCGGATGGAGGTGTTGCACCTGTCGGGCTACACAGAAGAGGAGAAGGTGCAGATCGCGGAGCGCTTCCTGGTGCCCAAGCAGCTCGGGGCGCATGGGCTGCGTGCGGGCGAGGTCGGCGTTTCCGAGGACGCGCTCCGGTTGATCATCCGCCAGTACACACGCGAGGCGGGCGTGCGCAACCTGGAGCGCGAGATCGCGTCGGTGATGCGGCGGGCCGTGGCGGAGATCGCGGTTGGAAAGCGCCTTCGCCGAGTCGTTGACGTGAAGCGTGTGCGCGCTGCCCTTGGGAAGCGTCGCTTCCACGACGACGTGGCGGAGCGGATCGATCGCCCGGGTGTCGCTACGGGGTTGGTATGGACGCCGACCGGCGGCGAGATCGTTTTCGTGGAGGCGGCGTTGACGCCCGGTAAGGGTGAGCTGCGGTTGACGGGGCAGCTGGGCGACGTGATGAAGGAATCGGCGTCGGCAGCCCTGTCTTATCTGAAAGATCGTGCTGCTGACCTGGGCATCGATCCGTCGTTGTTCGAAAAGAACGACATCCACGTCCACGTGCCCGCGGGCGCGCAGCCGAAGGAAGGTCCGTCGGCCGGCGTTACCGTGCTGACCGCGATGGCGTCGATCCTCACCGGGCGCCCGGCGCGTGACGATGTGGCGATGACGGGCGAGATCACGCTGCGCGGCAAGGTGCTCCCGATCGGCGGCGTCAAGGAGAAGGTGCTGGGGGCGCACCGCGCGGGGATCCGGCGCGTGCTCCTGCCCGCGCACAACGAGGCGGACCTCGACGACATCCCGGCCGACCTGCGCAAGCAGATGGAGCTGGTGCTGGTGGAGTCGATCGACCAGGTGCTGCGCGAGGCGTTGACGCCGCGGGCCGGTGGGCGGGTGTCGCCTGCCGCGGCCGCGCCGGTGGTGGCGAGGTCGAACGGGGCGGGTAGGTCGGGATCGGGCAAGTTCAGTCGCAAGTCGGGCGCGGGGACGCGTGCGCGGGCGACGCGACGCCCGGTGAAGACTCCGAGGCGCTCTTAGTAACACTGCCTTAACAGGCAGGGTTTTTCTTTTCGGCCGTGCTCGTGATGCTTCTCGGTGCCGTGCCCTTGTCGAGATTCGAGCTGGCCAGATACCTCCGCCGGACCATGACCGGCGTCGAGTGGGACCTGTGGTCGCACCTGCGCGCCAATCAGGTGGATGGCTTCAAGTTCCGCCGTAAGGCTCTGCTCGGACCTTACATGGTCGACTTTGCGTGCCTCTCGGCACGCCTCGTCGTGGAGATCGGCGGCGAGATGTATGACCGGTCTCCGCCCGCGGATGCCGCGCGCGGGGCGTGGCTCGAAGCTCAGGGTTTCCGGGTCGTGCGTGTTGCGCCGCACGACGTCCGCGAGCGAATCGAGCTCGTGGTGGCGACGATCGCGGCGGAGCTGGCCAGGAGCTCTTCTGTTAGCGCGCGGAACGGGCCAGGATTTTTCCGTGGGCGGCGAGCTCGACTGCATCGTCGAGCGGAGCGAGGTCTGTGATGCCGCGCCGGCGCAGCGCGCTCCTGATGAGGTGGTCGGCGAGGTGCGGGTTCTTGGGCAGCAGGGACCCGTGAAGGTAGGTGCCGAGCACGCCGCCCTGGAGGCAGCCTTCGGTGTGGTCCTCCCCGTTGTTGCCGAAACCGACGCGGACGCGTCCAAGGGGTTTGGCCTTCGGTCCGAGGAAGGTGCGGCCGCTGTGGTTCTCGAAACCGACGAGGGTCGTCGGCTGGATGTCGACCAGGGCGGAGTCGACGACCACGTCGCCGATGAACCGGCGCTTGCCGGCCTCGGTGCGGACGTCGATGAGGCCGATGCCCGGGAACCGCTCGCCCTCGGCGGTCTGGTAGTAGTGGCCGAGAAGCTGGTAGCCACCGCACACTGCGAGCACGCCTGCGCCTGTCGCAACGGCGCGTTCGAGCGGAGGCTGCTTGTGCTCGAGGAGATCTTCGTAGACGAGCGCCTGCTCCCGATCTTGCCCGCCGCCGAAGAAGAAGACGTCGACTTCATCCATTCGCCTGGTCGTGCCCCTCCCGAGCTCGATAAGCCGAGCATCGAAGTCGCGCCACTCGGCGCGCTTGAGCAGGGTGAGGATGTTGCCGCGATCGCCGTAGATGTTCATGAGGTCGGGATATAGCCATCCGACCGTGAACGTCTTCTGATGCCGTGCCATCTCTCTCCTCTAAGTCTCCCAGTAAGGCTTGGCCCAACCCCGGCCCACGAGCTCGGCACGAAGGTCGAGCATGGCGGTGTATGTGCAGAGGAGGTGGGCGGTCTCGCCCTCCGGCGTCTCCGCGATGAGAGCATCGATGGCTTGCGCGGGATTGGTTTCCGGCGGCAGCGCGTCCACGCCTGCGTACTTGAGACGCACGGCGAGATCGCTGGCTCGGTTGCCGGCGGGGACGACGACGCGCGCACGCCCGCGCAGTCTTTCGAAGTCGACGTCCCAGATCCAGGAGACGTCCGTGCCGTCGGCGCGGCGGTCGTTGAGACCGATGAGGAACCAGTGGCCGCCAGCAAGGTCGACCGCCGTGCGCAGCGTCTCGTTGAACCCTGCCGGGTTCTTGGACAGGATGATGTTGAGTTTGCGGCCCTTGGCATCGAGCCGCTCCTGGCGACCGAAAGCGGCCTGAACAGTGCCGAATCGGTTCGCGATGAATGTTGGTTCGAAGCCCAATGCGCTTCCAGCTGCGAAAGCGGCGATGGCGTTGTAGGCGTTATAGAGGCCGCCGAGCGGAAGCTCGATGCGGACGCCGCTGACGCCCAACGCGATGCTGTCGAATCCGTGCAGCTCGATGTGGGTCGCGGCCAGGTCGGGTGCCGGCCGGGCGAAGTCTCCATTAGGGCAGCGATAAACGCCGTCGTGGCCCACGTACACGGCATCGAAGATCAGACTTGCGCCGCAGCGAGGGCACGTCCGTGCGTCGGCGGCATGAGGGAGCTGATGCGTGGCGACGGTTGGATCGTCGAGTCCGAACCAGAGCGGCTTGCGCTTCAGGTTGAGGCCGATCTCGGCAACGCGGGGATCATCGGCGTTCATCACGGCTTGGCTCTCGTCCGGAAGGCGGGCGAGCGCGGCCTCGATTCTCTTCGCGATCGACTCCAGCTCACCGTAACGGTCGAGCTGGTCTCGAAACAGGTTGAGGACGATGGCCGCGCGCGGCTGAATCTCATCCACGGCGCGTTCGAGGCTGGCCTCGTCGATTTCGAAAACGCCCCAATCCGCCTGCAGCCGGCCGTTGGCCCCGGCCCTCTCCAGCGCCGCCGCGGTGGCGCCGAATATGAGGTTGGCGCCGGCTCGATTGGAAACCACGCTGTGGCCCGCGCCCTCGAGCAGCCAGGTGACCAGGCGAGCGGTCGTCGTCTTGCCGTTGGTGCCAGTGATGACGATGGCGCCGTGCTTGAGGTCGCGCGAGAGCTTGCGCAGCACATCGGGGTCGATGGCTCGGGCGACGTCGCCGGGCAATGTCGTGCCGCCACCGAGGCGGCTGAATCGCGACAGCACGCCGGTCGCTTTCCCGGCCCACACCGCCGCTGTGCGACGCATCAGGCCCACGCCCTGATCGCGTGCGTCACTGTGGTCCAGCAATCGAGCGACTCGATCGCTTTCCTACCCTCCTCTCGCGAGGCGCAGTGCATGAAGAACGCCGAACCGCTGCCGGTCATCTGCCAGCCATCCCCAAGCCGGCGCGCGAAATCTTGCACTCGGGGATCTGCGTGTTCGGCCGCCTCGAGCAGCTCGTTCGGCGACTTGCCTCCCGTTTGGTCCCACGCCGCGTAAACGCTCGCAGTCGAGAGTTCGATACCCGGCCAGGCGATGGCGTACCAGTCTGGTTGGGTCGGGAGCGCCGCCAGGCGCTCGCCGATTCCTTCCGCCAACGCGGTGCCGCCCTTGATGAAGAAGGGCACGTCGGCGCCCACAGCCAGCGCGACGGCATCCAGGTCGACATCGACCCCATGAACGATCCTTGCTGCCCGCAACGCTGTGGCGGCATCGGAGCTTGCTCCTCCAAGGCCGGCGCCTGGCGGTATGCGCTTGTGCAGATGGAAATTGGTGGGCAGCGCGCGACCCGCGGCGTCTTCGAGCGCGGCGAGGGCTTTGAAGATGATGTTGTCGGCTTCGGCTGTCACCGGGATGCCGTCCACAACGAGTGCGGTGTGCTCGGAAGGCCACGCCTCGACCAGGTCGTGCAACGCCACGGCCTGCATGTGGGTCCTGATCTCGTGGAATCCATCTCCGCGGCGCTTGACGACTTGCAGGTCCAGGTTCAGCTTCGCGCGCGCGGGCAGCGCGACCTTCAACTGCCGCCGGGTCGAAGATTCGCTCGGTACAGGACGGCGCGATCCTGGTAGTGCTTGGCGGTCGTGCCGACCCAGCTGCCCGCCGAACCATCCAGAGGCTTCTTCACCGTGGCGGGCACTCCCGCCGCCATGTGGCCGGCAGGGACTGACTTGCCCTCGCCCAGCACGGCGCCGGCCGCCAGCATGGATCCGGCGCCAAGCCGGCTCCGCTGCAGCATCGTCGCGCCCATGCCCACCACTGCACCCTGCTCGACAACGCAGCCCTCGAGCTGCGCAGAGTGGCCGACGCTCGCGTTGCGCTCGATCACCGTGGGCAGGTTTCGCGCGCAGTGGAGGACCGCGTTGTCCTGAACGTTGGCGCCGTCGCCGACCGTGATCGCGGCTTCGTCGCCGCGGAGCACCGCACCAAACCAGACGCTTGCGCCGGCGCCGACCTCGACGTCACCGATGAGCACGGCCGTCGGGGCGATGTATGCGTCGGGATGCACCCTGGGGCGCTTCCCGCTGAGCTCGAACTCCACTGGCCTCTATAATCCTAGCTTCGTGCTCCTCTCCCACCTGGAATCGAAACGTGGCTAAGCGAACCGCCTCCGCGAAGAAGCAGGCGCGCGCAAGCGTGCGCCGGACGCAGCGCAACCGCGCGGTCCGCTCCGAGGTCAAGACGAAGATCGTCAAGGCTCGCCGGACTCTGCAGGAGACGCCGGTCGCCGAGTCGGATCGCTACGCGGTGGCGCTGGATGCGATACGCGCCCTGGACCGCGCTGCGTCCAAAGGCGTCCTGCACCGCCGAAATGCAGCGCGCCGCAAGGCTCGGCTCACACGACAGCTGGTGAAGGTGGCGGGGACGGCGGTGCCGAGCGCGGCAGCAAGGAAGTCAGCCGCTGCTCCGGCGGGCAAGAAGGGCGCCGCTCCGGTGGCTGCCAAGGCGCCCGACAAGAAGGGCAAGAAATAGCCCGGCTCTAGAGCCGGGTCAGGAGCACGTCGAGCCCGAGCTCCGGATCGATCTGTCCGGACTTCACCTCCCACTCGTAGTCGCGAATCGCCCGAAGCGCCGCCTCGAGCCGGTTGGAGTCTGCGTCGCGCGCAGTATCGAACGCCTTCTGGACTACGAAGGGATGCTCGCTCATCTGTGACTTGACGTCGGACAGCGATTCGCCACGGTCCTGCCTCGCGCGGACCTCGAGGACGAGCGCGATGTGGCGAGCCATTCTGTACGCGACCGACGTCGGCTGCATGCCACCGCGAGAGAGGCCGCGGGCGATCTTCAACGCTTCTGGAGTCGGGTGCGGGAGGAGGTTGTCGGTGAGCTTGAAGATCTCGTCCTCTCTGCCGCCGGCGAGCAGCTCGGTGACCACCTCGGCGGTGAGCTTGGACCCGGATGCCTTGTAGGCAGCAAGCTTTCTGAGCTCGGAATCGATGATCGTGAGGTCGGGTGGGGTCACGCGAACGACCTGCGCGGCCATGGCCGGCGTGAGGCCGTGCTCGGTTGCTCTTGTGGCGGCCCACTCGCTCAGGGACCTGCCCTTGAGGTGCGTCATCTCTTCGACGGTGCCGCCGGCGTTGGTGACGGCCTTTGCGAGCTTGTTGCCACCTCCGAGACGCCCGGCGACGGTGATGACGACGCGGGTCGAGGCTGGAACCTCGACCAGCGCCGCGGCGAAGCTCTCGGCTCGTGCGGCGGGCAGCATCGTCACTGCGACCACGCGATACGGGTCGAGGAACGGCGCCTGCAACACCGAGTCCTGAAGGCGGGCGGCGTTCAGGCCCTGGCCTTCGAGGCGCTCGAAGCCGAAGTCGGAGACGAGCTCCGAACGCCAGCGGTCCAGGGTCGCCTTGGCCTTCTCATCGATGAGGAAACGCTCGTCGCCGTGAAGTAGCAGGATGTCGGCTTTGGTTTTGGGGTTGGCCATGAGCTTTCGGCTGTCGATCGTAACCCGGCTCTGGGTGTCTACATGGGCAGGGTGATCGTGCCCTCCTGGTCCGTTCGCAGGACCGTTGGCGGGATACCTCGCGCGAGGCGCCCCGACGCGACCGAAGCGATTACCTGTGCTCCGGAGACGACGCGGTCGAGTGCAGGCGACAGCAGGCGGCGGCAAGCGTCTGGGCATCGACATCCAGATCGCTGAGATCGCAAAAGCTGCGGCCGGATGGGGCGACAACGCGCAGCCCGAGATACGCCGCACCCACCTGGTCGCCAGGGGCGCCTGGCTCGGGCGCCAGCACCTCGAGCGTGAAGCCGGCTGCCCGTATCACCTCGCCGGCGAGCGCCGCTGTTATACGAGCGCCACGAGCTGCGGCCTCGAACGCAGCGGTGCGCCAGGCGGAACCGGAGAGCCGCACCCCGGGAATGACCAACAGGTCCGCGGCACGGTCGAGGCCGGCGAGTCCGCCGACGTGCCCCAGGCCGGGCGCCGTGATGGCCAGGAGGTCGAGCCTTGATTGCCACGGCGGGAGGATCTGACCGAGCTCGTCCTTGAGTCGGGCCGGGCTGGGTCCCGCGTCGATGAGGATGGCGCCGGACGGACCGCGAAACAGCACAGCTTGGCCGTTGCCGACCGCGAGGACACTTGCCTGCGGTGGCGAACCGGCCCAAATCGCAAGAGCGGCGCACGCGATGACGGCCGGCGCCAGGACCGCGGCGGCGAGAGCTGTCACGCGGCGGCGGTGGTCGACGTGACGGGCGGCGATGACCGCACCGAGG
>VBGM01000189.1 GCA_005880855.1 Chloroflexota bacterium
CTGGACATCCTGCTGCCCGAGGTCGACGGCTGGGAGGTGCTTGCCCGCCTCAAGGCCGACGAGAGCACGCGCGACATCCCGGTGGTTGTGGTCTCGGTGGTCGACACTCCGGCACTTGGCCGAGCACTGGGTGCGTTTGATTACTTCGTCAAGCCCGTCGACGCGAAGGCACTGCTGTCGCGCCTGAGTCAGTACACGTTCACGAGCAAGGTGAAGACCGAACCGGTGCGCGTGCTGGTGGTGGATGACGAGCCGGCCAACCTGGATCTGCTCGAAGCCCTTTTGACCTCGGCCGGTTTCAGCGTCCTCAGGGCAGGCAGTGGCCAGGAGGGAATCGACATGGCGATGTACCAGGTCCCCAACCTGATCCTGCTGGACCTGATGATGCCGGGCCTGACCGGATTCGACGTCGTCGAGTCGCTTCGAGCCGAGGAGGTGACGCGCTCGATCCCGATCATGGTCCTGACAGCCAAGACGCTCACCGAGGACGACAAGAGGACCCTCAACGGCGAGGTGGCCGCGATATTTCAGCGCAACTCTGTCGCAGGAACGGAGCTGACCGGCTGGCTTCGCCGCATCCTCGCCAAGAAGGAGCTCGTGTGAGGCGGCGCGCCGTCTAGGTCAGCCCTGCAGGATCCGGCGCGCCCGCTCGGCCACCGGCATGTCCACGAACTCCCCATCCGCCGTCTTTGTCGCGGCCCCTCGAGACGCGTCAAAAGCCGCCAGGACCTTTCTTGCCCACTCCAGCTCTTCCGCGGTCGGGGCGAAAACCTCGTGGATGATCGGCACCTGCCTCGGGTGGATGGCCGACTTGCCGAAGAAGCCCAACTTACGCGCGGCCTCGGCCTCTGTGCGCAGCCCGTCATCGTCCTCGAGCATCGGATAAACGCCGTCGCTCGGCGAGGGCTTGCCGGCGGCGCGGGCCGCGGTCACCAGGTACGAGCGCGCATAGAGAGTCTCCTGGTCGCCGGCCGCGATGCCGAGGTCCGCCGCGAGATCGAGTCCTCCATAAGAAAGGAGAGCGCACGCCGGCGCCGAGGCGATCTCAAACGCGGCCAGCACCCCACGCGCCGATTCGATCGTGGAGTCCAGCGGCACGCCGGGTGCGCGTTCCGCCACCCATTCGACGTCGGCCGCCGAATCGACCTTGGGAATTCGAAGTCCAAGGGCGATGCCGGCCAATACGTCGAGGTCACGCGCGCAGACCTCGCTCCGAGCCCGGTTCACCCGCACCCAGCACGGCCGCGAAGCGGCCACCTCGACGACCATCGCGCGCGCGCGATCCTTCATATCGGGCGGCACGGCATCCTCGAGGTCGAGCAGCACCACGTCCGCGCCGGCGTCGAAGACGAGGCGCAGCAGCTTCTCGTTGTGGCCCGGAGCAAAGAGCCAGCTGCGCGGGGACCGGGTCGCGCCACCCCCCGCGCGATTAGGGAATGTCTTCACGTACCAGCTGGCGAGCGATCACTGTGCGCAGGATGTCGTTGGTGCCTTCGCCGATCGCCATCAACGGTGCATCGCGATAGAAACGTTCGATCTCGTATTCGGTCGAATAGCCGTAGCCGCCGTGGATGCGCATCGCGTCGAGCGACGCCTTGATGCAGACCTCGGACGCGTAGAGCTTGGCCATCCCGGTTTCGAGGTCGGCCCGGCGCCCCGAATCGAGGGCTGACGCCGCCCACCATGTCAGCAGCCGCGCCGCCTGCACCTCGGTCGCCATGTCCGCGAGCTTCAGCTGAATGGCCTGGAACTCGGCAATGGGCCGTCCGAACGCGTGACGCTCACGAGCGTAGGCAAGAGCCCGGTCGAGGCTCGCCTGCGCGACGCCCACCGCACGGCCCGCGATGTTGACGCGCCCGAACTCGAGCGCCGAGAGGGCTTGCTGCAGCCCGTGGCCTTCCTCGCCGCCCAGCAAGTTCTCGATGGGCACATGGCAGTCGCTCAAGAAAACCTCTGAAGATTCGGGGCCTTTGTAACCGAGCTTCTCGAGGTCCTTCCCGACGGTGAAGCCAGGCGTTCCCTGCTCGATCATCAGCATGGTCATGCCCC
Organism: Chloroflexota bacterium; assembly: GCA_005880855.1. Taxonomy (GTDB): domain Bacteria; phylum Chloroflexota; class Dormibacteria; order Dormibacterales; family Dormibacteraceae; genus UBA10449. Next base: position 2,050 of record VBGM01000189.1, read on the forward strand.
GGTGGCGGGGCTCCGCGCTGGGATCGGTCTTGACCAGCACCGGCAGAGGGTCCGCATGGCGCGCATTCGTGATCCAAGTCTTCGAGCCGTTGACCACGTAGTGATCGCCCTCCCGCCGAGCCACGGTCGCGATGCCCTGCAGGTCGCTGCCTGCATGCGGCTCGGTGAGCGCGATGCCCGAACGGCGCTTGCCGGTCGCGAGGTCGGGCAGCCACCTCGCGTGCTGCTCGGGCGTCCCATACCGCGAGAGCATCAGCGTCGCCAGCGAGTGTGAGCCAAGGATTCCCGCCACCCCCATCCATGCCTTCGAGATCTCCTCGAAGACCAGTGAGTAGGAGACCGCGTCGATGGCGATGCCTCCGTACTCGTCCGGGACCAGCATCCCGAACAAACCCATCGTTTTCATCTCTTCGACGATCTCTTCGGGGTATCTGCCGGCCAGCTCCCATTCACGCGCCACCGGGGCGATGCTCTTGCGCGCGAAATCGCGCATGAGGTCGCGGAAAGCGGTCTGCTGCTCCGACAGCTCGAAGTCCACTGCGCTTGCTAGCCCTTGCGCGATGGCCCGGCGGTCGGGCCCTGCCCGCGCCGGTAGATCATCGCGGTGCGCTTGAACGTGATCACCTCGGTCCCATCTTGATTGACGCCGATCGTGCGCACCGTGACCATGCCGACGTTCTTTCGCGATCTCGATTCGCGGGTCTCGAGCACCTCGGAGCGCGAATACACCGTGTCGCCTTCGAAAACCGGGTTGGGAAGGCGCACCTCGTCCCACGCAAGATTCGCCATCACGTTCTGTGACACGTCGGTGACGCTCTGCCCCGTCACCACCGACAGCGTGAGGCAGCTGTTGACCAGGGGCTTTTTGAACTCGGTCTTCGAGGCGTAATGGTGGTCGAAATGAATCGGCGCGGTGTTCTGGGTCAGGAGCGTGAACCAGATGTTGTCGGCGGTCGTGATGGTGCGGCCGAGGGGGTGCTCATACACGTCGCCGACGGAGAAGTCCTCGAAGAATCTGCCCCGCCACCCGTCCTTGACTGTCATCGCACGATCGCGCTGATCATGGCAGCCCAGGGCGCGCGGGTGTTGGGAGCCCCTTTAGTACGTGCGAGCCTCCAGGTGCACCTTGATCCGCCGAACGGTGCGGTCGAGCAGGTCGCCCACCACCAGGTCCACCAGGTCCCGACTCGCGAGCTTGCCCATGAGCGTCACCCGGAACGCCATGTGCAGCTCGGCGCCGGGACCATCTGGGGAAATCAACATAGACATGCGCACACGGGTCTGTGGCATGCCGGCTCCCGCGCCGGTGATGGTGAGAGATGCGGCACGAGAATCCGGATCTGAGTCCTCGATACGTCCCGTGCCGGCGTAGCCGATCTTGAACGGACCCACGCCCGCCATCACGCATGCCTCGAAACGGTGGTCGTCCACGACCTTGGTGAGGCGGCCGCCCGGCACGCAGCCGAGCAGCGCCGCTGGGTCGTGCAGCTCGCGAAATACCGAGTCGGCGTCTCGATCGATGCGCACCAGCGCTTTTCGGGTCAATACAGTGGCGGCCGGCGAGCGGCGAAGCTGACTAGTAGCCACCAGAGCTCCGCGACGAATCGGTGTCGATCTTGGCTCCGCTTGGCGAAACCACGTACCACGCGGCGCCGAAGCTGCTCAGTGCCTGGCCGGTCACATCGCCGGACTTCTTGTCGCCACTGAAGAAATAGAGGGGGTGGCCGTTGTAGACGACCTCGAGCGTGCCGTCGCTGCGCTTTGTGGTGCCGAGAAGCGATGCATTCACCCCAGAACCCGCCACCGGAGCTCCCGTGGTGACCACCGCCGGCCATACGCCGACGCACGCGTCGTTGCAGGACGAGGTCGCCCCTTTGTCAGCCTCGAACAGGTACACGGTGCGTCCGCTGCCATCCACCAGAATTTGTCCTCGGCTCGACGCCGCGACCGAGATGGTTGCGGCCCCCGCGGTGGCGGGCGTCCCGGCGCCCGCGCTGGGCGCGTAGCTTCCATACGTGCCGGTGCCGCCGCATGCGGCGGTGACCAAGGCGACGCCCAAGGACACCGCCACGAGCAAAAGAATCCGTTTCAATTTCATCTCCAATCTCCTTGGTTCTTGTTGCGATTCAGTTGGCTAGCGTCATGCCATCGATCTCGATCTCGTCGCCGGCCGCACCGGGCTGCCAGGTGAGGTGTGACAGGGGTGCGGTAGCCGGTCCGTGCACGATGCTTCCGTCGAGTGCGAACTGGGAGCCGTGGCAGGGACAGAGAAAGTGGCGTAAGCCATCGTCGTAGGCGTACGAGCAGCCCAGGTGGGGGCATGTGATGGCGAACGCGCGGAGCGTCCCTCGGTCTCGCGCGACGAAGCCGCCGAAGGTCGGATCTCCGGCGGAGTTGGCCTCTCCCCCGTCCGCCATCGTGAAAGCCATGCCCGCAGGCGCATCGAATCGCACCGCGGAGCCCTCGGCGATGTTTGCGAGCGAGGTGCCGAGCGCGACCCGGATCTTTCCGATCCCCTGGTTTGGCCCTCGTGGCGGAAACAGGTACACGGTGAGCGGAGCGACCACGGAGGCGACGGTTGCGCCGAGCAACCCGGCGATCCACCAACCGAGGAACGCCCGCCTGGTTGACGACTTGGTTCTGTTCACGTTCGTGCTCATTGCGCCGACAACTACGAGGCGCATTACAGGCGGGCTTTCCGTAACGACTGTCGTAGTTGGGATGCGTGCGCGATCCGCGAACTGTTCAGGCCGCGATCAAGGCTCGCGACTCAATTTCCGAGCTGCAGGTGACCGTGATGATGTCCGGCGTCCTCGCGGCCGTCCTCTGGGTTGCGCTGCACGCGCTCGGCCTGGCATGGCGAGCGATCCTTCGCCACTAGAGCAAGATCAGACGACGAGCAGCTCTATCTGTCCATCGCGCACGCGCGACTGGATGCGGGGGAGATCCGGCGGGGCCGCCTTCAATCGGTAGTACAGAACCTTGCCGGACCACGAGAAGGCTGTTTGGTGGCAAGGGCAGCTCAGCGCTGCAGCCTGCACCCGAGGTGAGTGCAGACTCCGGAGACGGCTCCGATCTGGCCGCCCTCGTTGAAGACGACCGCGTCGACCGAGCCGGTCGACACCTGCATGGCATGGCCCTGGGGGACCTGTTCGACCGAGGCCACGGACCGCCACTGGGCGCCATCAGGCGTCAGCACCGCTTGGCCTTCCGCCACGGGTCCGATCACCCCACCTCGAGACAGCACTTCGTCGAGGCCGACACCAACGACAGCCGCTGCCGCTGCCGTGCCCAGTGTGCGCAGCCAGACGCGCCGGGTGAAGTGAGGGTCGACCCCCGGGCTCTCGTCGAGGCGACCGCTGAGACGGCGATGAATCCTGTCGAGGGCAGCCTTGTCGGGAAGATCGGCGCCGGCGCGGCCCGCGACGAGACCCGCCGCGGCCCCCATCGCCTCGGCTTCCTCGGGCGTCGCATCGAAGCGGCGCGGGCGCCGGCCTCGCAAGAGGTCGTCGACAAACTTCGCGACGCGATCGGCAGCTGAAGACGTCATGCGAGCACCTCCCCTTCGAGTTGAGCGGCTTTGCGAAGAGCGCGGAACTGAAGCACGCGCGCGTTGGATTCCGTCACACCCATCTCATGGGCGACCTCGCGGACGCTGTATCCCCGTAGGAAGCGGAGCTCGAGGACGCGCCGGAATTGGTCAGGCAGGAGGCCCAGCAGGCGCTGTGCCCGCTCGGACGCGACTGTGCTCGCCGCGCCGCCCAATCCGGGGGGCGGCAGCTGCTCCAGCTCGAGTGCGACGTTTTGGGCGGTGTAGTGGCTCCGCCAATGATCCGCAAGCACCGTCTTCGCGGTCTTGACCAGGTACGAGCGCACATTGTGGATCGGGGCGGGAAAGCGGAGCGTCTTGAGCGTGCGGATCAGCACGTCTTCGGCCAGGTCCTCAGCGTCGGCTGCGTTCCCGACCCTGCGAAACACCAGCTGGTAGATGCCCACGACGTTGTCCTGGTAGACGGACTCCCAGTCGGTATAGATGGCGCTTGCCGGGTCATTTACCGGCCCGGGTTCAGGGTCGTCGGCGCCTCTGAGGTTGATCACACCCATGGCACGCCGCGCCCATCCACGGACAGCAACTACATGGGTGCGTTACATCGCGGCCATTCGCCCGAGTAGACGCGCTGCTCCAGCGACCTCATGAATCGTGCCCTGGGCAGGTCGTTGCCCGCAATCGCGGCGTGCACGCAGGTCGCCGCCAGCAACGCCTGGAACGCAGCCGCGGTCGCTTCGAACCTCGGGGGCCTTCGTCTCGTGACCAGGTGATCGATGAACGCTGCCACCTCGGTCGCCTGAGATGGGTCGTCAAGAGCCGGGCCGAATCCCATCTGCGCGCCGATGTCCTCGAGAGCCGTGAAGATCAAGATGGCCGCGGCCGGCTGGCTCACGCCAAGCTGCGTTGCAATCTGGCCAACCGTCCTCCGGCGTAGGAACCGGAGCACAGTCACCAGGCGGAGCTCACCCGGCAGCGGATCGAGCAGGGCCCGAAGGCTGAGGGTTGATCGCCAGGGCGCCGCGACCTCGCCCGCATGGAAGGCCGACCACCTCAGCGGCGGAACGCCATATCCATCCGCCCAGTGCTTGCCGAGGGCCTCGACCGTGGCGTCGATGAGCTGTTCGTCGACCGCCATCACCGTTCGCGGCAGATCGAGGCGCCCGAATTCGTTGACGATGACCCGGGCGGTCACATCTTCCGCATCGAGTCGGTTGCCCGTCCATCGATAAGACGTCTGGTAAACGGGCATGAGGCAGCGGTTGAAGACTTCCGACGTCTCGCGATACGTATGACCCGCGATGACCGTCAGATGTGCACCAACTTGTCCCAACGAGCGCATCTCGATCACAAGTACGTCTTTCGTTACGAGATCGACACGAGCGTTGGTGTAACGACCTCGCATATCTGCTCCGGGCAGAAGCTCTGCACTGCCGGCGGCCGGCGTGTGACACCCACATCGCACGCTCGGCCGCTCCCAAGACAAGTCTCGAGGAGAAGGCACGGACATGAAGAAATCGCTGATCGCATTCGCGGGCGTGGTGTTGACGCTCGCAGCCACGACCGCGGCGTTCGCCTACCAGCACGCCACCGGAGGCGGCACGGTAGCCGCCGCCGCGCCGGCTGGATTCAGTTCCGGCCCCATCGTCGTCGACTGGAACAAGCAGCTCGTCAAGATCGTCAACACCCCAGGAGCCCAACCGGCGACGATTCATCCCACCCGCAGCTTCGCGATCCTGCATGTCGCCATATACGACGCGGTGATCTCCATCACGGACCGAGGCGAGCCCTATCTCTTCTCGCTCGATGCTCCTACCCGAGCGCGACCCGATGTGGCCGCGGCCAAGGCTGGGCACGACGTGCTCCTGGCCCTGTATCCCGCCTGGCAGGCGAGCCTCGACGAGCAGCTGGCCGACGAGCTGGCAAGCGTCCCGAACGGGCCCTCCAAGCTGGAGGGAATCGCGGTCGGCCATCTGGCGGCAACGCTGGCGCTCGCCTCGCGTGCCAACGACGGATCCTCCGCGGCGCAGCCGGTGATTCCGGCCGGGACCGAGCCCGGCCAGTACCGCCCGGCGCCACCCGCGTTCACTCCGCCGGTGTTCACGCAGTGGCCGGGCGTGACCCCGTTCGTGCTCCGCTCGGCAGACCAGTTCCGGCCGCCAGCGCCGCCGGCCGTCACCTCAACCGTATACGGCCAGGCTCTCGACGAGGTCAAGTTCCTCGGCGAGAAAACGAGCACCGCCCGTACGGCCGACCAGACCGTAATCGCCAGGTTCTGGCCGGGCCCCATCTGGGTCACGTGGAACGAGATCGCTGAGAAGTCCGCGCTCGCCCACCACACCGACCTCGCGCGTACCGCCCAACTGTTTGCGCTGCTCGCCCTTTCGTTCGCCGACACCACGATCGCCTTCTACGACGCCAAGTACCACTTCCTGATCTGGCGGCCCATCACCGGAATTCGCGAAGGCGGCTTCGGCACGCCGGCCGCCGCCGGCGACTCGACGTGGACCCCACTGCTCGGCACGGCCCCGGACCCGTCGTATCCCGGAGCGCACAGCGCGATCAGCGGGGCCGGCGCCACAGTGCTCGCGCACTTCTTCGGAGACCGCGATTCCATCAGCGTCACGTCCGACGTGCTGCCGGGGGTCGTCAGGAACTTCGACAGCTACAGCGCGGCCGCAACCGAGGCGGGCCTGAGCCGGATCTACGGTGGCGTCCACACGCGGATCGACCACGTGGCCGGACTCGAGCTCGGCATCGACGTCGCCGATTTCGTCCTCACCGAATCGCGTTCCTCGGGTTTCGGTTTCATCGTCACCTGACGCACGAGGCCGCGTAACCAACCGACCTATCTCGAGATGCCGTGCGGCCATCCCTGACCCCCCGACCAGGGCGGTCGCACACAGCCCCGGACTCCAAGGAGAACACGACGTGAACGAAAAAGACGTACAAGCCCAGTGGCACAAGGTCATTCAGCGGCGCTCGTTTCTCAAGAGCGTCGGCATCGCCACCGCGATGCTCCCGGCCGGAGGTCTCTTGGCGACAGGAGTCAAGGCTGCCGGCTCATCGGCGCAGCGCCTCAACAGCGGCGATGCGGCCATTCTGCGATTCCTGGCCGCGGCGGAGATCATCGAAGTAGACCTCTGGCAGCAGTACAACGAGCTTGGCGGCGTGGATGGGGGCAACGCGGCGTACGTCGCCGCCCTTCAGAACCTCGACGGCGACATGCAGCAGTACATCACCGACAACACGGACGACGAGGCGAGCCACGCCGCGTTCCTGAACGCGTACCTGATGTCACGAGGCGCGGAGCCTGTCAACCTCGACGAGTTCCGCAAGCTGCCCAGCAGCAAAGCCGCCGGCGCGAAACAAATCGGCCGGCTGACGAATCTGCGCAAGCTCGTCGTGGACACGAGCTTTTACACCAGGTATCGCAGCGGGGCCAACCCGGATCTTGGCGCGACCGCCAGGCAGGCCGTCAACATAGTCAACGAGCCCGCGATCCCGTTGAACGACACGGAGACTCCTCCTGACACCGACCAGCCGGTGCCTCCCACCACCGCAAGCGCGCGCCGGATGCAGGCCATCGCCAACACCGCCGCGTTCCATTTCGGGTACATCGAGCAAGGCGGCGCGAGCCTGTACGCGTCGATGAGCCTCAAGGTGACCGACCCGGAGGTGCTTCGGATCGTGGTCAGCATCGGCGGGGTCGAGGTGGATCACTTCTCGGTGTGGCACGACAAGCTGGGCAACGCCGTCTCGCAGCCGCTGGCAGGCGTGGTCGATCCGATGAGCGGAGTCACCTTTCCAGACCTCAACAACCCAGGCGGTGAGCTGGCGCAGACCAACAAGATCTTTCCGGAGCCGACGAGGTTCATCGAGGGTCTGCCGCTGGTGTCGGTCATCCGTCCCTCTACGACCGCCAACGCGGGCGCGGTCGCGACCATCAAATCCTTCACTGCCGATCTCTTGTTCGATGGGCAGTCGAAAGAGTTCTTCGCCAGGGTGATGGCGCTTGCCGAGGCGGCTGACGCCGCGAAACGCCGGGTCTGAGCCCTACAGCCACGATTGCGGCCTTTTGACGCCGCCTTCCCATGCTGTGGGAGGCGGCGTTTTGGCGCCGGCGCCACATTGACGCGCTGCATTGTTGATCTCCTTCTCTAAGAGCCGTACGTTTTTACCTGCTGCGGCCTCGGGGGGCCAAATGAATTGGGTGCGGGGCGTCCCGCCGTCTCTAAGGAGGAGCCCATGGAGGTTGGCAAGTCGGTACCGACTCAACCGGGGTCACGGAAGGAGGCGCCACCGCCCGAACCCCCGGTCGCTGATGTTGCCCATTGGGAGGGCCTCGAGCAGACTGACGAGTTCCGCCAGCTGGTTCGTTCCCGCCTTCGGTTCGTTCTCCCGGCGACAGTGTTCTTTCTCGTCTACTACTTCCTGCTTCCGATCGGCAATGGCCTCGCTCCCGACCTGATGAAAACCAAGGTCATCGGTGAGGTCAACGTCGCTTACCTCTTCGCCCTCTCACAGTTCGTGATGGCCTGGACGCTCGCCTATCTCTACATCCGCAAGGCCAACCGCGTCTTCGATCCGCTGGCGGCGAAGCTGCGCGCGCGGGCCGCCGCCGGCAAGGATGGTGGGGCGCGATGACCATCACCCTCGCACTCTTTCTGATCGTCGTCGCGGTCACGCTCGGTATCACCGCGTGGGCGGCGCGCCGGGCGCGGACCACCGTCCAGTTCTGGGCCGCCGGCCGCCAGATCAAAGGCTGGCAGAACGGCCTGGCCATCGCCGGCGACTACATGAGCGCGGCCTCGTTCCTCGGCATCGCGGGACTGATCGCATTCAACGGCTACGACGGCTTCATGTATTCGGTCGGCTGGCTTGTCGCCTACCTCACCGTGCTCTTCCTGATCGCCGAGCCGATGCGGAATACCGGTAAGTACACGATGGCCGACGTCCTTGCTTACCGGATGTCTCCGGTTCCGGTCCGGTCGGCGGCCGCGTTCGCAACCGTCGCGGTCAGCGCCTCATACATGATGGCCCAGATGATCGGAGCAGGAAGCCTGATCAAGATTCTGATTCCGACCCTGGACACGAACCTCAAGCCCTACTTCAACTGGACGGTGTTCGGCACCCACCTCGACCCTTCGATCACCATGGTCGGGCTGCTGATGATGATCTACGTCATCGCCGGTGGCATGGTCGCCACGACATGGGTGCAGATCATCAAGGCGATTCTCTTGATGAGCGGCGCGGTGCTCTTGAGCTTCCTCGTCATGCTCCACTTCGGATTCAACTTCGGGAGCTTCTTCAACGCCGTCGCCGGTGTGAAGGACTCCGCGACCAAGCTCAACTTCACGCAGCCCGGCATCCTCTACCCGTACGGCAAAAAGCAGGTTTTCGGTATCGACCTCGCCCTGCTCGACAACATCTCGCTGGGCATGGCTCTGATCCTCGGCACGGCGGGCCTGCCGCACATCCTGATGCGCTTCTTCACCGTCCCGAACGCCAAGGCCGCGCGCCAATCGGTGGCGTGGGCGATGGGCTTGATCGGCTCCTTCTACATCATGACGACGTTCCTCGGCTTCGGCGCCGCCACGCTGGTCGGGAAGGCGCACATCTGCGCATCGATCGTGAACGGCAAATGCGTCGGCAAGCCGAACAGCAACCTCGCGGCTCCGCGCCTGGCGGAGTTCCTCGGCGGCCAATTCTTCGGCACCACCGGGGCTGAGTTCTTGCTCGCGTTCATCTCAGCGGTCGCCTTTGCGACGATCCTGGCGGTGGTGGCCGGGCTGACCCTGGCGGCCGCGGGCGCTTTCAGCCACGACTTCTACGTCAACGTGATCCGGACCCACCTCCTCCACGGCCAGGTCAGCGAGCGCGAACAGGTGACGGTTGCTCGCATCACGGCTGGGCTCGTCGGACTTCTTTCGATCTGGCTGGCCGCGCGGGTCGGCGCCACCGCCAACGCGGCGGCGCTCGTCGCCGGAGTAGCGTTCGTGATCGCCTCGGCGGCGAACCTGCCGGCGATCCTCTTCACTCTGTTCTGGAAGCGATTCAACACCTGGGGCGCGGTCGCCTCGCTAGTCGGGGGAACCGTGGTCACGATCTGGCTGGTCGCCATCGGACCCGGCTGGACGCTGCCGGCCAACGCCCACCCCGCATTCCCACTCCAGAACGTCGGCATCGTCAGCATCCCGATCGGATTCGCGCTGGCGATCATCGGCACGTACCTGGGTGAGCTGGTCAAGGCCGACAAGCTGGCCGAGGTCAAGTTCCACGAGATCGACGTGCGGGCCCAGACGGGGCTGGGGGCCGAGCCCAACCCGGTGCCGGCCTGAGCCTCATCCTTCAACCTCGTGAGAGGGGGCGCGCAACGCCCCCTCCGCGAGGTTCATTTTCGTGAGCGGCAACGAGCTCGTCGCACTGGGCGCCCTGGTGGCCGCGTGCCTGTTTGCCGCCGGGACCTTGTTCCGCTCCTGGCGCCGCCGCCGGACGCGGCCGCCGCTGATCGCCGCTATCGCGGTCCTGGCATTGGGCGCCGCCGCGGTCGTGCTCGCGCTGCTCG
>VBGM01000190.1 GCA_005880855.1 Chloroflexota bacterium
TCGGGCCGGCGGCGGACCAGGTCGCGTGCCGCGGACAAGGGGATGACGATGTCGCGGGAGCCGTGGATCACAAGAGTCGGGGCGGTCACCTGCCTCACTCGCGCCCAGAAACGAGGCTGCGCCATCCTCAGACCGATCGAGCGCGAAGCCTGGATGAACGCGCGGCTGTTCTGCGGACCGAGGTGACCGCGTTCGCGCGTCAGCTGGACGTGCGCCTCGATGATCTTTGGGTCGATGCGTGACGGATCGGCGGACACCAGCGCGATGATCTGCCGTACCAGCGTCTCCGGGTCAAGGTCCCGCAGGCGGCGCTCGAACACCACCTCAGCCAGCCCCGGGATCGAGATGGCCGCGGCGATGCCGACCATCACGCGATGAGGCTTGCGCACGGGGACGGCCGGGTCAACCAGGACGCATTCGGTTACCCAGGTGGGATGCTCCGCAGCCTCGAGGATCGCGATATGACCGCCCATCGAGTTGCCCATCACAGAAGCCGGCTCGCCGATTACAGCCTCGACGAACTGGTGGACCAGCTTCGCGTTGGCTCCCACCGTCGCCGATCGGTGGAAGAGTGGGGTTTGTCCGAAACCGGCGAGGTCGATGGCAAGAACGCGATAGTGCTTGGCGATCTCTGGCGCGACGGCCATCCAGTTCAGCGCATTGCCGCCAAGGCCGTGGACCATGAGCATCGGTTTACCGCTGCCGCCGAAGTCGATGTAGTGAACCGGGCCGTCAAGGTCGACGATCCTATGGCGCACTGCGTCAATGCTACGACGCGGGACTCAGGATGGCGCCGGCCAAACGCATCAAGATCTCGGCGACGGCGGACGGCGAGCGGCGGCCGTCCTGGTGCAGGCGGTCGAAAACCGGGAAAGACGTGAGCGCGCCGATGACGTCCTCCGCCTCCTTGAGTGAGCAACCGGGCCGGAGTTGGTCGGTCGCTGCCAGCCTCTCGGCCAGGGCCCGGTCCTTCAGGGCGGCGGATTCCCCCGTGTTGGCCGCGGCGGGCAGGGCCCGGAAGAGGGCCGGATCGGCCGCCCAGACGGCGCAGGCAGCGGTGAGCCGGTCGTGGAGCTCGGCTCGCGGGTCGCCCGCGCCGTCCGGCTGGCTGGGAGGTGTGCGCCGCTGGGCCTCGCCCGCAACCGCACGCAGCAGGCCGGATCGGGACCCGAAGCGGTTGTAGATGGTGAGCCTGGAGACGCCCGCCCGGCGGGCCACGGCGCCGACGCTGAGTGGGGAGGCGCCGGTCGCCGCCACCAGCTCGCGCGCCGCCGCCAAGACCGCGGCCCGGGTGCGATCGACCCCTGCCTGCCGCTTTCCGAGATCGTGGCGGGCGTTCATGGTGGTAGCTTAACAGACTGTATGTTAACTGCGACGGTGGCCACCGGCGACATAAAGCCCAACCGTGAGTCCTACCATCCCTGCCGATGAAGCTCCCAGATCCGCTCGCTCTGCGTGAGCTGGCGGCCTTGCTCCGGGACCCGGTGTTTCGCGGGCGAGGCGTCCGTCATGGGGATCGCCGATCGGTGCTCCTGGTACCCGGCTTTCTCTCCGGCGACTGGTCGTTGACTGTGATGCAGGGATGGCTGGAGCGCATCGGCTACAAGCCGTACATGTCGGGCATCAACCTCAACGTGCGCGCCTCGGAGCATGTGCTGGCCGGCCTGCGGCGCCGCCTTGCCGAGATCCAGGCGACCGATCCCTCTCGCGTCACGATCATCGGCCACAGTCGTGGGGGCCTCCTCGGCAAGGTGCTCGCTCAACGCCGTCCCGATGCCGTGGACCAGGTCATCACCCTCGGTTCGCCACTCGCCGATCAGTCGGACATCACCCGACTCACGCAGGCTGCGGTTGGCGTCGTCCGCGCTGCCAACGAGATCGGCTTCGGCCTCCGGCTGCGGTCGGAGGGAAGGTTCGCGTACGACCTGCGGCAGGCCCCGGCCGTGCCGACGACCTCGATCTACACGCGGTCAGACGACGTCGTCAACTTCCGGAGCTGCATCCGCCCCGACATTCCGTCAATGGCGGTCTGGGGCAGCCACAACGGGCTGGTCATCAACCCAGAGGTCTACCGGCTTCTGGGCCGGCTTCTCACGCGCCCGCGAAGGTCCGCGGCGGTCGCGCCGAGCCGCTGACGCTCGAACCTTGATCCCTGTCGCGATCGCGCTTGCACTTGCGGCGGCGGCGCTGCATGGAACCTGGAACGTCCTCGTCAAAGTCAGCGGTGATCCGACCGCCACGCTCACACGGGCGACGGTCGCCGCCGCGTTGTTGACGACTCCGCCGGCTTTCATAGCCTGGCTCGTCGAAGGGCGCCCGATTTTCACGCCGCGGGCCGCGGGCTTTGCGGCCCTATCCGCAGCGCTCGAGCTCGCCTACATCTATCTGCTGTCGGCCGCGTATCGCCGTGGCGAGGTGTCCGTGGTGTATCCGATTGCCCGCGGTTCAGCGCCACTGCTGGCCGTGCTCGCAGGCCTGGGCCTGCCCGGCGAGCGGCTGGCGACACCGCAGCTGATCGGAGTCGGTCTGCTGCTCGCCGGCATACTCGCGGTCACGCTGCCCCAGACCAGCGGCCGAGCAACGCTGCCGGCGCTGCTCACGGGCGTCGCGATCGCGGCTTACACATCGGTGGATCGGGTCGGGGTCAGGCTCACGCAGCCGTGGCTCTATGGCTGGCTGTTGGTCGTTCTTCTCGCCGGCGGTCTCATCGTCGCGCGCTGGGTGAGCGCGAGGGTCGGCCGGACTCCTTCGGCGACACGCCAGATTACGTGGCGCCAGGCGGCTTTGATAGGCGTCTTCATCTGGTCCGCCTACCTGCTCGTGCTCCTCGCGTTGAGCATCGCGCCCCTATCTGTGGTGGCCCCGGTGCGCGAAACAGCCGTGGTCGCGGTGGCGGTCTGGGGAGTGTGGAAACTGCATGAGCGGCAGGCGGCCGCGCTCAAGCTTTCGGGGGCTCTGGCCACACTGGTCGGGGTCGTTTTGCTGGCCCTTTGAGACCGCCTGTCGACCCGCCTCAAAGCCTCGGTTTGGGCCCGCTGGACCCGTGGTAAGGTAAGTTCGTCGCCCGAAGTCGAGCGATGATCGCCGCGGTCGACCGATTCTTCTCGAAAGGACCCGTGCGCTCGCGAGATTTACTTTCGAGAAGAGGAGTAGCCGATGCCGACAGGCACCATCAAGAAGCTGGTATCCGACCGCGGGTTCGGGTTCATTGCCGCAGAGGACGGGCGGGAGTATTTCTTCCACCGCACCGGTCTCGACGCGAGCGTGAACTTCGACTCCCTGGCCGGTGGTGAGCGCGTCAGCTTTGAGATCGAGCCGAGCCAGAAGGGCCCGCGCGCGAATCGCATCAAGCTTGCGTAACTGAAAGGGGTTGCGGGGGTCGGTCGCGTAAGGGACCGGCCTTTTTGTTAAACGGCTGGGGAGGCTTCATCCCCACCCGATAGTGTCGCGACGGCGGTGGCCCAGGGCATCAGCCTGGCGCGTCTGAACACCCTAGTCGGCGAGCTTCGCGCGCTCCTTCCTACGCCCACCGGAAGCCTTAGCCTCGCGTCCGTAGAGCTCGACCAGGCCCGCGCCGCGCCTCGCCAGCTCAGCACGCACCTCGCGCGGCCGGATAACTTCCACCATCGCTCCGAACGAGCTCAGGAACGCTGCCGCGGGCTCGAGGGCTGGGAAGGCAAGACGAACGATGCGATTGCGCGGTTTGCCGACCACCCGCTCACCCGAAACTCGAATCAC
>VBGM01000082.1:0-509 GCA_005880855.1 Chloroflexota bacterium
TTGTTCAGGTAGAGCTCCATGATCTGGTCCTTGGAGTAAGCCTGGCTCAGCTCATAGGCGAGCGCGACCTCTTTGACCTTTCTGGCGTAGGTCTGGTCGGGCGTCAGGAACTGTTGTTTGGCGAGCTGCTGCGTGATCGTGCTGCCGCCGGCGACGATGTGGCCGGCGCGAATGTCGTCGAAGATGGCGCGGATGATGCCCTGGATGTCGAAGCCGGGGTTGGAGTAGAAGCCCTTGTCCTCGATGGCGACCGTAGCCTGGATCATGACCGGGGCGACACCCTTGAGTTTCACGGCCAGGCGGTGGTCGCCGTGGTTGCCCACGTCCGCGAGTACGGCGCCGTGACGGTCGGTGATGAGCGTATCGCCGGCGAACGCTGAGCTGTCCAGGCCCTGGATCGACGGCAGGCTGTCGAAGAAAGTCTGGGCGTATGCATCGACCGCGAATCCGACCACCAGGAAGATGGCCACGAACACGCCGAGGCCACGCAGCAGTGAGGTACGCCGAAG
>VBGM01000082.1:526-20365 GCA_005880855.1 Chloroflexota bacterium
CGCCCGAGGGCGGTGGCCCCCCTTCGTTTTGATCGTGCGGGGAACGTTTCGAGCCATGAGGGGGAGCGCGTAGATTCTACGGTTTCCCGTTTTACCCCAACGCTCCCAGGCTGGCGGGGGTTACGGAGGCTCGGAGGTCCTGGTTCGGGCGAACACCTCGTCCGCGCCTACGAGCCGCTCCTGGCGGGTGCCCGGAAAGTGCACCCTGACGCCGGGCCGTCCGGGGCTGCCCAGCTCCCAGCCCTTCTCGTAGAGGCGAGCCGCGGCGGCCAGGTCGGCGGCCTGCGCCGCCTGCACCCCGTCGGTGAAGGTGAGACTCTGGGCGCGGGCTCCCGGATAGCCCAGGCGCACCTCGCCGCCGGTCTTGAGGTTGAACGCGTAGTCGTCGAGCGCTCCAGCCGCGCTGCCGGCGACCAGCTCCGCGATCGTCGGGAACTTGCCCTCGCGCATGGCCGACTTCAGGTCCGCCCTCGCCTCGCGCTGGGTGAGTCGATCCCGGCGCCTGCGCTCGGTCAGCAAGACGTCGCGCTCCCCACGCAGTGAGGTCAGCTGCTGCTCGATCGGCCGCATTCGCTCGCGCACCTCGGCGATGCGGCGTTCGAGCTCGGCGGAGTCGATCGCAACGAGGTCGTCGGCCACGGTCGAACGTTACCCGCGCTCGTGGCTTGCGTGCCGGTTGCGAAATCCGAAGAACAGGCCGAGGTCGTAGATGATCTTCAGCGTCCCGCCGGCGAAGAACGGAATGCCAAATGCAGCGGCGCCGATCGCTGCGCCCGCGAGAGCGGGCCCGAAGGATTGCGCGACCCCGCGCACGGCGCCAGTCGTCGCCACCGCACCCGCTCGCTCGGCCGGCGGGACGATCGAGACGACGTAGGCCTGGCGCGCCGGCACGTCCATCTGCGACAGGACGAACCGGGCCAGCAGAAGCGCAATGGCCCATGAAAGGGTGGGACTGAATGGAACCAGGAGAAGAAGGATGTTGCTGGGGAGGTGCGTGAACACCATCGTGTTGATCAAGCCGATGCGGTTGGCGAGGCGCCCGGACACTTCGTAGGACAGCGATTGCAGCACCGCAACCGCCGCAAAAACAGGCCCGAGCAGTGAAGCCCCGACGCCAAATCGCGCGTGGAGCCAGTACGCGATGACGGCGTTGACGACAAATCCCCCGCCGAGGGAATCGAGAGCGAACAGCGCGGCGAGCCCGGCCAGCGGCCCCAGCCTGCCGAACGCAGGGGCGCCGGCCTCATGCTCGACGCCGCGCGACATCAATAGAGGCAGCCCCGCCGTGGCGGCGCCGATGGCCGCATACAGAAGGAAGAAGCACGTCGCTGCCGCCGGTGTTGTCGCGAGCGTCGCTGACAGCCCGCCGGCCGCGTTGAGCAAGCCGCCGGTCAGCGAGTAGCGTCCAAAGGCGATGTTGCGCCGCGCCGCCGACGCGGTCTCGGCGAGAACGGCCTGCTCGACGGAGGCGAACGGACCCAGGTCAACGCTGGCGGCACCTAGCATCCCGGTCAGCCCCGCCAGGACTAGCAACAGCGGCTGGCTCGCTAATGCGAGGTCGAGGCCGGTAAGCCCCATCAGGATCCCGGCGGCGGCCAGGACGGGTCGCCGGCCCCAGCGGGCAGCCGCCCAGGCGCTGGCCAGCCCCGAGAGCGAGGCCGCCGCGAGCCCGATGCCAAGAGCCAGCCCGATCAGGAATGGCGAGAGGCCACGATGCTCGAGGAGCAGGCCGATGAGCACCGCCGAGAATCCGAACCCGAACGAGCGCAGCCCTCGGGCCGTAAATAAAAGGAATCGATCCACCCAGCGCTGCCTACTTTCTGCGACGACCGAGGATGATGCCGCCGGCGAAAGCCAGCAGCACGACGACCACGAGGATCGCGATCAGCGCGTTGGACCCCGAGGCCGGCGTTGCCGACCTGGCTGGAGTCGCTTCTTGAATTACGCTCGGCGGACTCGGTACGGCGCTGCTTGTGAACACGACGTGCCCTTCGCCATGCGCGGTGGTCGGAGTGGAGACGACTGGAATCACGGTGCATGTGGCGCCGCACCGCACCGCGATCAAGGTGGCACCGCCCTCGGTCGCGACCAGCAGGTCGCCGTCGCGCACGCCCGCAGCTGCCAGGTCGGCCGACGACAGACGAAGAATCGAGTCGGTGCCGGGATGTGGATTACCTGCCGTCTTGCGGTCGGCCAGGTACGCCGCGCCGGCGCCGCTCATAAAACCTGCGGGCACAAACCCCACGCTCTCGACGCCGATGTCGCCGCCTGTCGGCAGCGCCGGTTTCGCCACCTCGCTCACGTTGCCGTCGGGCGCGATGGCGTAGATACGGCCGCTGTACTCGTCGGGCGCGATCAGATCTCCACCGAACGAGCCGAAGCTGCTGGGCGCGACCGCCAGGCCGCCTTCCAGCGTGGGGGCTGATCTCGTGATCACCTGCACGCTGCCGTTGCAATCGATAGCCGAGATGACGGTCTTGCCGGCGCTCGGCCCGCTCACCAGCAGCCGGTGATCGAATCCGCCCGTGGTGTCGAATGCGATCCCGTTGAGCGAGGTCACGCCGGTGACGTTGGCAAAGCTGCCCGTGTTCTGGCCCGGGGCGTCGACACGCTCGATGCCAATCGGAATGTGCAGGCGCAGCAGGAAAGTGTCATTGCGAACGAAGTCGCATCCGGCGGCGCTGACATGGGCGCCCGGCGAAACAGCGAGGTAGGCCTCAGCGCCGGGATCCTCGTGGTAGCCGCCCGCGCCTCGGGCGAACGGGCTCAACGTCCCGGCCGGGTCGGCCAGATACAGGTTGGCGGAGCCCGCGACCACGAGCGATCCGTCGCTGCGCGGCCCACCCAGGTCGAATACGCCGGGTACCGAGTGCCAGCTCTGCCACGCTGGGTCCGTCCCCGCGGCGGCGACGGCGGGCGTCAGCGCGAGGCACGCGGCGGCCGCCGCGGCCATGAATGAGCGCATCGCCGCGAGGGTACCCTGCTGGCGGGAGTATTTTCAACGACCATGTTGAAAAACTCGTACAATCGTCTCGTGGACTCCAGGCGCGAGACCATCCTCGCCTTCCTCAAGATTCGCGGCCATGCCTCGCTCGGCGAGGTCGCCGCTCACCTCGAGATCTCCAAGCAGGGCGCGCTGCGCCACATGGAGACGCTCGAGGCGGATGGGCTCGCCACCGTCGCGCCCGCGGAGGAGCACCGCCGCGGCAGGCCCGAAAACGTCTACAAGCTCACGCCCGCCGCCCACGCGCATTTTCCAAACGCCCACCGCGAGCTGGCGGGCGACCTCGTCGAATTCCTGTCCAAGGAGCAGCTGAAGCGTTTCTTCGAGCGCCGCGCCGCACGCCTCGAGGCCGAATACGCACCCCGATTGGCGGGGCTAGACTTTGACGGACGCGTCCGCGAGCTGGCAAAGCTCGCCACCGAGCACGGCCATATGGCCGAGGTGGTCGATCTGCCGAACGGCGGGCTCGCGATCCGCCACTGCAACTGCCCCATCCAGGACGTCGCCGCCCGCACGGGGCTGCCATGCGTGAACGAGCAGCAGATGTACGAGCGGCTGCTGGGTTCGCCGGTGACCAGGTCCACGTGGATGCGTGAAGCGGCGAACGACTGCACATATGAAATCAAGGAAGGGAAGTAGAGAGTTGGCTGATTTCGAGATCAAAGACCTGCGGGCCAGCGTCGAAGGCAAGGAGATCCTCAAGGGCGTGACGCTCGCCATCAACAAGGGCGAGGTGCACGCGGTCATGGGCCCCAACGGTTCGGGCAAGTCGACGCTGTCGCACACGCTGATGGGCCACCCGGGCTACACGGTCGATGGCGGCGAGGTGATCTTCAAGGGCCAGAACGTGCTCTCCCTCGAGCCCGACGAGCGCGCCCGCCTGGGCATGTTCCTCGCGCTTCAGTACCCGGTGGTCGTGCCCGGAATCTCGATGACCAACTTCCTGCGTACTGCGCTGAACGCCAAGCGAGGCTACGACGGCAAGGACAAGTCCAAACAGGTCACGCCGAAGGAGTTCCGCTCGTTGCTGAAGAGCGAGCTCGAGGTGCTGCACATGGACGACTCGTTCCTGCCGCGGTACATCAACGACGGTTTCTCCGGCGGCGAGAAGAAGCGCGCCGAGATCCTGCAGATGGCGATCCTCAAGCCCGAGATCGCGATCCTCGACGAGACCGATTCCGGGCTCGACATCGACTCCATCAAATTCGTCGCCGACGCCGTCAACCGCATGCGCGGTCCCGAGCTTGGCGTGCTGATCATCACCCACTACACCCGCATCCTGCAGTTCATCAAGCCCGACTTCGTGCATGTGCTCGTGGATGGGAGATTTGTCTTGTCGGGCGGACCTGAGATCGCAGACAGGCTGGAGAAGACCGGTTATTCGGAATGGGCCGAGGCTGACGAGCCGGCCGTGCTGAAGCCCGAGGAGGTTGCCTGATGGCGACGGTACCCAAAGTCGACGTCGGCGCCGATTACAAGGAGAAGTACGGCTTCTTCGTTCCCGAGGAGTACGTCTTCAAGGCCAAGCGCGGCCTGAACCCCGAGATCGTCAAGGAGATCTCGTGGATGAAGCAGGAACCGGAGTGGATGACGAAGATGCGTCTCCGCTCGCTCGAGATCTTCCGCAAGAAGCCGATGCCCACGTGGGGCGCCGACCTCTCGGTGATCGACTTCGAGAACATCTTCTATTACCTCAAGGCGTCCGACAAGCAGTCGAAGACGTGGGAGGAGCTGCCGCCTGACATCAAGGCGACATACGACCGGCTGGGGGTGCCCGAGGCCGAGCGTAAGTTCCTGGCCGGCGTCTCTGCGCAGTACGAGTCAGAGGTCGTCTACCACTCGCTGCAGAAGGAGCTCACCGCGAAGGGCGTCATCTTCACGGACACCGACTCCGCGCTGCGCGACCACCCCGAGCTGTTCAAGGAGTACTTCGGCACCGTGATCCCGCCCGCCGACAACAAGTTCGCCGCGCTGAACACCGCGGTGTGGTCCGGTGGCTCCTTCATCTATGTGCCGAAGGGCGTGCGTGTCGAGGTCCCGCTGCAGGCCTACTTCCGCATCAACGCGGAGAACATGGGCCAATTCGAGCGAACCCTGATCATCTGCGACGAGGGCTCGTTCGTTCACTACATAGAAGGGTGCACCGCGCCGATCTACACGACCGACTCGCTGCACTCGGCGGTGGTCGAGATCATCGTCAAGAAGAACGCACGCTGCCGCTACACGACGATCCAGAACTGGTCGACCAACGTCTTCAACCTGGTCACCAAGCGCGCGATGGCGTACGCCGACGCCACGATGGAGTGGGTCGACGGGAACCTCGGCTCGCAGATCACGATGAAGTACCCCTCCGTCTATTTGATGGAGCCAGGCGCCAAGGGCGACGTGCTATCGGTGGCGTTCGCGGGCAAGGGCCAGCACCAGGACGCCGGCGGCAAGATGATCCACGTCGCGCCCAACACGACGTCGACGATCACCTCGAAGTCGATCTCCAAGGCGGGAGGGCGGACCTCCTACCGAGGGCACATCAAGATGTACCCCGACGCCAAGAACAGCAAATCGTTCGTCAAGTGCGACGCGCTTCTTCTGGATGACGAATCGCGCTCCGACAC
The DNA here is from genome assembly GCA_005880855.1 of Chloroflexota bacterium. Classification (GTDB taxonomy): domain Bacteria; phylum Chloroflexota; class Dormibacteria; order Dormibacterales; family Dormibacteraceae; genus UBA10449. The sequence goes on from VBGM01000082.1 coordinate 6,143, forward strand.
TTATCCGTACAACGACGTCGACGCCGAGAACGTGACCCTCGGCCACGAGGCGACCGTGAGCAAGGTGTCGGACGAACAGCTCTTCTATCTCATGAGCCGGGGCATCACTCGCAGCGAGGCCGAGACCATGATCGTCAACGGCTTCATCGAGCCGTTCACCAAGGAGCTCCCACTCGAGTACGCCGTGGAGCTGAACCGCCTCATCCAGCTCGAGATGGAGGGCTCCGTAGGCTAGGCATGCCCTTCACTCTTCGAGGCGTGGAGGAGATCGCCTCCCTCCACGGCGAACCCGACTGGCTGCTGAAGCGCCGGCGCACTGCGTTCGACACGTTCGAGCGCATGCCCATGCCGAGCCGCATCGACGAGGAGTGGCGGCGCACAGACGTCAGCGGACTGGACGTTGCCAAGTTCTCGCAGTTCGAACGTCGAAATGGAGCCGCTCCCGCTGAGGCTCTGGAGGGCGTCGCCGGAACTGTCACCATGCGCGGCTCCGAGATCGAAGCGGTGAGCCTCGACCCGGAGCTGGCCCGCGCGGGCGTCGTCCTCGAGCCCATCAGCGTCGCGGCGAAGACGCACCCAGAGCTCCTGGAAACCCTTCTCTTCACCCAGGTGCGCGCCGAGCGCGACCGCTTCGCCGCCCTTCACGCGGCCTTCTTCGCCGACGGCACCTTCCTTTATGTGCCAGACGGGGTGGTCATCGACAAGCCGATCGTCGGCCAGGTGTTCTCAGCGGAGGGCGGCACCGCCGTCCTGCCGCATACGCTGATCGTCGCCGGCCGCGGCTCACGCTTCAACTACCTCGACGAGTACCTCTCGCCCGCGGATGAAGCCTCCGGCTACAAGAGCGGCTCAGCCGAGCTGTTCCTCGGCGAGGGCTCGACCGTCGGTTACGTCGCGCTGCAGAAATGGGGCCGCAACGCGTGGCACCTCGCCGACCAGCGCGCTCGCCTCGACAAGGACGCGTCGCTGCGGCTCTTCAATGTCACCCTGGGCGCTCGCTTCTCGAAGACACGCGTCGAGGCCTCTCTTCAGGGGCAGGGAGCGGAAGCGGAGCTGAAGGCGATCTACTTCGCGTCGGGCGAGCAGTTCTTCGACTTTCACACGCTCCAGGACCACCAGGTCGGCAACACCCGCTCGGATCTGCTGTTCAAGGGAGCGCTGCAGGACGTCGCGCGCACGGTTTATGCCGGCCTGATCCGGATCGAGAAAGGCGCCGCACGATCCGATGCCTATCAGGCGAACCGAAACCTTGTCCTCTCCGACCACGCCAAGGCGACGTCGATTCCCATGCTAGAGATCGACAACAACGACGTGCGCTGCACGCACGGCGCCACTGTCGGCCCGGTCGACCCGCAGCATCTCTTCTACCTGCGGTCGCGGGGAATCCCCGAGACGACCGCAAAGCGGATGATCGTGCAAGGGTTCTTCGGCGACGTCCTCGAGCGCATCCCGTTCGAGCACGCGCGCCGGCTGATCGAGACCGAGCTCGAGGCACGCCTTGGCTAGGTATCGCGTCGCGTCAGTCGACGAGATGCCCGTGGAGTCGCTGAAGAAGGTCGAGGCCGGGCGCACGCCCGTGTGCCTCGCTCATGCTGAGGACGGCAACTTCTACGCTCTCAACGACATCTGCACGCACGAGGAGTTCTCGCTGTGCGAGGGCGAGCTGTGGGGCATGGATGTCGAGTGCCCGCAGCACGGCTCGCGCTTCAACCTCGTCACCGGCAAGGTGACCGGCCTGCCCGCGGTCATCCCGGCCAAGACCTACCCCGTGAGCGTGGAAGGCGAGGATGTGTTCGTCGAGGTGCCGGAATGACCACGAACGGCACGCGTCCACTCGACGTGGCGACGATCCGCAAAGACTTTCCCATCTTCGAGACGGGCATCGCCTATCTCGACTCAGCGAACACCTCGCAGCGCCCACGCCAGGTGACCGGAGCGATGCTCGACTACTTCGAGCACTTCAACTCGAACATCCATCGCGCTGCGTACCACATAGCTGAGGTGGCGACCGAGCGCTACGAGGGCACTCGCGAGAAGGTACGCGCGTTCGTCAACGCTGCCTCGACGAAGGAGATCATCTACACGCGAGGCACCACCGAGGCCATCAACCTGGTGGCTTACGCCTGGGGCCGCAAGAACGTGAAGGCCGGCGACCTCATCGTGCTCACGATCCTCGACCACCACTCCAACATCGTCCCGTGGCAGATCCTCGCCGCGGCCAACGGCGCGCACATCGAGTACGTCGACATCGACGAGCGCGGCGAGCTCCGTCTCGACCAGTTCCACGAGCTGCTCGAACGCTCCCCCAAGCTGGTCGCCTTCAGCCAGGTGTCGAACGCTCTGGGCACCATCAACCCCGCGGGGGAGATGGTCGCCGCCGCCAAGGCCGCCGGCGCGACAGTGCTCGTGGACGGCGCCCAGGGCGCCCCGCACCAGGGCGTCGACGTGCGGACGCTCGGCTGCGACTTCTACGCTTTCAGCGGCCACAAGATGCTCGGCCCGACCGGCGCGGGCATTCTTTACGGCCGCCGCGAGCTGCTGGAGGCCATGGACCCGTTCCAGTCGGGCGGCGACATGATCAAGACCGTGCGCATCGAAGGCACGACCTACCACGACCTGCCGTGGAAGTTCGAGGCCGGCACGCAGGCCATCGGCGAGGTCATCGGCCTGGGGGCCGCGGTCGACTATCTCGCCGGGCTCGGCATGGAGGCCGTGCGGACGCACGAGCGGGAGATCACCGAGTACGCGTACGAGGCGCTGAGCGACATCGAAGGCTTGACGCTGTACGGACCTCCGCCGTCTCGGCGCGCGGGCGTTGTCTCCTTCTCGCTGGAGGGTATTCACCCTCACGATCTCGCTACCATCGCGGACCGCGATCAGGTGTGTCTGCGGGCCGGGCATCACTGCGCGATGCCGCTGATGACGCGCCTGGGCGTGGTCGCGACCGCGCGCGCTTCCTTCTATGTCTATACGCAGAAGGATGAAGTCGACCGCCTGGTGAGTTCCATCAAAGAGGCCCAGAGAATTTTCAAATGAGCACCGGCACCGCCGCAGATGATCAGTTCTATCGCGAGTACATCCTCGACCACTACAAGAACCCGCGGAACTTCGGCCGCCTGGAGAAGCCCGACATCACACACGAGGAGGACAACCCCTTGTGCGGCGACGTGGTGGGCATGGACTTCAAGGTCACCGACGGAGTGATCGAAGACGTCCGCTTTCACGGCCGCGGCTGCGCCATCTCCCAGGCTTCTGCCTCCCTGCTCACGGAGCGGCTAAAGGGCATGGCCCTCGAGGACGCGAAGAAGATCGACAAGCACGACGTGCTCGGAGAGCTCGGCATCGAGATCTCGCCGGCGCGCATCAAGTGCGCACTGCTGTCGCTGAAGGTGCTGAAGGTGGGGGCGTACGGTTTGGCTGATGAAGATGAGGACGAGGAGTAACCGATGAGCAACCAGGTGACGCCGTTTCGCGACCTGAAGATCGACGACATCCGCAAGCTGATCGACGAAGGTTATGAGGTCGTCGACGTGCGCGAGGACTGGGAGTGGAACAAGGGCCACCTTCCGGGTGCGAGGCACGTGGTGCTGAACTCGATCCTTTCAAACCCCAGCGCGCAGAAGTTCCGCGATCGCACGATCTTCGTCTGCGCCGTCGGCGAGCGGTCGGCGGTGGCAGCCGAGATGGCGGTGGCGCTCGGCGTCAACGATGTGGTGAGCTTCCGTGGCGGCACGAAAGCATGGAAGGACGCCGGCCTTCCCATGGAGAAGCCATGAGTGAGCTAGCACCAGCCCCGACGACCCAGGTCGCGCCCGATTCGACTGTCAAGCCCGAGGACGTGATCGAGGTCCTGCGCCAGTGCTTCGACCCCGAGATCCCGGTCAACATCATCGACCTCGGCCTCGTCTATGACATCGCCATCAAGCCCGAGCGGGTCGATGTGAAGATGACCCTCACGGCACTCGGCTGCCCGATGGCCGCTGACGTCATGGCCGACGTTCGCGACCACCTGCTTACACTGCCCGGGGTCAAGGACGCCGGCGTCGACATCGTCTACGAACCGGTCTGGACCCCAGAGCGCATGTCGGAAGAAGCGCGCTGGGAGCTGGGGATGGTGTAAGCGCAGAGAATGCCTAACCCCCGCGGGGCCAGACGTCGACCACCGATGTGATTACCGATCTGGCTTCCGTACCATCCTGTAGGTCATAGATGAAGGTCGGTCCGCTCGCCGCTCCAGGAAAACCCGCGCCACATTTGCCCTCTGCCACGCATGCTGGCTCGGTTTCGTCCCAGACATAGCGGGAGGTGAGGAATGCCGGTTCGGAACGACCGGACCCGATGTCGCGAACCTGCCCTGACGCTATGTCGAGAATGAAGACGTGGGGCAAGCCAAGTTGTCGAGCCTCATAAACGATGTAGCGACCATCTGGCGAGGCTTTGGGCCTGATCCATTCGACGCCTCGAAGTAATGGAGAGATCACACCGTCGCGCAAGACCTCGACCCCCGTGGCATCGCGGAAGTAGAGGCTCGATCCGGACCAAACGGACATTGACACTTCCTCTGAATCAATGCTGGTCAGGACCTTGCCATTGGAATCCCAGACCAGCAGGTAGCTCCGAATGCTGTCCTGGACCATCGAAATTCGAGCACCGTTAGCGGAGTAGGACAGTCGGAAGTCCCAGTTGTCACCTGGATTTTGAAACGGGCCAGGGCAAGGGGTGACCTCGCATCCCCCACCCAAGCCAGGCGGCGGAACGGAGGCGATCACTCTATCCTGCCCAGCCTTGAATTGATGCAGCGAGTTCCCAGAGTCGCCCGCGGTGATGTAAACCAGCGTGCTCCCATCCGGGCTCCATGCAAATGCGATCACAGCGTCGGTGCCCATCGCGACCGTGGTCTTGGGCGAACCAGACAGGGGTGCGCGGAACAAACCTGTTGGAAGCGCGAAGTAGGGATCGCTCGTGCCGCCGGAATATGAGAATTCGGTTGCACTAATGAACTGCCCCAAAGCACCTTCCATCGCTGAACTCGCGCCCTGGGGTGCCGGGTACAGCCCAAGCGTGCCGACGGTCTTCGCGTGAGCGATGTCAGTGATATCGCGAACAACGATCACGTTGCTGCCGCGGAGTGTGACCAGGGCCAGGCAGCGGTTGGAAGGGGGTGGGCACTGAACCTTTGGCGCCGGGCTTGACGTTGGGATCGCGCTAGTTCGAGCAGCTGTTGCCGCGGACGATGCATTCCGAGCGCCGGGCGGGGCGACCGAGGCGCAGGCACCCGTCAGCAGCGCGGTTAAGGCCAACGTTCGAAGCCATCCGGTCCTCATCGTCATCAGCGCTAACGCCGAATCGGACGATTCGTTATCGAGAGTGGCTTAGCCGGGGCCGGGGCCGATTCGCCTCAGGCCCATGCCGACCTCGGCACGATGCGAAATCCGGCGCAGAGCCTGTTGCCGGTTCCAGGCTTGCTCGCACTTTTCGCACGAGCAGCCTGGCCCGTCCGGTTCTGCCGGCGAGCTCAGGGACCCACCGAGCAGCTGGTACAGCGTTGCGATGACCGTTGCAGGACGTAGGGATGACATAGTTGCCTCCGCGTTGTTAGGTGACAAGCTTAACGGCGCACGCGGCGATTTCCTGCTAACTAGCTATCAATAGTTGCTGTCACTGTCGTCGAATTGTCCTCGCGCGTGAGCTGTCGGCCGTAGGTGCTTTGCCCCGGGGGTCGATGGCTCCCAGCTTTATTGCTGCCACGACACAGATGGGCGCGGCCGGCCCAGCGTCGTGGGCCAGGCCTTCGCGGGCGCGGGAGCCAAACGTTTAGCAGGTGCTCGTCGTGGTCACATTGCCCTGCGAATCGACGCTCGCGCCGCCTCCGGTTGATGAGGTAAGTCGCCACGAATGGAAACGTGAACGGATCGGGCGGTTGGAGTTCCTGCGCCCGAATGATCAGCGAGTAACCGAAGTCGGCGGTGGCGGCGATCACCAAAGACTCTCCAGATCAGCAGTCGGATTGCTCCGCTTTCGCGTGCGGCGGATGGCGTCGCCGCCAGTGGCACTTTACGGCTCCTTACACTTAATGGAAGTGCCTGAGTTCAGCCCAGGACTGGAGGGAGTGGTCGCGGCCGAGACCGCCGTCAGCGAGGTGGACGGCGCGAACGGAAGGCTGATCTATAGCGGCGGATACCTCATCGAAGATCTCGCGAAGGTCGCGAGCTTCGAGGAGACCGCATATCTCCTCTGGAACGGAGCTCTCCCGGACAAACAGCAGCTCGAAACTCTGCGCCGCCAGATGGCCGTCGCCCGGCGCCTCAAGGACAGCGCGCGGGACGCGTTGAAGTGCCTGGAGGCCGACACCGACCCGATGGACGTCCTGCGGACGATCGTCTCCGCTCAGGGCGCCGCCAAAGCGATCACCAAGCCAACCCTGGATGAGGCGATCGCGCTCACCGCAGTCGTGCCGACCATCGTCGCCGCGGCCTACAGGCGCCGTCAGGGGACGGAGCCGCTCGAGCCTCGCGAAGACGTCGGTCACGCGGCCAACCTCCTGTGGATGATGGAAGGTCGTGAAGGGTCGCCTGAACGCGTCCACTGGCTCGACACCTACCTCGTGCTGCTGGCCGATCACGGCCTCAACGCTTCGACCTTCACCGCTCGCGTGATCGCGTCGACCGGCAGCGACCTCACGTCTTGCGTGGTGGGCGCCATCGCCGCGCTCAAGGGGCCCGCGCACGGCGGTGCCACTTATGCGGCACGCAGCATGCTCGACAAGATCGGGACGGCCGACAACGCCGAGAAGTGGCTGCGGGAACAGCACGCACAGCACGCGCGATTCCCCGGCTTCGGACATCGCGTCTACAGGACGTATGACCCTCGCGCCAAGATCTTGAGGGAGATGGCGAGAGAAGCAGCGCCGGAACTTTACAAGACCGCCGAGCATACGGAGGAGATCGCGCTGCAGATCCTCCACGAAGCCCATCCCGACCGCCCGAACGCCACCAACGTTGACTTCTGGGCCTCCGTCGTCCTCACCGGCGTCGGTATACCGAAAGAGCTGTTCACGTGTCTGTTCGCGACGTCGCGGGTCGCGGGCTGGACGGCGCACGTGCTCGAGTCGCTGGCGGATCTCCGCCTCATCCGTCCGGCCTCCGTCTGGAAGGGCCCGCAGCCAGGCAGCAAGCCCCTCCCCATCGCAAGCAGATGAGCCAGTACGTTCCCGGCCTGGAAGGGATCGTGGCAGCCCAGACCGCGATCTCCCTGGTCGACGGCGCCAACGGCCGCCTCGTCTATCGCGGCTACGTGATCGCCGACCTCGCCGAGCAGATGTCGTTCGAAGAGGTGGCGCACCTGCTCTGGTACGGGCGCTTGCCGACCCGCGCCGAGCTCGATGCCCTGACGCTCGAGCTCGCCGGCTCACGCGCGCTGACGCCGGCGGCGATGACGACGCTGGAGGCCCTGCCCAAGGACACCGATCCCATGGACGTTCTTCGCAGCGTCGTTTCCGTGCAGGGGATCGAACACAGGCTCGAGAAGCCGACCATCCCGCTCGCGGTTCACGCGACCGCGTCGTTTCCGACCATCCTCGCGTCATTCCACCGCCGGCGACTGGGCTTGCCACCGGTCAAGCCCCGTGCCGACCTCGCCCACGCCGCCAACTACCTCTACATGCTCAACGGCAAAGAGTCCTCACCCGAGCTCGTGCGAGCCCTCAACACCTATCTCGTTCTGCTCGCCGACCACGGCATGAACGCATCGACCTTCACCGCCCGCGTCATCGCATCAACGGATTCGGACCTGGCGTCGTGCCTCGTCGGTGCCATCGGCGCGCTCAAGGGGCCCGCGCACGGAGGTGCGCCGTCCCAGGTCATGGATCAGCTCGAGCAGATCGGGGCTCCCGAGAATGCCGAGCACTGGATGCGTGAGGCTCGCACGCGCAAGGTTCGGTTCATGGGCTTCGGCCATCGCGTGTACCGCACCTATGACCCCCGCGCGAGAATCCTCAAGGCCATGTGCGAGAGGCTCAACCCGACTTTCTACGCGCTCGCATCGAAGGTCGAGGAGACAGCACTCGCGATACTTCACGAGGAGCACCCCGAGCGGCCGCAGGCAACCAACGTCGAGTTCTATTCGGCCGGCGTTCTCCAGGCGATCGGCCTGCCCAAAGAATTCTTCCCGCCCACCTTCGCCGTCTCGCGCGCGGCAGGCTGGACCGCGCATGTGCTCGAGCAGGTGGCCAACAACCGGCTCATCCGCCCGCAGTCGGAGTACATCGGGCCCGAACCTCGAAAACCGGTACCGCTCGCCGAGCGGGGGTAAGCCGCGGTCGGAGGCCTCGTCGAGAGATTCGGTGACCAGGTGGTCCAGCTGCTAGGCGCCGCCGAGCACCGGAACGCAGCGTATTTGACATACGTGTAGTGAGGAGCGCAGGCGGCAACAACGCAGATGGGCCGCACGGGCGCCGAAGATCCGGCGAGGATCTCCGACCGCGGCTCGAGCCCTCCATACTGCGGCGGATCGACAACAGCGTTCTCCGCAACCTCGGCCTCGCCGCACTTGCCTGGTTTCTGCTGATCGCCGGCGCGATCACGGCCTGGTGGGTGTTCGCACCAATCCGCCAGGACGCGCTCGACAACGACCTGACCCTCGTTTACATCGGCGCCCGCATCGGCCTCGACCATGGCTGGGCGCACATCTACTCACTCGATCTCCAGCACCAGGTCTTCGCTCAGCTGCGCCCTGGCGTGCCATTTGGCGAGGGTGAGCGTTTCCTGTCGCCTCCGCCCGCGGCGTGGCTGCTGGTTCCGCTGACTCCGGCCGGCCCGCAGGCTGCCTTCTTCGTGTGGCTTGCGCTGTCCGTCGCGGCGCTCGTCGCAGCCTGGTGGCTCGCTGCGCCCGGCACCGGATTGGCGCGGTACCTGTGGCTGCTTGGGGCGATCGCCTGGTATCCAGTCCTCTACAGCCTCAGCCTCGGCCAGCCCGTGGTCCTTGTGATGCTCGGGGTGATCGCCTGCTGGCGCCTCGCCGAATCCGGCAAGCCATATCTCGCAGGGGCGGTGCTCGGGCTGTCCGTGCTGAAGCCGCAGGTAGCGATCGCAATACCGCTGGTGCTGCTCGCCGCCAGGCGGTGGCGAATCACTGCCGCATGGGTGGTCACGATGGGGCTGCTCGGGGTGGTCTCGCTGGCAGTGGTCGGAACCGAGGGCGTCGGCGATTACCGGAGCCTGCTCGCCGAAGCCCAGGGAGTGGTCAACAACCGCTTCTTCACGTGGGCCTACGTGGTCGGGCCAGGGCCGGCGAGCTACGCGGTCGAGGTGGCAGTGATTGTGCTCGGTGTCGTAGCCGCCTATCTCAACCGTGGTGCGAGCCTCGCGCGTCTGATCACACTGGGCCTGCTCACGTCGATGATGTCCGCGACGTATTGGCACCTCCAGGATTTCGCGATCCTGGCCGGCGCGGCCTGGCTGTTCCTCGACGACCAGCCGCCGACCTGGCAGCGGGCCTGGCTGGCTGTCGTGGCCGCGACCGCCGAGCTAGCCTGGCCCCTGGGACCACTGCCGGTGCTGCTCGCGGTGGCGGTGTGGTTCGCGATGGTCGCCATCCCAAAGGCTGCGCCCGGCTCATTGCGCACGGCCCAAGCGTGAAGACAGCGGAAGTCCGCGTCCCGCATGCGCGCGTCTTCGTCGCGCTCGCGGCGGTGATCGTGTGCGCCGCGACCCTCTGGCTGGCGCGCGGTTTCACCTTCTACTTCGATGAATGGACGTTCATCTTGCCGGCGGACACGGGCTTCGCAGTTCTCCTCCAGCCTCACAACGAGCATCCGGTGATGATTCCTCGGCTGATCTACTGGGTGCTTCTCAACACCGTGGGCATGCGCAGCTATGTCCCTTACATGGTCGTGCTGCTCACCCTTCATGCCACGACCGTGGCTCTGCTGTTCGAGCTGGTTTGCCGGCGCGCGGGCGAGGCGGTCGCGATCGCGGCGGCCATGCTCCTTCTGGTGATGGGCGCCGCGTGGGAAAACCTACTGTGGGCGTTTCAAATCACGTTCGTTGGCTCCGTGGCTTGCGGCCTCGGCGCCCTGCTGGTCATCGACACGCATCGCCGCACGTGGTTGGCCATGATCTTGCTGTTCGGCTCGCTCATGTTCTCGGGCATCGGCCTTTTCTTCTGGGTCGCCGCCGCCGTCTGGCTCCTGCTCATCCCGGAACGGCGTCGCAACCTCATCTGGCTCGCGCCGGTTGCCATCGCGTTTGGAGCCTGGTACCTGGCGTACGGCCATGCCGGAGCGCCGCCGAAGCCGGTCTCGTTGATGGCCAACCTCGGGGTCCTTCCGCTCTACGTGGCCTGGGGCCTGGGCGCGGCCGTCGCCGGGCTGATAGGCGAAGGCGGCGGAATCGGGCTTGCGCTCCTCGCCCTCGCTGTCGTTGCCCTCGGTTTCAGCTGGCGACGGCGCCCGCCGGATGCCTTCGCGATCGGGATCGCGGTGGCTCTCGTCGCTTTCTATGCCGTCACCGGTGTCAATCGCGCGCAGCTCGGCTACCAGCAGTCGGGCGCGGGCCGGTACGTCTACGAGGGGGCCCTGCTCTGGCTGCTTCTGCTTGCCGACGCCGCCCGCGAGCTGCCCTGGCGTGGCACCTGGCGCCCTGCGCTCATCGCCTGCGTCTTCCTCGCCTGTTTCAACAGCGGCGTGCTCCTGTTCGCCTATAGCTCGGCGAAGACCGTCCAGATGCAGCGTGAGACCGCGGACCTGCAGGCCCTGGCAGCCGCCCGAGCCAACCCATGCCTCGACCCCCACGCCGCCGTCGACCCGCTGGTCATGCCCCAGGTCGACAGCCCTCCTGACTACTACCGTGGGGTAGACCGGTACGGGGATCCAGCGACCGGAATTGCGCAAGCACGCGGCACCGACTACGATCGCGCGCTCGCCAACCTCCTGAAACCCGGCTGCGCCTGAGCAGGGTGGCCGCCTGGCGGCGACTTCTACACTTGATTCACATGGCGGCTGGCGATTTCGACGTTGTGATCCTGGGAGGAGGGATGGGCGGTTATCCGGCCGCGATCCGAGCTTCCCAGCTCGGCCTGAAGGTCGCCCTGGTGGAGGCGGACAAGCTCGGGGGCACCTGCCTGCACATCGGCTGCATCCCCACCAAAGCCCTCCTCGAGTCGTCTGAGCTGTACCACCGGGTGTCCACGCGGGGGACCGAGTTCGGCGTCAACGCCGACAAGGTCACCTTCGATTACCCGCGCATCGCCACGAGGCGCGACGCCGTGGTGAACCAGCTCTACAAGGGCGTGCAGTTCCTCATGAAGAAGAACAAGATCGAGGTGATCGCCGGCAGCGGGCGGCTGCGCGACAAGAACACGATTGCGGTCGGAAACACCCAGGTCAAGGCGCCGCACGTCATCGTCGCGACCGGGTCCACGGTGAAGGCGCTGCCGGGGATCGATTTCGACGGCGAGTACATCATCTCCTCCGACCACGCGACGCTCGCCACCAAGGTCCCGGAGTCGATCTGCATCATCGGCGCGGGCGCGGTTGGCGTCGAATTCGCGACGCTCTACAACCAGCTGGGCGTCAAGGTCATCCTGCTCGAGGCCCTCGATCGTCTCGTCCCCCTCGAGGACGAGGAGGTCTCCAAAGAGATGCTCGGCGCTTTCAAGAAGGCGGGTATCGATTGCCGCGTCGGGGTGCGCGTCAGAGGCGCGAAGAAGGCCCGCGACGGCGTCAGCGTCGACACCGAGCAGGGCGAGGTGTGGGCTCGGCAGCTGATGGTCGCGGTCGGCCGCGCCCCGCGTTCGAAAGACATCGGCCTCGAGCAGGTCGGCGTGACGACCCAGGCGAACGGCTTCATCAAGGTGGACGAATGGATGCGCACGTCGGTCGACACGATCCACGCCATCGGCGACGTTGTCGGCGGATTCCTGCTCGCGCACGCGGCGTCCCACGAAGGCATCACCGCGGCAGAGGACATCGCCGGGCAGCAGCTGGCACCGATGGACCAGGATCTCGTCACGCGGTGCACTTACTCGCATCCGCAGATCGCTTCGGTCGGGTTGACGGAGAAGCAGGCGCGAGACAAGGGTCTAGAGGTCAAGGTCGGCAAGTTTCCGTTCACCGCCCTCGGCCGCGCGATCATCCACGGCGAGACCGCGGGCTTCGCAAAGATGGTCGCCGACGCCAAGACCGGGCGGCTGCTCGGCGCCCACGTCGTCGGCCCGAACGCCACCGAGCTCATCGCCGAGCCCGCCCTCACGCAGCTCTTCCAGGGCGATGCATGGGAGCTCGGCCGCAACATTCATCCGCACCCGACGCTGAGCGAGGCGGTGATGGAGGCGGCGATGGCGGTCGACGGGCACGCCATCCACATCTAGATGGCGACCACCAAGCCTCGCGAGCAAGCGAAGCAGGAAGAGCCGGAGCTCAAGCGGGACTGGCGCTTCCAGCAGCCGGTCGCATGGCGTGACACCGACCTCGACGAGAAGACGCTCAAGGAGTGGTTCTACTTCATGCTCCTTGGGCGGCAGATCGACTACCGCTTCCAGGTCCTCAACCGGCAGGGCCGGGCGCCGTTCATCATTTCCTGCGCCGGCCACGAAGCCGCGCAGATCGGCGTCAGCTGGCCGCTGAAGCCGAAGTACGACTGGGTCTCGCCCTACTACCGCGACGTCGTGCTCTGCATGCGTATGGGCGTGACGCCTCTCGATCTCATGCTCGCCGTGCTGGCGAAGCCGGCCGACCCCGCGTCAGGAGGCAAGCAGACGCCGGGTCACTTCTCCGACACGCGGCTCAACATCATCTCCGGCGGCTCGCCGGTGGCGACGCAGATGGTGCACGGCGCGGGCGCGGCGTACGCCCTGAAGATGGACGGCACCGACAAGGTCGTGATGACCAACTACGGCGAGGGCGCCGGCTCCGAGGGCGACACGCACGAGGCGTTCAACTTCGCCGCCGTCTACAAGCTGCCGGAGATCTTCGTCTGCGAGAACAACGGCTTCGCCATCTCGACGCCGTTCAACAAGGAGTACGCGATCGAGCACGTCGCGCAGCGCGCCGCCGGCTACGGATTCCCCGGTGTCACCGTCGACGGTCGCGACCCGGTCTCGTGCTACGTCGTGGCGGCGGAGGCGGTGGCGCGGGCACGCGCCGGCCAGGGCCCGACGCTCATCGAATGCCTGGTCGATCGCCTGGGGGCGCATTCGTCGGAGGACGACCAGCGCCGCTACCGAACCCAGGAGGAGATCGACCAGCTCGCGCAGAACGACTGCCTGGAGCGCTTCAAGAAGCGCCTGCTCGAAGAGGGCGTGCTCAGCGCCAAAGAGATCGAAGCTCTCGAGGAGAAGGTCAAGGGCGAGGTCGCCGAAGCGACCAGGCAGGGTATGGAGTCGCCCGACGCCCCGCCTGAGAACGCGACAACCAACGTCTATGGCCTCGATGTGCCGAAGGCGATCGACCCCCCCTCTGGGGTCGAGACCGAGGAGATGAACATGGTGGCCGCACTGCGCTCATGTCTCACCGAAGAGATGGAGCGCGACGAGCGCGTCATGGTGCTGGGAGAGGACGTGGGCCAGAAGGGCGGCGTGTTCCTGGTCACCGACGGCCTGCGCAAGAGATTCGGCGAGGCGCGCGTCATCGACACGCCGCTGGCGGAATCCTCCATCGCCGGCGTCGGGCTCGGTCTCGCGCTGGCCGGCAAGCGGCCGGTGGCGGAGATGCAGTTCGCCGACTTCGCACACATGGCTTTCAACCAGATCACCAATGAGATCGCCAAGTTCCGCTATCGCAGCGACGGCGACTGGTCGGTGCCGATGGTCATCCGGGCTCCGTTCGGTGGGCACGCGCACGGGGCGCTTTACCACTCGCAGTCGATCGAGGCCCGCTTCGCGACGCCCGGGTTGAAGATCGTCATCCCGTCGAGCCCATACGAGGCCAAGGGACTCCTGCTTGCCTCGATCCGAGACCCCGATCCGGTCCTGTTCTTCGAGCACAAGCGGCTGTACCGCATGTTCAAGGAGCCGGTGCCGAAGGGCGAATACTTGATCCCGCTGCAGATGGCTCGCACGGTCCGCGAGGGCAGCGACATCTCCATCTTCTGTTACGGCCTCATGGTCCAGTACGCGCTGGAGGCGGCCAAAGTCCTCGATGGCGAGGGCGTGAGCATCGAGATCGTCGACCTGCGCACGGTCTACCCGCTGGACCGGGAAGCGATCGTCGCGTCGGCTCGCAAGACG
>VBGM01000074.1:0-1152 GCA_005880855.1 Chloroflexota bacterium
TGAAAAGAACGCTGGTTGGTTCGGCCCTTAATGTCGGCCCCACGGTCCTGACCCGTGCAACCGCCAGCTGGGCGCCACTGCGGACCCACTGATCGCCGACGACGGTCTTCCCCCACTCCGATGAATGTGGTGCCACTCGCTATGGCCCCGCCATACCAAGTTGGGATACAAAGCCCTGCGGAAGAGCATTTCCTTGCCGCATTTCTGCGAGAGGAAATCGTCGAGAAGATGCAAGGGAATGGTCTTATTGAATTTGGAGCCCACGGACGGACTCGAACCGCCGGCCTTCTCCTTACCAAGGAAATGCTCTCTCGGCTGATAGGGCGAGCTACCGATACCAGCGGGTTATCAGGACCAACGCTGAGCTGTTAGTGAGTACAGGTGGACTGACGGGATCGCACGTTGATCGCGTGGACCTGGCTTTCAACAACCATGCGACGGAATCGAGCTCGCGACAGTTCCACGAAGTCCTCCAATGTGCTGGTCAGTCACCAGCAGCGCGTCGGTGTAAATTCGCTTGCTGTGGACGCCATCGACCAGGTACTCATGAACTCGAGGCTCCATTACCTAGGAAGCGCAGCTCGCATCATCGAACCCGTGCGACATCTGGCGATCCTGACATGCATGGACGCTCGAGTCGACGTGAGTGCCCTGCTAGGGCTCCGTCCTGGGGACGCTCACGTCATCCGTAACGCGGGAGGCCGCGCCTCGACCGACACTGTTCGTGCATTGGCAATATCGCAGGCAGTCATGCATACACGCGAGGTGATGGTGATCCACCACACCGAGTGCGCACTCGGCCGCTTCAGCCAGGCTCAACTGGATGAGCAGATCAGCGCTGCGAGCGGCCACCACTTCGCCGAGGAGTTAGGCTGCTTCACGGACCCGATCGGTGCGATCGCGGAGGACTTGGAACGCCTGCGCGCGTGTCCCTATCTTCCGGCTCGCGACAAGATCCGCGGTTTCATGTACGACCTAGCCTCCAACCTGTTGACCGAGGTCTTCGCTCCCGATCGAGCTCCACACTGAGCCTCGCGTGACACCCACATTCCTGGGCTGTGTGCTACCTGGTGTTTTCGGTACTTGCTGCTTATCGCAAGCAACCCGTCAGGCCGCGACGCTCATAGATAAGAGGACGCGCGCGCGAGACGC
>VBGM01000074.1:1379-7819 GCA_005880855.1 Chloroflexota bacterium
AGACGTGACGTCGACGTGCTCTTCTGCTACCGAGACTTGGAATGGCCGGGCTTGGGGGGCAGACTCTTCGCGAACGCCGCAGCCCGCACTCAAAACCCCGCTACACTCGGGCCGTGGCCGAGACAGCGATCAGGTCAGTTGAGCCGATCGAAGGTTTGATTGCTGCGGCCCAGGCCGGCGACAATGAGGCCTTCCGTCATATCACCGAGCCGTACTACCGGGAACTGCATATGCACTGCTACCGGATGCTTGGTTCGTTTCATGATGCGGAGGATGCTGTTCAGGAGACTTTTGTCCGGGCCTGGCGAGGCCTCGCCACCTTCCAAAGCAGGGCGCAATTCCGCTCTTGGCTTTACAAAATCGCGACTAACGCGTGCCTAAGGCAAATCGAGCGCCGTCCGTCGCGTGTCCTATCTCGCCAATACGGACCTCCGGCCGACCCGACGCTGCCGCCCTCTCCGCCAGTATCGGAGATTGTTCGACTCGAGCCATACCCAGACTTGCTACTCGGCGACCAACAGACGAGCTCTCCAGACCCTGAGACGGTTTATATCCTCAGGGAGAGTATGGAGTTGGCCTTCCTTGCCGCTATCCAGCTCCTCCCAGGTCGCCAGCGAGCTGCCCTGCTCCTGCGAGATGTACTTGGCTGGCGAGCATCGGAGGTCGCGAACCTGCTCGAGTGCTCGGTGGCTTCGGTCAACAGCGCCCTGCAGCGCGCACGCGCCAACCTGGCCGAGCGGCTACCGCCGGGTGAGGAGGACAGTGCTAGTCGAGTCGTCTCCGTTGCGGCTGAACGCTCGCTCGTTGCCCAGTACATGCGGGCGTGGGAGGAAGGCGATATGAATGCTCTCGCTGCGATTCTCAGGGAAGACGCAGTCCTGACCATGCCGCCTGCTTCGACCTGGTTCCAGGGTCGCGCTGCGGTCGCTGCTTTTTTCCATTCGCTGTGCTTTTCGCAGATTCGCAAGCGCTTCCGCGTTCTCGCTACACGCGCCAATGGGCTGCCCGCCTGCGCGGCGTACGAGAGGGATGCCGACGATGGGCCCTACACGTTCAACGGCATCATGGTGCTGAGACTTGAAGGAAACCTCGTCGCGGAAATAACAGGCTTCGGCGATCCCTATCTCTTCAGATCGTTCGGCTTGCCCGAAATTCTGGACCCGGACGAGACTCCTTAAGGTCCGCGGCCGGCCCTAGGGAGTACGCGACGCGCCTCTCGGACGAGAATCCGCCTATACGGCCTCGGGCCCAATATCGCCCGGCCCGATGAGTATTGGGCGCCGATGGGATCTAAGGGTCAGATTCCTATCCGCTAACCGCAGGGAGGCAGACCATGACGTCGAAGAACGCACGTACGGCGGCGGCCCAAGTGGAGGCGTTCAACCGCCGTGACCTGGACGAACAGGTGAGCGGCTACGCCCACACCTTCGCGATGACTGACCATGCCCGGGGAAGCACGCTCAGGTCGACGGGTGAAGTCAAAAAGTGGAATTCGGAGTTTATCGCCGGGTCCTCGGACGCAAGAGTCAAGATTGTCGAAGTAATCGATGCTGGTGACATCGTCGTAAGCGTCCTTGAGATGGACGGGACCAACGACGGGCCGCTGGGGCCGATGCCGGCCAGTGGTCGACACTTCACAACGCGAGGAGTCCAGATCCTCCACTTCGACCGGGAAGGCAGAATCGTCGCTCACGACAACTTCTTCGACCAGCTTTCAATGATGATCCAGCTGGGCTTCGCGCAGCCGCCTCCCCAGTCCTGATCGAGTCGGTCGCCCACGGAGAGACGAAGTGTCGAAGACGCCTGAAGCGGTTTTTCAGCGTTTGGTGGAGGCACAGGTCGGCCGTCCGCTGATGTCGGTCGGAAGGATGTTCGGCGCTCCCGTGCTCAAGGTCCAAGGAAAGGTCTTCGCCATGCTCGTAAAGGGCCGACTTGTTGTGAAGCTACCCAGACCGCGGGTGGACGACCTAATTGCATCAAGACTGGGTGAACCATTCGATCCCGGTCACGGCAAACCGTCGAAGGAGTGGGTGGCTGTCGAGGCGACCGCCAGCAATCGGTGGCGTCGCTTGCTGGACGAGGCTCGGGAGTTCGTGGCTCCTATCGGGTGACGATCCTACGAGAAACGGGCTGGCATTACCTCTGAAGCGAGGCTCAGGGCTTCGGCTATCTGCACGAGCGCTAACACGTCCGCTCTCGGGACCCCCACGTGAGCGGGCGCGCTTGCGAGAAAGTTGCGGAGCCGTGTCAGCTCGGGGTGTATGAGCTCGATGCGAAGCTCGTCGAGACTCATGTCCACCGGCTGTCGAAGCGAGGCGGCGGCCACTCGCCTCGGTCCGTCCCTGAGAAGAAGGGGCTTGCATTGAGCTTCGGAGGGGATGCCGGCGTAGATCAATCGACCGGGCTGGGGTTTTTGGAGTCATGCCCCCGGGTCTCTCGCCATGCCCACGTCGATCGTCGCAGGTCTGCGCGAACACCAAACACGGCAGAACACTCAGAGAGACTTGGCCGGCGACCGTTGGGTAGACCTTGGGTTCGTCTTCGCGACGCCTCAGGGCAAGCCGCTGGACGGGACAGCCATATCGAAACAGTTTCATCATCACTTGGAACGCGCTGGACTGGCTCAGCAGCGCTTCCACGATCTTCGCCTAAGGTCCCTATGAGCGACGCCAGCCGCATGCACATCGGAGAGGGTTTCCCCGAGCTGAGTTAGGCGATGTAGACCCTGGAGAGGCTCAGTCTTGAAGCGCCCATCGATCACAGCCGCCTCAAGCGACCCATCACTGAACCAGGGCATTACGAACCAAGGGCGCTCGACACCCAGATCACTGTCAATGATTTCTGGTACCGAAGCGCCATGCTCTCGTCGAAGTTTGTCCATCGCAGCAACTTCTCGGACGAAGCGCTCGCGGCGATGCGGGTTCTTCAAGCGCTTGAGGCCGTAAAGGAGACCGTTGGAGCTCGCGTCCCGTCGAACACAGAAGACCCATGCCTGTCCTGACTCAAATTGGGGGCCAGCGGCCCTCCAGCCTGTCGGAAGTGTCACGACAGAATCTCCCGTGCGCCTCCCTGAGTAAGTCTCACTTTGGCCGGCGGCTGGACGGCCTGTTTGCGGTTGGATCGAGCATCGCGATGGATGTACAAAGGATGGACAAAGGATGTACGGCCCAAAGCTCCTTTGGAAGTCGGGTCATTTTCGAGATTCAGATTTGGCTCCGGACCAGGGATTCGAACCCTGAACCTTGCGGTTAACAGATCGTTGCGGCCCGTTCAAAAGTAGCAATCTGAATTCGCTGAGTACCGCTGAGTCGCAGCAGATGTCATGGTTTGCCACCGGCATTGCTGTACGAATCGGTTAAATACGCGCGACGGAGAGGCCGCCCCTGACCGCGTGCATACACGCTACGGACCAATGACTTAGGGATTCTGGCCATAGGTATTGCGGGCTGCTTCCTGGCTGACGTAGCCCTCCTTGACGTCCGCCAGCACCCGTTCGCGCGACCTCTTGCGAGGATCGCCCCAGCCGCCGCCGGCACCGGTGATCAGCCGCGCGATGTCTCCCCTGCGCAGATGAACGCGAGCACCTTTGCCAAAGCGATTGGGCGGGCTGCCGTCGGCACGGATGACCTCAATGTAGTTTGGAGAGCCCCCCTGTCCGCCCGCGACGCCCCACGGCGGGAACTTGGCACGGCCGAACGTTGCGGTGAGGAACATCCCCTCCTCGCCCAGGATCCGATAGTCGCGCACCAGGCCAAGCCCGCCGCGGAACTCCCCAGCGCCCGCGTCCACCGGGTTCAGCGCGTACTGGTCGACTACGATTCCGTACTTCTGCTCGCAGACCTCGGCCGGGATGATGTAACACCCGCACCCCAACCGCCGGCCTGCGGCTCGACCATGATCACCAGGTCGCCTGTGTCAGCGTGATTGCCGGCGAGGATCAGCCCGCAGACTGAGAGGAAATGGCCGGCGGTCATCCGTTCCGGCATGTGCGGAGCGAGCGCCTTCCAGACAAGATCGACCGAGTTGAGCAGGGTCTCCCAGTAGGTGGAGACCGGCGCCGGGCGCACGGCCGAGAAGATGTTGCCCTCGGGACAAATGACTTTCAAGGGCCGGAAGCCACCCTCGTTCACCGGAGTGTCCGGGTTGGTCAACGCCTTGAATATGGTCCGCATGCCGCCCATCAGGCCAGTCCGTGTGCAGTTGACCGGGCCTCGCGCCTGGGGCCCCGATCCTGTGAAGTCGGCGACGAACTCGTCGTCGGTGATGGTCACCTTGACTCTGATCGGAATGGGGTCGGGCGTTAGCCCGTCATCGTCGATGAAGTCCTCGGCTTCGAAGACGCCTTTGGGCAGCTTGGCCAGATCGAGCCGGACCTGACGCTCGCCCTGGGTCAACAGATAATCGACTCCGGCCTGGACCTGCTCGACGCCGTGCTTGGCGCACAGCTCGGTGAAGCGGCGGTCGGCCATCCGAAGCCCCGCCGCCTGGGCGTACATGTCGCCCAGACTCATCTCCGGCGTCCGGACGTTGGCCCGGATGATGTCGACGACGCTCGGCAGCGGCTTGTGGTCGATATAGAGCCGGACGCACGGAAGCTGCAGGCCTTCCTGGAAGACCTCGGTCGCATCCGTCGTCCAACTGCCCGCGTCCTTGCCCCCCACCTCCGTCCAGTGGGCCTTGTTCGCGGCGAAGGCGAGCAGCTCGCCCTTGAAGAAAAGCGGCATCACCATGGCGACGTCAGAGAGGTGGGTGCCGCCTCCCGTGTAGGGGTCATTGGTGGCGAAGATGTCGCCCTCCCGGATCTGCTTCAGCCCGAACTTGTCGAGCACCGACTGAACGGTGAAAGTGAGGATGCCTGCGAAGGCAGTGACTCCATTGGTCTGGGCGATGAGCTGCGCTTTGCTATCAGTAATGCCGCAGGCGAAGTCAAGGACCTCGTAGATGATCGTGCTCTGGCTGGTGCGTTGCAGCGAGACGAACATCTCCTCGGCGACGGCGACCAGAGACTCGCGAATGATCTCTGCCTCGAATGGATCGATTTTTGTCCTTACGGCCATCGGTCTACACCCCTGTTTCGATGACGAGGTTGCCGATCCGATCCAAACTACCTCGCTGGCCTGGGTAGATGACGGTGGTGGAGGCTTCCTCTTCGACGATCGCGGGGCCCTTCACTTCTTCGTCGAGCGCCAGCCGGCCGCGCTCATAGAGAGCTGCCTCGTGGATCCCACCCTCGTCGAAGTCGACCCTCCGTCGACCCTTGGTTGCCGTGCCGCGCGCAGCGGTTGGAGCGAAGGCGGAGAGGTCGGGATTCGGGACCCGGACCAATCCGGTCAGATGCAGGTTGACGAACTCCACGGGCCCGTCGAGCCGGAACATGAAGGCGCTCTCGTGACGTTCGTGGAATCGGGCGGTCACTTCCGCGAGCGACGCCTGTCCATCAGGTACTGGGACGCGAACCGTGTGCTCTTGGCCCGCATAGCGCATGTCTGCGGCGCGTGCGGTCACCACAGTGGCCGTATCGAAGCCTTCGTGCTTGAAGAAGAGCACTGCGTCGCGCTCCAGCTCGTCAAATCGGCGATACACCGAGCTCATGGTTTCGTCAGTGGCTCTGAGCACCGTGGTACGAGTGAAGTCCTGTTTGTAGTCTGTGGTCAGCATGCCCCAAGCGCTGAACTCGCCTGGGGCCGGCGGGATGATGACCTTGCGAATGTGAAGCTCCCGGGCCAGGGCTGAGGCGTGCATCGGGCCACCGCCGCCGAAGGCCACGAGGACGTATTCGCGCGGGTCATGGCCTTTGCGGACCGATACGAGCTTGATGGCGTTGACCATGTTCGCGTTGGCGAGGCGAATAATTCCCCTGGCCACCTCGTCCACCGGCATCCCGAGCTTGCCCGCGAGCTTTTCGGTCGCCTTGCGCGCCTGCTCGAGCGACAGCGGCATCTCACCTCCCAGGAAATAGCTCGGGTTGATGCGGCCGAGCAGCAGGTTGGCGTCAGTGACAGTGGGCTCCGCACCGCCCTGTGTGTAGCTCGCGGGACCGGGCACCGCACCGGCGCTCCGGGGACCAACACGCAGCGTCCCGATCGGATCAAGCCAGGCGATCGAACCACCGCCGGCTCCGATCTCGACGATGTCGACGACCGGCACTTTGACCGTATACCCGGCCCTCCTCGAATCCTGCTCGATCCGGTACTCGGTCGTCACCTTGATCTCGGCTCCCTCGATGAGGGACGTCTTGGCCGTTGTTCCACCGATGTCCAGAGTGATCAAGTTGCGCTCGCCGATCTCCAGGCCAATCGCCAAAGAACCAACGACCCCACCCACAGGCCCAGACTCGATCATGTGGATCGGCTGCTCTTTGGCGAATCCAAAGGAGGCCATGCCACCGTTGGACTTCATCACGTTGAGCGAGCCCGACATCTCAAGCTTGCGAAGGTCCT
>VBGM01000014.1 GCA_005880855.1 Chloroflexota bacterium
TGGCGTCGCAGGCTCGCGCGATTGGAGCTAGGCACGCTCTGGGCACCGTCGCGGAGGCCGCGCGCTCGCAAAGCGAGGAAGCCTACCTTCGGATTCGAGACCGGATCGTCTGCCTCGACATGCCGCCCGGCTCGGTGGTCGAGGAGGGCCGGCTGCGCGACGAGCTGGAGATCGGCCGCACCCCGATCCGTGAGGCCCTGCAGCGGCTGGCCTGGGAGAACCTGGTGCGCAGCGTGCCCCACCGCGGCACGTTCGTGACCGACGTCAACATCACCGACCTCGCTCGCATCACCGAAGTCCGCGTGGTGCTCGAAGGCCATGCGGCGAGACTGGCCGCCGAACGCAGCGGCGCCGGCGACCGCGAGGCGATCGCCGACCTTCTCGAGCGGCTGGATGCGGCCGAGCTCACCAACCCGCGCGCGCTCATGCAGCTCGACCGCGAGATCCACCGGCAGATCTATCGCTCGGCGCGCAACGCGTTTCTCGAAAACACGCTCGAGCGGTACTTCAACCTCAGCCTGCGGCTCTGGTACCTGGTCCTCGACCACGGCGTCCGCCTGCGCGAAGCCGTGGAGGAGCACATCGAGCTGCTGCGCGCGGTCATCGCCGGCGACGGCCAGCGCGCCGACGAGTGCATGCGACGGCACGTGGTCGGATTCGAGCGCGAGATCCGGAAAGTCCTGGTGGAGAGGTAATGCCGAAGGTCTTTTTCGCGACCGACCTGCACGGTTCGGAGGTGTGCTGGCGTAAGTTCCTCAACGCCGCGAAGTTCTATGAGGCCGACGTCCTGATCTGCGGCGGCGACATGACCGGCAAGGCGATGATCCCCATCGTCGAGGAGAACGGCCATTACACCGTCACGATCGCCAGCGACCGGCAGGTGGTCTCGGCCGGCGAGGTCGGTGACATCGAGAGCCAGATCCGCCGGCGCGGCTACTACCCGCTGCATGTCACTCCGGAGCGCCTGCAGGTGCTGGACGAGAACGCGGATGTCCGGAAGGAGACGTTCCGGCAGATCATGCTGGACGGCGTCCGGCGGTGGATGGACATGGCTTCGGAGAAGCTGCGCGGCTCCGGAGTGCGCCTATTCGTGTGCCCGGGAAACGACGACGAGATGGAGGTGGACGACGTCGTCCGGGAATCGGACATGGTCGAGCTCGGCGAGGGTCGAATGGTCGAGATCGACGGCTTCACGATGATCTCAACCGGCTGGTCGAACCACACCCCGTGGAACACACATCGCGAAGAGACCGAGGAAAAGCTCGGCGAGCGTATCGAGGCGATGGCGAAGCAGATCCCTGACTCTGCGCGCGCGATCTTCAACCTCCACTGCCCGCCGTACAGGTCGGGACTCGACGAGGCGCCGGCCATCGATTCGGACCTCAAGCTGATGCACGGCGGCCGCGCTCTGCGGCCGGTCGGTTCGACCGCTGTGCGTCAGGCCATAGACAAACACCAGCCGCTGCTCTCGCTGCATGGGCACATCCACGAGAGCAAGGGCGCAGTGAAGCTCGGCAAGACGCTTTCGATCAATCCGGGCAGCGCTTACGAGGAAGGGATCCTCATGGCTGCGGTGATCAACCTCGATGCCAAGAAGGGCATCAAAAGCTACCAGCTCGTCAACGGTTAAGCGGAAGAGGAGAAGGAAACATGGCTGACACGACGATGGGGACTGCCGGCGCGAGGCCGACGCTGTTCCTGCGCAACGCAACCGGGCTGGTCAAAGCCTGGTCCACATTCGATGCCTTCGTCTATTCGTTCTGGTCGGTGAACCTGATCACTCTGGGCTTCTATGGCATGTCCTACGTCTACACCGTCCCCGACGGCCAGCTGCTCGCCGCGATCCTCGTCTTCGGCTTGCTCACAACGTTCCTCGTCGTCACGTACGCGATGTTGGTGGCCGTGATGCCACGCACGGGGGGCGACTACGCCTGGCAGAGCCGCGTTCTCGGCGGCGGCCTCGGCTTCGTGCTGTCCATGACCGGTTGGTGGTTCACGCTGTTCCTGTGGGCCCCGATCTACGCCAACATCCTCGTCGTCCAGTTCTTCTCCCCTCTCGCCTACACCCTCGGGTGGACCGGGGTCGCAACGTTCTTCACAAGCAAGACGGGCATCTTCGTCTCTTGCCTAATCGTGCTCGCGTTCGTGAGCATCGTCGTCACGCTGGGCATGGAAACCTATGCGCGAATCCAGAAGGTCTGCTTCTGGATCGGCCTCGCGGGTCTGGCGGTTGTGTGTGGGCTCTTGCTCTTCTACAGCCAGAGCGACTTTCAGAACGCGTTCAACCGCGAGGCGACGAGCCTCTTCGGCGCTCCGGCCAATGCGTACCAGGGCACGATCGACGCCGCCAGCAAGTCTTTCGGAGGCTCGAGCTTCGGCACCTTTGCGTTTGGTCCACTGCTTCTCCTGCTCCCCTGGCTGGCGTTTTACCTGCTCTGGCCCAACTGGGGCGCAACCCTATATGGCGAGGTCCGCGGAGCCAAAGAGCTCCGCAAGCCTTTCTGGAGCATGTTCGCGGGCCTGTGGGTCACAGTGGCGATGGTTGCGCTCGTCGTGATCCTGATCAACAAGACGATCGGCTGGAACTTCTACCAGTCCGCCAATGCGGCCTATTGGAACAACCTGTTCGCCGTCCAGGGCGCCCCCGCCCCGCCGGTCCCGATCTGGCCTTACCCCGTGATGTTCGCGGGATTCCTGGTCGACAACCATCTCTTCCAGGCCCTGCTGATCATCGTCATGGGCCTGTGGTTCTTCGGCTGGGCGGGAACCCTCTTCCTGTCCTCGACGCGCGTCATCTTCGCTGCCGCCTTCGACCGGGTGCTGCCGTCATGGGCGGCCAGCATCTCGGCCAAGCGTCGCGTGCCATACGGTGCGCTGGTTCTGATGATCGTGCCGTCGCTCGTCATCAGCGCGATCTACGCCTACAGGCCGGACTTCACCAGCGTGTTCCTGGACGCCACCGCGGTGCTTGCCCTGACCTTCCTCGCGACGGTGGTGGCAGCGATTGGCGGCGCAAAGACCTCTACGAGGCCTCGCCGATCGCGCGCTACAAGGTCGCCGGGGTGCCGTTGATCACAGTCGTCGGAGTGATCACCGGGTTGTTCCTGCTCTTCATGCTCTACGAGTGGTCGTTCAACCCTGACAACCTCTATGGGACGTCATTGCAGAAGACGCCGAACTCCGTCATCTACTTCGTCGCGACATATGTCGTCGCTGTGGTCATCTACGTCGCGGCGCGCATCTACCGGAGCCGGCAGGGCATCGACCTCGCCCGTATCCATCACGAAATTCCGGTTGAATAGCAACTCCACGGCCGCCGGCGTCAAAGCCGGCGGCCCTCTTTTCTAGCCCATGCTCGAGTACACACTCCGCACCTATCAGAGCCCGACCCGCCTCGTACAACGCCTGGGCGCCATCCGCGAGCTGGGTACCGAAGCCTCGCTGCTCGGCATCCGCCGACCGCTGCTCGTCAGCGACCCGGGGGTGAAGGCGGCCGGCCTGCTGGACACCGCGCTCGAGGTCCTGCGCGGCGCGGACTGCGAGCCGATCGTGTTCGACCGGGTCCGCGCCAACCCGGGAGTGGAGCTGGTCGATGCGGGCGCCGCCGAGTACCGCGCACAAGGCTGCGACGGGCTCGTCGCGATCGGCGGCGGCAGCTCGATAGACACGGCCAAGGGAATCGGAGTGGTGGCCGCCCACGACGGCAGCATCCTCGAGTACGAGTGGGGGCACAGCCCCATTCACAAGCGGATCCCGCCATTGATCGCAGTGCCGACCACCGCCGGGACCGGCAGCGAGGTCACCCTCTGGGCGGTGATCACAGACCCCAAGCGAAAGATCAAGTTCAACGTGGGCGGTACACCCAACATCGCGTCCTGGGTAGCCGTCATCGACCCCGAGCTCACCATCAAGCTCCCGGCCCCGGTCACCGCCGGCACCGGCATGGACGCGCTGGCGCACGCCGTCGAGTGCTACACGATGTCCTACCACCAGCCCTTCACGGACGCCGTGGCGCTGATGGCGATGGAGTACGTGGCGCGATACCTGCGGGTCGCGTTCTCGCAGGCCGCCAACGTCGAGGCGCGCTATCACATGAGCGCGGCGGCGATGCTCGCGGGCCTGGCGTACGGAACCGACTCGGCGGGCGCAGCCCACGCGATGAGCCAGACCGCGGGCGGCGTGCACGACGCGCCGCACGGCGCATTGACGGCGCGCCTGCTCGGCCCTGTCATGGAGTACAACCACGCCGGCGAGCCGGAGCGTTTTGCGCGCATGGCGGCCGCCTTCGGGCTCGATGTGCGCGGCGCCACCGTCTGGCACGCGGCCGAGATGGCGGTCGACTATGTGCACCAGCTGACCGTCGACGTCGAGATCCCGAGCCTCGAAGAGCTCGGCTTCAGCAGGGACGAGATCCCGATGCTCGCCGACAAGGCGGCCGCCGACCCGCAGAGCATCGGCAACCCACGAGATGTCGACGCCGCGGCCTACAAACGAATCTACGCGCGCGCGTTCGACCTGGGTCGCTCGCGGACGCCCCACCTCAATGAAGATCGGAGATGACTGTCGACGTCACCGAGGTGAAAGCGGCGCTTTGACCCAGGGCCCTCTCGCGGACCCAATCGAAGAAGCGGGGCGCATCGCGACCGCCGCCCGGGCCGTGGGCGTGAAACCAAAGCTCCTGGGCGGGGCTGGAATCCACCTCAGCTCCCCGAGCGCACGCAAGCCTCCCTTGAGACGGAAGTACGGCGACCTCGATTACGCGATCCGGAAGAAGGATCGTCAGGCTGTGCAGGCTCTCTTCCCAACCCTCGGGTATGAGGCGAACGAGCAATTCAACCTGATGCAGGGCGATCGGCGCCTGTACTTCTACGACGTCGATCACAGCCGCCAGGTGGACATCTTCATCGACATCATCCAGATGTCACACGTGATCGACCTGCGTGGAAGGCTGGAAGGCGACGGACCATGCGCGAGCCCCTCTGACCTCCTGCTCAGCAAGCTGCAGATCTTCGAGGTCAACCGCAAGGACCTCGTCGACCTCACCGCGCTTCTGCTCGACCACCCGATCGTCAAGAGCTCGAATGAGGACTGCATCGACTGCACCTATGTCGCCAAGGTGGCAGCCGACGACTGGGGGATGTACCGGACGCTGCAGGAGAACATCGGGAAGCTGCGGCAAACCCTCGACGACCTCGACGTGGACCGCGACGTCGTTCGCTCTCGGCTCGACGAGCTGTGGTCGGCGGTGGAGACCCAGCCGAAACCGCTGAAATGGAAGCTGCGTGCCCAGGTGGGCGATCGAATGCGCTGGTACGAGCTGCCCGAGGAGGTCCGCTCGCCCTACCAGCCGGACTAGCGGATTCCCAGACACATATAAGGAAGAGAAGAACAGCGAGATGAGCAACCTGCCCGCCCATGCCCGAGCCGTCGTCATCGGCTGCGGGATCGTCGGCAACAGCGTTGCTTACCACCTGTGCCGCCTAGGCTGGCGCGACGTCGTCCTAATCGACAAAGGCCCGCTGCCAAACCCGGGCGGGTCGACCGGCCACGCATCCAACTTCATCTACCTGGTGGACCACTCCAAGGAGATGACTGCGCTGACGGTGGAGAGCGTCAACCAGTACAAGGAGATGGGCGTCTTCACGCAGTCTGGCGGCATCGAGGTCGCACGCACGAAGGAGCGCATGCAAGAGCTGACACGGCGAATGTCGTCGGCAGCGTCTTGGGGCATCGAGCCCGTCTCGCTGGTGAGCCCGGCCGCCATCAAGGACCTCGTTCCCTTCATCGACGAGTCGATCATCATGGGCGGCTTCTATACGCCCGGCGTCGGCGTGGTTGACTCGCTGCGCGCCGGCACGATCATGCGCGAGCGCGCGCAGGCGTCGGGGGCGCTGACGGTGTTGGCCAAGACCGAGGTGCTCGACATCGACGTCGAGCACGGCCACGTTCGCTGCGTGCGCACCTCGGCCGGCGACATCGAAGCGGAGACCGTCGTCATCACCTGCGGGGTGTGGAGCCCACGCGTGGCCCGGATGGCCGGCGCGCACATCCCGTTGACCCCGGCGGTGCACCAGATGATCGACGTCGGCCCCGTGCCGCGCTTCGCCGGTTCGAAAGGCGACATCGAGGTTCCGATCGTGCGCGACATGGACACCAACATGTACGAGCGACAGGCCGGCGGCGACCTCGAGATCGGGTCGTACGCGCACCGGCCGATCCTCTACGACCCGGAGGACATCCCGCCGATCGAGAAGGCCGCGCTTTCGCCGACAGAGTTCCCCTTCACGCAGCCGGACTTCGAGCTCCAGATGCAGCACGCGCTGGAACTGGTCCCGGAGATCGTCGGCGACGAGCGCGTGGGCGTGAAATACGCCATCAACGGCATCCTCTCGCTCACCTCCGACGGTATGCCCGTCCTGGGCGAGTCCCCCGACGTCAAGGGTCTTTGGTCCGCGGCCGCGGTATGGGTCAAGGAAGGACCTGGCACGGGCAAGGCGCTGGCCGAGTGGATGGTGCAGGGGGAGTCCGAGATCGACCTCCACTCGTCCGACATCGCTCGTTTCCACGAACACCAGAAGACGCGGGCCCATGTGCGCGCGAGGGCAGCCGAGGGTTTCAACAAGACCTACGGCATCGTCCACCCGAGCGAGCAATGGGCCTCCAACCGCAACGTGCGGCTCGCTCCGTTCCACCAGCGCGAGCGCGAGCTGGGCGCCACGTTCTTCGAGGCCGCCGGCTGGGAGCGGCCGATGTGGTACGAGTCGAACGCGCCGCTGCTCGAGGAGTTCGGCGACCGAGTGACCAGACGCACGGCCGAGTGGGAGTCGCGGTGGTGGTCGCCCCTCATCAGCGCCGAGCACCTTGCCATGCGCGAGCGGGCGGGCATCTTCGACCTGTCCGCGTTCACGATCTTCGACATCACCGGGCCCGGCGCCCTGGCGTCGGTGCAGAAGGTGACCCTGCGCCAGATGGACGTGCCCGCCGGCCGCAACGTCTACACGCCGGTGCTCAGCTACAAGGGCGGCTTCAAGTCCGACCTCACGATCATGAGACTCGGCGAAGACCATTTCCGTGTTGTCACCGGCGGCGCGTCCGGCATGTCGGACAAGAAGTGGTTCGCCGACCACCTGCCCGCCGATGGGACCGCACAGCTCACCGACCTGACGTCCGCGCTGACCACGATCGGCCTGTGGGGCCCTCGTGCTCGGGACATCCTCGCGGCGGCGACGAGCGACGACGTCTCCAACGACGGATTCAAGTTCGGCTCCTGCCGGACCATCGACATCGACACGGTTCGCGTGCTGGCGTCGCGCATCTCGTATGTCGGCGACCTCGGCTGGGAGCTGTACGTCCCGATCGACCAGGGCTTGAAGCTGTGGGACGTCCTGTGGGAATCCGGCCGGCCGCACGGCCTCGTCCCCTGCGGCATCGGCGTCTACGGCACCACCGGCCGGCTCGAGAAGTGCTATCGCGCCCACGGCAACGAGCTGGAGACGGAGTACAACGTTGTCGAGGCCGGCATGCAGGCGCCGCGCGTGAAGAGTGAAGACTTCGTCGGCAAGGAGGCCCACCTTCGTCAGCGCGAGGAGACGCCGGCGGCGATCCTCTGCACGCTGACCGTCGACGACCACACGTCGAAAAGCGGCGAGAAGCGATACATGCTCGGACGCGAGCCGATCCTCACTCGCGACGGAGCGCCGGTCGTCGACCGCCGAGGCCGCCGCTCGTATGTCACGAGCGCGGGGGCCGGACCTTCGGTGGGCAAGCACATCCTGATGTCATACCTGCCACCTGAGCGTGCTTTGCTCGGCGAGCCGCTTGCCGTGCAGTACATGGGCGAGCGTTACCCGGTCACCGTCGCCGTGGCCGGCTCGACACCCCTGTTCGACCCAGAGAACACCCGCATTCGCTCTTGAAGCTCCTGGTCTGCGTCAAACGCGTGCCCTTCACCGGCGGCAAGATGGTGTTGGCCGATGATTCGATGGCCCTTGAAACGCGCCACCTCGGCTTCACGATCAGCCCGCACGAGGAGTGCGGCGTCGAAGAGGCGGTCCGGTTGATAGAGACGAGCGGGGGCGAGTCGGTCGTGCTCACCCTCGGTCCGCCCGAAGCGGTCGAGCAGCTGCGCGACGCAATGGCGCTTGGAATCGACCGCGCAATCCACCTGCAGACCGATGGAAGCGAGTGGGATCCGGAGGCTACGGCCGCGGCCGTCGTGGAAGCGATCCGAGCGGACGAGGCAGCCTCGGGACCCTTCGACCTCATCTTCTTCGGCAACGAGTCCGCGGACTCGGGCGGATTTCAGGTCGGGCTGCGCGTGGCGCGGGGGCTCGGCCGGCCGGCCGTCACCGGCGTCAAGAAGGTCACCGTCGAAGGCACTTCGGTCCGGTGCGAGCAGGAGGTGGACGGCGGCCGCGATGTCTATGTGTTGCCGATGCCTGCCGTCGTAACCGTCAAAGAGGGCCTCAACCTCCCGCGCTATCCGTCCGTGCCTGGCCGGATGCGGGCGGGTCGCAAGCCCGTGGCGGCCAGCACGCCCGCCCGACGCCAAGCAAGGCTCGAGCTCGAGAGGCTCGTCGTCCCGGCCGGGCAAGGCCGCCGGGCGGAGCTGCTCGGCAGCGGGCCTTCGGCCGCGCCGGCAGTCGTTGAGATGATGCGCAGGATCGGAGTGGCCTAGTGGTCCTGGTCCTGGTCGAGCATGCGGACGGCAAGGCGATCGACCCGTCGCTGCAGGCGCTGACCGCGGCGCGAACGTTTGGCGAGGCCGTGC
Source organism: Chloroflexota bacterium (assembly GCA_005880855.1). Taxonomy (GTDB): domain Bacteria; phylum Chloroflexota; class Dormibacteria; order Dormibacterales; family Dormibacteraceae; genus UBA10449. The sequence goes on from VBGM01000014.1 coordinate 8,771, forward strand.
ACGCGCTGCTCATCGGATCGAGCGTCGACCTCAGCGCGCATGGCGTAGCCGTCGCCCACCTCGCGCAGCATGCGTCCCTCGACTCGTTCGCGCCGGATGCATGGGCCGCGATCCTCGGCCAGCTCGCCGATCGATTGAACGCGAGGGCCATCTTTGCCGCGGGAACCGACCGCGGCAATGAGGTGATGGCGCGCGTTGCGGCGCGCACGCAGCTGCCGCTGGCGACGAACTGCATCGCAGTCGCGACGGGAAGTCCCGTCACGCTCACGCGGCAGCGCTGGGGCGGCAGCCTCCTGGAAGAGGCTGCGCTGCACAGCCCACGGCCGTTGATCACGGTCGCGCCGCACACCGTGGCCATCGCGGGGTATCCGGCCGACACCACGGTCGAGGAGTTCACGCCTCAGCTGAACGAGGAGGAGCTCGTCGTCAAGGTCGCCGAACGCGTCAGCAACAAGGGTGGTGGCGTCTCCCTCGCCGAGGCGAAAGTAGTCGTCAGCGGCGGTCGCGGCGTCGGCTCCAAGGAGGGGTTCGCGATCATCGAGGAGCTGGCCTCACTCCTGAGAGGGGCCGTCGGCTGCTCGCGCGTCGTGACGAGCGCGGGCTGGCGGCCGCATTCGGACCAGGTCGGTCAGACCGGCACCAAGATCGCGCCCGAGCTGTACATCGCGTGCGGCATCTCCGGCGCCACCCAGCACATGGCCGGATGCAAGGGCGCCAAGCGCATCCTCGCGATCAACTCCGACGCCGAGGCGCCGATCATGCAGAACGCGGACTATGCGGTGGTCGGGGACCTCAAGGAGATCGTCCCCGCAATCTCCGCCGAGCTTCGCAAGCAACGATGAACGCCGTACCCGCCATCGTCCTGGCGGCGGCTCTCATCATCGCCGGCGCCTTGTTCGGGCGCCGCGCCGTGCTGCTCTACCGCCTCGTGCGGATGGGCAAGCCCGTAAAGCGATTCGACGACCTGCCCGGCCGGGCTCGCGCCGAAGCCGTCGTCGTCATCGGCCAGAGCAAATTGCTGCAGCGGCTCCTGCCGGGCTTGATGCATGCCGCGATCTTTTGGGGCTTCATCGTCCTGCTTCCCACCATCTTCATCGCGATGATCGGCATCGTCGACCAGCACGCGACCCTGCCATGGCTTGGGCAGCAGGGCTGGTACGCGGTTCTCGTCGACCTCTTCGCCGTGCTCGTGCTGGCCGGCGTCATCACGGCCTTCGTGATCCGCAAGATCCAGCGGCCGCGCCGGTTCACGGGCAGCCACGTGCGCGAAGCCGACCTCATCCTGCTGCTGATCGCAGGGATCGTCGTCTCACTTCTGCTGTGGCACGCCAGCCAGATCGCGCTCGGCCTCAACGAGTACCCGGCCGCGTGGGCTCCAGTCTCGAGCGCGCTGGGGCTCGCGCTCCATCAATCGTGGACGCCATACCTCGAGCGTGGTGCGGTCTGGGCCCATGCGCTGATCATCCTGGGCTTCCTCGTCTACCTGCCTTACTCGAAGCACCTGCACATCTTTCTCGCGGCGGTGAACGTGTTCTTCGGCCGCACGCACTCACGCGGCCGGCTGGAGCCGATCGACTTCGAAGCCGCCGACGGGGAAGTCCGCTTCGGTGCCGCCACAGCCGCCGACCTCACGTGGAAGCAGGTGGTCGACACGATGTCGTGCACAGAGTGCGGCCGGTGTCAGGACGTCTGCCCGGCCTACAACACGGGCAAGGAGCTCTCTCCGAAGCTCTTGATCATGGCGCTGCGCGATCGGGTCCTCGCCGAAGGCCCGGCCGCCCTCGAGGCGAAGAAGAACGCCGCCACCCCGAAGCTCCTGCCGCTGGTCCCGACGGCGGTCACCGACGATGTCGTGTGGGATTGCGTGACGTGCGGCGCGTGCGTACGCGAATGCCCGGTGGGGATCGAGCACATCGACCACATCGTCGACCTCCGCCGGAACCTGGTGATGGTCGAATCGCGTTTCCCCGACGAGGCCACGACGATGCTCCGTGACATCGATCGCGCCTCCAACCCCTGGGGCAAGCCGCAATCGGATCGCGCGCATTGGGCAGACGGGCTTGGCGTTCGCGTGCTCGGGCTAGGCGAGCCGGCGCCGGACGTCCTCTTCTGGGTCGGGTGCGCGCCGTCGTTCGACGAGCGGGCGAAGCAGGCGGCGATATCGACGGCGAAGCTGCTCGAGGCTGCTGGCGTCGACTTCGCGATCCTTGGGCCACGCGAGTCGTGTACCGGCGACCCCGCTCGCCGGATGGGCGACGAGTACACGTTCCAGAAGATGGCCAAACAGAACGTGGGCACGTTGAACGAGGCGAAGATCAAAAAGATCGTGACCACCTGCCCTCATTGCTTCAACACCATCGGCAAGGAGTACGCAGACTTCGGAGGCCGGTACGAGGTCGTCCACCACACCGAGTTTCTGGCCGAGCTCGTGCGTGACGGCCGCTTGAACCCGCTCGCCGGCGACCGGACCATCACCTATCACGACTCCTGCTACCTGGCGCGCCATAACGATGTGCGCGAGGCTCCGCGCGAGCTGGCGGCCGCCGCCGGTCGCACGGTGGAGATGCCGCGCAATCGCGAGCGCACCTTCTGCTGCGGCGCCGGCGGCGCGCGCATGTGGATGGAGGAGAGGCGCGGCCGGCCGATCAACGAGGAGCGCGTACGCGAAGCTGCGGGAACCGGCGCCGAGACGCTCGCCGTGGGATGCCCCTTCTGCACGGTGATGCTGGACGACGGAGTCCGCACGACCGGCGCGAAGCTGCAGGTCATCGATCTCGCCACGCTGCTGGCCGAAGCGGTCGAGAGGCGGCGATCGCATGACGCCGGCGCATCCGCCACCACGCGTGGATAGCTCCGGTCAGGCGAGCGCTGTCGTCATCGGCGGCGGCATCACGGGCTGCAGCGTCGCCTATCACCTCGCCAAGGCCGGGCTGCGCGACGTCCACCTCATCGAGAAGGGCGAGCTGACGAGCGGTTCGACCTGCCATGCCGCCGGTCTGGTCACGCAGTTCAACCCCTCGCCGACGATGATGCGATTCCGCCGTTACAGCATCGAGCTCTACCGCGAGCTGGGCGTGTTCGAGACCGTGGGCAGCCTGCGCTTTGCCTCGAGCCGGGAACAGCTGATGGAGCTGCAGCGGACAGCCAGCCGCGCGCGCGGCATCGGGCTCGACGTCGAGCTGGTCTCGGCCACCGAGGCCGCGAAGTTGATGCCCGCGATCACGACCGAGGCGCTATACGGGGCGGTGTGGGTTCCCGGCGACGGTCATCTCGACCCGCATACCGCCACGCACGCGCTGGCCCGGGGCGCGCGGGCGCTGGGCGCGCATGTCGCCACCGGCCTCCGTGTCAGCGGCATCGAGCTCTCGAACAAGGGAGCGATCCAGGCGGTGGTCACCGACGCCGGCAGGATCGAGACCGAGGTCGTCGTCATCGCAGGCGGGATCTGGGCTCCGCAGATCGCGGCCATGGCGGGCGTGCGGGTCGTCTCGACCCCGGTCGATCACCAGCACGCCGCGCTGCGAGCCGTGCCCGGGCACGAGCTGCCGGGTGACATGCCCTGCTTCCGCGATCCCGACAACCTCGTGTATGGCAAGGCGGAAGCGGAAGGCATGATCCTGGGCGGCTACGAGCAGGATCCGGTCGCCCGCTGGATCGACGGCGTTCCCTGGGACCACTCGGGGATGTCGATGCCTCCCGACCAGGCCCGTTTCGAGCCTCTACTGCGGGGCGCCGCCCGACGCTTTCCTTTTCTCGGCGAGGCGGGGATCGTCAAGCTCGTGTGCCATCCCGACGCGATGACACCTGACGCCAACCCGCTGCTGGGCCCGGCGCCCGGCGTGCCTGGGTTGTACCTGGCGGCGGGACTTTCGCTCAACGGATTCGGCGGCGCCGGCGGCATCGGCCGCGCACTGGCGGAGTGGATCACAGGGCGCGAGACCGAGCTCGACCTCCATCCGTATCGCTGCTGGCGTTTCGGTCCGGTTCACCGCGACCATCGCTACGCCGCCGACCTGGCTCGTGAGGCGTATCGGTACTACTACTTCTTGCGGTATCCGTTCGACTCGGACGAGTGGGGCCGCCCCCGGCGCACCAGCGCTCTGCACACGCGCATGCAGGACCTGAGCGCAGTGTTCGGCGCGAAGCATGGCTGGGAGCGCGTCGACTACTACGAACCTGGACGGCCGTGGCGGCGCGCTGGAGCCGACCAGCGTCGATTTGGCTGGACGCGACCTCCGTATTTCGACCTGCTCGCGGAGGAGCACGCCGCGTTCCGCGAGCGCGCCGGCATCATCGACATGAGCTCGTTCGGAAAGATCGACGTCACCGGCCCCGGCGCGCTGCCGCTGCTCGAGCGGGTGGCCGGCAACACGATCGAGCGTCCCGCCGGCAGCGTCGTCTACACGCAGCTGCTCGAGATGGACGGTGGGATCGCCGCCGACGTCACCGTCACACGTCTCGCCGAGGACCATTTCCGGGTCGTGACCGGCGCCGGTTATGTGAACAGCGACCTCGGCTGGCTGCGGCTGCAGGTTCGCCAAGACGACCCGGCCGTTGCACTTCGAGAATCGACCGAGGATTTCTCTGTCATCGGACTATGGGGACCAGGTGCGCGCGACATCCTCGGGCGGGTGACCGGCGACGACGTCTCGGAGGAAGGTTTCCCGTTCATGCAGGCGAAGACGATTCGCATCGGCGGCGCGCGCGCCCTGGCGCAGAGGGTGACGTACGTCGGCGAGCTCGGCTGGGAGCTCTACGTGGAGCCGGCGTGGGCCGGGCAGGTCTGGGACCGATTGATGGAAGCGGGTAAGGCGAGCGGGATCAGGCCGGGCGGGTATCGAGCGCTCGATTCGCTGCGGATGGAGAAGGGCTACCGCTATTACGGCACCGACCTGACTCTGCTCGACACCCCACTCGAAGCCGGCCTGGGCTTTTGCGTGCGCTTCGAGAAGCCCGAGTTCAACGGGCGCGCGCGCCTGCTGGCCCTGCGCGAACGCGGCATCGAGCGGCGCCTGCGCACGCTGGAGATTGGGGGCGAGGAATACCTGCCCATCTACGGAGGGGAGGCGGTGTATCGCGATGGGGCCGTGATCGGCCGGCTGCGAAGCTGCGCCTACGGATTCACGGCGCGTCGCAACCTCGCGTACTCTTACCTGCCCGCCGACCTCAAGCCGGGTGGCGCAGTCGAGGTGGAGGTGTTCGGGGAGCGGGTCGTGGCGCGAGTCGCCGTCGATGCGGTTGTGCGGCGCGAGAATGTCACGAGCTGACGAAGCGGTCGCCCGCGTCTCGTTATGGAAAGGCGAGAAGGTTCACATGTCGCCGCTGTCGGGAGGGCTGACCAACGAGAACTACCTCGTCGAGGCGGGTGGCGCGCGTTACGTGATGCGGATTCCCGGGCAGTCGACCGAGCTGCTCGCGATCGATCGGGCCAACGAGGTGTTCAACACGTTGGCGGCGGCGTCCACGGGCATCGGACCCAGGGTGCACGAGTTCGTCCGCCAGGGCGACGTGATGGTTCTGGAGTTCATCGACGGCCCGACCATGTCCGCCCAGACGCTCCGGTCGAAAGAGATGGCAGCTCGAATGGCAGCCTCGTTTCGGCGGCTGCATGCAGCCCCACCCTTCCTTCAGGACTTCAACATGTTCCGCCTGATCAAGAAGTACCTCGACATCGTCGACAAGCACAAGGTCACGATTCCCGCGGACTACCGCAAGCGGCTGCCTCTGCTCCGCGAAATCGAGCGCACCGTCGGCAGGGCGGCGCTCCCCAGCGTGTCCTGCCACAACGACCTCCTCTGCGAGAACTTCATCGACGACGGCGTGGCGCTCCGCATCGTCGACTACGAGCTCAGCGGCAACAACGACCCGTGCTTCGACCTCGGCAACACCGCGCAGGAGGCCGAGTTCGACGACGAGCTGCGCGCGGCGTTGTGTGAGGCCTACTTCGGCCAGCTCGACGAGCGGCAGCTGGCGAGGATGAACCTCTTCGCCTTGATGTCGGACGTGGGGTGGACGCTGTGGGGCGCCATCCAGGCGAAGATCTCGGCGATCGACTACGACTTCAAGGGCTACTACACCGCCCGCTGGCAGCGAGCGCTCGAAGTTATGGAATCCGATCGGCTCGTGCAGTGGATGAGGACGGCCCAAACCTAGGTCAAGTCGGGTCGCCGATCAGTGTTTGGGTTTCGCTATCTCAGTGCCGCAACTACACCGACAACGACTAGTGCAACCGGCACGCCGATCCCAAGCGCCCACGCCATCCACTTCACGCTCGTTTTCAGCTCGCCCACGTCACGAGCCAGCGATGCGAGCGATTTCACCATCCCCCCGAGAGTCGGGCTTTCGGGATTGCTCAGTTCCTCGATGTCGCGAGCACCAAGACCTGTCTGGCCCTGCCGGGAGCCCTTGTAAGGGTGCGCAACGGGCTGGTTGAGTTTGAAGAATTGGGCGGTCAAGAACGGGGCTTCGAACGCTAGCGTCACGCGCCGAGGAGCAAGATTTGTTAAGCGAACGATCAGCACCCCATCGAAACCGGGGTCGATCTGGGGTCCGGAAAGTAGCACCAATCCCTGTCTGGCATACGGGGAGCACAGGCCAATCTGGCCTGCGATCTGCGGGCCGCAATGCACACGCTCGAGGGTAGCGACGACTGCGAACTCCCCAGGATCAATCACGACAAGGCCCCTATTTGCAACGTCGATCTTGGAGTCAGTCCCGCTCAAGTAGGCTTCAGCTCCGACTCGGAGGTCGTAGCTCGCAGGTTGGAGATACTTGTCGCTCATCGGGTCGATCTCCATCAGCCCGCTACGGACAGCGGTTTGCACCTCTGCGTCGCTCAGCATGTCGACCTCAAGAATAACCCAAACATGCGTTCGGGTACACTCCTTAACAGCATCTCGGACGCGAGCACACTGTCAATGTCCTAGGACAGCCCGACGATCTCGCCGTTTTCGTCGATGTCTATGCGCGCGGCGGCTGGGTTCGACGGCAGGCCGGGCATGGTGCGCATGTCCCCGCAGATCGGATAGATGAACCCGGCGCCGACGGAGGCGCGGACCTCTCGGACGGGCAGGATCCAGCCGGTCGGCGCGCCCTTGAGCGTGGGGTCGGACGAGATCGACAGGTGGGTCTTGGCGATGCAGACGGGCAGCCGGCCGAACCCGTTGCGCTCGTAGGAATCGATCTGCCGGGTGGCGTGGAGGTCGTACTCGACCCCGCCCGCGCCGTATACCCGCTTCGCCACCGTCTCGATCTTCTCCTTGAGAGGGGCGTCGTCGGGATACAGGAAGTGGAAGGAGTTCGGTTCATCGGCCGCTTCGGCGACCGCCTCGGCGAGCTCGACCGCTCCCCTGCCGCCTTCGGAGAAGTGATGGCATACCGCCGAACGCACGCCAAGCTCCTCAGCCAGCTCGCGGATCGCGGCGTGCTCGGATGTGTGGTCGGTGGGAAACGCATTGATCGCGATCACCGGTGTCACGCCGTGGATGCGGATGTTCTCGATCTGTTTGCGCAGGTTGCTCGCACCAGCGCACACGTCATCGGGGTTCTCCTTGATCATCTCCGGCGGCAGCGGCTTGCCGGCCACGACCTTGAACCTTCCCGAGTGGACCTTGAGCGCGCGAACGGTGGTCACCACCACGGCCGCATCGGGAACGAGGCCCGAGGCCCGGCACTTGATGTTGAAGAACCGCTCCGCGCCCATGTCGGCGCCGAAGCCCGCTTCGGTGACCAGGAAATCACCAGCGTGGATGCCGATGAGATCGGCGATCACCGAGGAGTTGCCGTGGGCGATGTTTCCAAAAGGCCCGGCGTGCACGAGCACCGGCGTGTTCTCGAGCGTCTGGAGCAGGTTGGGCTTGATCGCCTCGCGCATGATCACGGCCATCGCACCGGCCGCGTGCAGGTCTTCGGCCGTGATCGGCTTGCCCTCGACAGTGTTGCCGATGACGATTCGTCCAAGGCGATGGCGCATGTCCTGGAGCGACGTCGAAAGCGCCAGCACCGCCATCACCTCCGAGGCGGCGGTGATATCGAAGCCGGTCTGCCGAATCACACCATCCTCGCGCTGGCCGAGCCCGACGATGATGTTTCGCAGCACGCGGTCGCTCACGTCCAGCACCCGGCGCCATGTCACCGAGTGCCGGTCGACGTGGAAGAAATCGTCGTTCTGGTGGACGTGGTTGTCGATCATCGCGGCGAGCAGGTTGTGAGCGGAGGTGACGGCATGCACGTCGCCGGTCAGGTGGAGGTTCATCCGCTCCATCGGCACCACCTGGCTGTAGCCGCCGCCCGCCGCGCCACCCTTGATGCCGAACGTGGGTCCCATCGACGGCTGGCGGATGGCAACTGTCGCGGACTTGCCGATGTGAGTCAGCGCCTGGCCGAGCCCGACCGTGGTGGTGGTCTTGCCTTCGCCCAGCGGTGTAGGCGTGATCGCAGACACCACGACGTATTTCGCCTTCGGTCGATCCGCCAGCTCATCGATCGCTTCCAGCCGGATCTTGGCGACGTCGTATCCGTAGGGCTCGAGCAGGTGAGGGCCGATGCCCATCTTCGCGGCGATGTCCGGCATCGGCAGCAGCCGTGCTTTGCGCGCGATCTCGAGGTCGGGTGGGAACGTCACCGCCATTGCCCTCTCCTCATGCCGCGAGCAGCCTGGCCATCGTCTCCTGGCGCCAGTGCTCGGTGGCCTCGATCTCGTTGAAAGTGAAGAAGTGGAGGCCCGCCACCTTGCGCTCGGGTGCGGCCAGGTCGGGCAGCAGGCCGGTCGCGAATCGCTCCGGGTCATAGCCGCCCGGCTGCAGCATGCGCATGAACCAGTTGGAATGGCCGCGCAGGAACCGCGCTGAGTCGGCAAGCCCGATGCGCGTCGAGACCCGCAACAGCTTGGCCGGGTCGGCTACTCCGGCAAGCCCCACGTGGACGGGCAGCTCCACACCCCGCCGGCGGACGCGCGCAACCCATTTCTTCACGAGGCGAGGGTCGAAGCAGAGGTTGCTGACGATGTAGGTGGCGATTCGCCGCTTGTCCCACATCGCCTGGATCGTCAGGTCGTCCTCGATGAAGCTGTGCCGCTCGGGATAGCCGGTAACGCCGATCTCGCGCAGGCCGTGCGGCTCGGCAGAGATCGCGGTCAGCACCGACACCGAATCCGGAAAATCTCCGGCCGGCTCCTTGGCATCGCCGGCCACGACGAACACCTCGCCCCGTCCGAGCGCAGTCACCCTGGCCAGGATCTCCCGCAGGTGAGCCTGATCGCGGATCAAGCGTGCCGAGAGGTGGGGGACGACCTGGTAGCCGTTGGCCGCCAAACGCTCCGCCAGCCCGATCGTCGACTCGATGCCGCGGCGCGGCGAGGCAGTGATGGTGATGGTGACCTCACGCGGAACGTGGGCGGTGACGAGGTTCTCGACCTCTTCCGTTGGCAGTACCTCGTATCGGGGCGCCTGCAGGAAGCCGATCAGTCCCTGGCGGGTGGTTTCGTCGGTGAGACCGATGCGACCTAGCAGCCGAGCCTGAGCCCCCGGACCTGAACGCGCGCGACCACTCACCACGTCTCCCTCGATGTCGCACTATACGGCACTGTCGCGCTCTGCGCAACGCCTAGGGGTGCCAGGCCAACGGCAGGATCACGTTGCGATCGAGCGGTGCACCATCGCGGCCGGATTCGAAACCGGCGACCGGGACATTGCCTGCCAGCTCACGGTGCAGTCCCGCCAGCTGCGCCGGCTCGATAGCGTCTCCCGTATCCAGCGCTCCGTCATGGTCGACCATCGTGCAGGCGATGGCGAGAAGACCATCGCCCGCTTCGAAGAGCTCGACCGTGCGCGCCTGGCAGGGCCAGTCGACGAGGGAGCATGTGGTCACCTCCCAGAAGCCGCCTTTCCCCCGAGGGTTGGGTCGCGGCCTCACCACGTTAGCGTGGATGTGGCCGTTGAGCCACAGCACCACGTTGCCCTCGCCGTGGACAACCTCGAGCAGCTCATCCGCGTTGATGTATCGCGGGCCGCCGGCCCTTCTCTTGTTGTCCATCGTGTCGAGCGTGTGATGCGAAGTGATAACCACGGGTCGATGGCCCGCCTCTTTCAGGCGGCGCTGCAGCCAGCGGACCTGGTCCTCATCGATGCAACCGTCGGCCCCGCCCGCGATGCACACGGTGTCGAGCACGATGAAACGCACGACCGAGGTGTCATGGACGTAGTACGCGGTGCCGTCTTCGCGATTGGAAGCGGTGAATCCGCGGGCACCTGCGATGAACTCCTTGCGCGTGAAGGGACGCCTTGCGGCATCCGGCGTGACCGGCACGTCTGGACCGGCCATGAACGTCTCCGGCCACCGCACGAACGTCTCGAGCGCGGCGTCGCGGTCGATGCCGTCGGGAAGGCGAAAGGGCTTGTGGAAGCCGACCATCGCGGACGCCAGGTCCGGGGTGACGATCCCGACGCCCTGGCTCACCTCTTCGTGGTTGCCGTGGCAGCCGAGCCACGGCATGCGCAGGCCGGGCGATGGAAATGCACTCAGCGCGCGCTCCAGAACGCCCGGGAGGAGTGGGAAACCGTAGCCGGCACGCATCAAGTCCTCGCCCTTGACGGCTCCATCGGGCTTCCAGAACAAATCGTCCGGCCAGCCCGGCGACTGCACTCCCTCGTAGCGCTCGCCGCCCGAGTCGGCGCGCACCTCGCCTCCATCGAGAAGAGCAGCCATGCTCGACAGCTCGTTCGACTGCGCGTTGTCGACACCGTCGCCCGACATGATGGCCAGCTCGATGGGGGCGCCCGCGACCGGCCCTCTGTCGATGCCGTTCAGCGCGCGCACCATCGCTGCGATCGCGTGCGCGTTCAGCGCCTCCTGCGGCCGGTGCATAGGCAGCAGCTCGCGGAACCGCGGGTCGAGGTATTCGCGGTTGATGAACTCGAAGCGCGCGGGCGACTGCACATCGGTGACGTGCAGGTCGGTCAGGTGCGCCAGGGACGCCAGCACGCGGCCGATGCGAAAACGTTGCGCCGTGGAGCCATCGGTCAACTCGTAGCGAAATTGATGCGCCTCGCCGGCGGCGGCGCGAACACCTCGATATTCGCCTCTGGATCCCGAACGCACGACATCACCCGCCACCAGCCTCCGCCGGTGGCCGAGAAGTGATGGGTCGGTCAAGCCTCGGCCGAGGCTTTTTCGTCCCTTGCGATCAAGACGGGGTCTTTGCGCAGCGAGAGTCTCACGCGCGTGCCCGCGGTGAGCGCAACCGCATCCGATGTCGGCAGCTGCGCAAGCACTGTGATATCGCCGAGGTCGACGGTCACTCGGCTGGTGGCGCCCAGAAACACGGTGGCGATGACGGTGCCGACCAGGGGCCCCGGCATCATGTCGCCGTCGGACGCAAGCGTCACCGCCTCGGGCCGGACCAGGGCGATGGCCTCACCGTCGGCCGAGTCCGGCTTCACCAGCGGCAGTCGAGTGCCCCGCACCTCCACCTCCCCGCCTTTGACCACCCCTGGAAGGCGGTTCGTCAAACCGACGAACTCGGCGACGAAGGGCGTGGCAGGTCGCGAATAGATGGTGGTTGGGGGACCGAGCTGCTCGATCCTGCCCGCATTCATCACGCCAACTCGGTCTGCGATCGCGAGCGCCTCCTCCTGGTCGTGAGTGACGAAGAGGGTGGTGGTCCCCACTTCGAGCTGCACGCGGCGAATCTCGTCGCGCAGGCGTGCGCGCACGCGGGCATCGAGCGCCGAGAGCGGCTCGTCGAGCAGCAGGACCTTCGGCTCGATCGCAAGCGCCCGCGCCAGCGCCACGCGCTGCTGCTGGCCACCCGAAAGCTGGCTCGCGTACTTGTGAGCGTGAGCGGAAAGCCCTACGAGCTCCAGCATGTCACCCGCCCTCTTCCGGCGTTCGGCGGGGCCGACCTTGTGCAGCTGCATACCGAAGGCGACGTTCTGCATCGCCGTCATGTGCGGGAACAGCGAGTACGCCTGGAACACCATGCCGATCTCGCGCTTGTTGGCCGGCACATTCGTCACGTCCTCGCCTCCGATGAGAACGCGGCCTCCGTCTGCCTCCTCGAGGCCGGCCAACAAACGGAGCGCCGTGGTCTTGCCGCAACCCGACGGTCCGAGAAGGCACACGAGCTCGCCGGGCGCCATCGTGAGGCTGAGCCCGTCGAGCGCCGTGACGCCGGCGTAGCGACGCCTGAGGTCCTCGAGCCGGACCTCAACGCCCGAGCGCAGGGTCGCTTCGACGCTTGCAGTCATCTCGTGCCTCCCGAGAAATCGCGGGCGAACGTTTGCACGAGCCGCTCTCGGTTTCGCCGGCGGCCACCCCTTTGCCCGCCCACGAAGGAGAGTGCCACGAGCAGCAGGAACGCGAACAGCAGCGACGCCACGGCGACAGCGATCGAGACGCCTGCGTTGGTGCGAGCGAGCGAGACGATCTCCACCTGAAGGTTGGGATACAGCAGGTTGTTGGCGATCGTGTACTCGCCAAGCACCAAGGCCACCGAAAGCAGACCGGCATTCAGCAAGGCGGATGAAATGTTGGGAACGATGACGCGCAACATCACCGTGAACCAGTCCGCCCCTAGGCTGCGTGCTGCCTCCGAGAGCGTCTTGACGTCGATCGCCGCGAGGCCGGCGTCAAGCGCGCGGTAGGCGTAGGGCAGCACGAGGATGGCGTAGGCGAGTGACAGGGTGAGGATGGAGTCGCTGAAGTTGGTGCCCATCCACTGATACATCGGCGAGAAGCCGACCACGAGGACGATTGCGGGAATGGTCAAAGGCAGGAGGGAGATGCTCTCGATCACTCGACGAAGCCTGGGCAGCCGCAATCGCACCCAGACCATCGTTGGAACGAGCACCACGAGAACGCCGATCGACGTGATCACCGCGAGCTGGAGCGAGGCGACGATACCCGCGACAAGGTCGGGGTATGTTCCTATCGCCTTCCAGGCGTCTAGCGTCCGTGGCGAGTTTTCTCCGATGCCGCGGGTGGAGAACTCGAACATGAACCAGATCGGTCCGAGGAAAAATGCGCCAAGGAGGACAAAGGTCACGACGCGAAAGACCTGGAGCTTGGCCCTTCGCGACCGGCTCACTGCAGCCACCTCGCGGTGCGCCGCTGGAGCACCGCGTACAGCCCACTGACGATGGCGACGATCACGATCAGCACAACGGCCTGCGCCTTCGCGAACCCGGGCTCGTGCAGGCCGACTTCGCTTGTGATCGCGTTGCTGATCTGCAGCGGCAGGATCGGCCCGCCCTGGTTGATCAACGCGGCCGCAGTCGCGTAGGCGGACAGCGAGTTGGCGAAGAGCAGCAGTGTCGAGCCGAGAAAGGCGGGCGCGAGCAGCGGGCCGGCGACATGGCGCCAGTAGGTCCACGTACCGCCTCCGAGACTCTCGGTCGCCTCGCGCCATTGCGGTTTTATGCCGTCGACGGCCGGCAGGAAGATGAGGACCATCAATGGGATCTGGAAGTACAGGTACACCAGCTCCAGGCCACGGAGGTCGTAGAGCCAGACGCCGCTGGCGTAGTAGTCGAGATGGTGCTGCGATAAGTAGACATAGAGGGCGCTGGCCGGCCCGATGGCCGCAATGAACGCGAATGCCAGGGTGACGCCCCCGAACTGCGCGAGCACGCCGCATGCGGAGGTGACCACGCGGCGAAAGACTCCGCGCGGGTTGCCGGTGGCAATCGCATACGTGAGCAATCCTCCCAGCACCGCGCCGCCAACCGCGGTAACCGCGGACAGGATGACGCTGCTGATGATGGCGCTGATGATGTAGGGCCTGGAGAGGTTCGCAAAGTTGGAGAGAGTCAGGCCGCCTTCGCTTGCGAAAGCACCCGCGATGATGATCACGGTGGGCAGAAACAGGAAGAGCGCGACATAACCGAGGAACGGGACCGCCCCGACCCAGTCAAGGGAGAGGCGCCGGCCGCCCACCATCGGGCGGCCGACGCTGCTTACAGCCGGAGCGCCGGCGGCTGTCAAGAAATGGCCGAAGCCCAGTGGGCTGCCAGATACGCCTTCGCGGCGGTGGCCTGGTCAGCGCTCAGGCGGATCGGTGTTCCGTTCGCCGCCGGCAGTTTCGCGGCCGCGGCCGCGTCGATCTTTCCAGACGCCTGCATCGCGGCCATGCGCACGGGTCGCGCGAGGCCCTTGAGCCACAGGTTCTGGCCTTCGTCGGAGTACAGGTACTCCTCCCACAAGCGAGCCGCCGCCGGGTGGGGGGCGGTCTTGCTGATCGCCTGCGCGTAGTAGTCGAGCAGGATCGCGTTCGCGGGCACGAAGATCTTCCACGTCGGGACGTCGGTGCCGTGCGCCGCCGACAGGTAGTCCCAGTCGAAGACGACCGGTGTCGTGCCGTTCTTGACGGTGGCCGTGGTCGCCTGCACCGGCACGAAGTTGCCCTTCTGCTTCAGCTGCTTGAAGAAGTCGACGCCCTTGCTGATGTCATCGACCGAGCCCCCGTTGGCGAGGGAGGCCATCATCACGCCGTTGAGCGCCGCATTGGCCTTGGTCGGGTCGCCGTTCAGCGCGACCTTGCTCTTGAACCCGGAGCCAAGCAGGTCTTGCACCGATGTGACTGCCGGCACCTTGGCCGAGTCGTACCCGATCGACATGTAGCCGCCGTAGTCCTGGAACCAGAGCCCGGTCGCTTCTTTCTGGTTGGCGAGGATGTCATTCCAGGTTGCGACCTTGTAGGGGGCGAACAGCGTGAGGTTCGCGAGCGCAACCGACATGCCGATGTCGAGCACGTCCGGGGCGCGGCTGCTGGTGCCGAGCTGCTGGACGGCGTTGACCTCGTCCTGGCTGCTGCCGGTCGGGTTGTCCGAGGTGATCTTGACGTCGGGGTACTTGGCGGCAAAGCCGTCGAGGACCGCGCCGTAGTTGGCCCAATCGCGCGGCAGCGCGATGACGTTGAGCTTCCCTTCAGCCTTCGCCGCGGCGACCAGCCCGTCCATGCCTCCGCAGTCCGCGATGGACGTCGCCGTCTTCGCGCTGCTGCAGGAAGCGGTTCCGCCGCCGCCCGTCGATCCGCACGCAGCCACCACGAGCAGGGCTGCGACGGCCACGCCGATACCACGGATTCGATATCGCCAGTTCATTCCACTCTCCCCAAATGACGGTTGACTCGCGCGGCCGCCTGACTCCCGCTCGATTGGCGGGTAAATGATGCTCCAGCCAAAGCGACATTGCAAAGAACGGTTCGCGCCCGGATGGTGCTATTCGGGTTAAGGCGAGGTTAAGGCACTGTGCCCCGGCGAGCGGTCCGGCTCCGGAAGCCGAGGCGGCGCGACAGGTCGGCGGCCGCCTCTTTGGTGAGGGCGACGAAGTCTGGTCCGCCTCCGGCCTGGAGGCGGTGCGCAGGCCCCGAGATGTCGATCGCAGCGAGGACGTCCCCGTCCGCCGAGAAGACCGGCGCGGCGACGGCGTCCAGGCCGACCTCCAGCTCCTCGAACGTGCGCGCGTAGCCGGCATCCCGCGCGGCGCCGAGCTGCTTCTCCAGCTCCGCCACGTCGACGATCGAGCGCGGAGTGCGCGGCTCAAGGGGGCGGGCGAGCAGACGCTGTCGGAGCGGCTCGGGGGCGAAGGCGAGGATGACCTTGCCGCTGGCCGTGCAGTGCACCGGGGTCCGCCGGCCGAGCCAGTTCACGCTCACGAATGAGGTCGAGCCGGTGGATTGCTCGATGGGGACGATCTCGTCGCCGTCGAGCACGTCCAGGGTCACCGTCTCGCCGGTCGCAGCCGCGAGGCCTTCGCACACCGGGCGCGCCACGTGGCGGAGGTCGAGCTCGCCGGTGACCACCCGGGCGAGCTGGGGCAGCCGGCGCCCGAGCCGGTATTTGGCCGTCCGAGGGTCCCGCTCCACCAGGGCATGGCGCTCGAGAGTGCCCAGCAGCCGGAGGGCGGTCGAGCGATGCACGCCGAGATCACGCGCGACCTCGGCGCCGGAAAGGCCGGCGAAATCGGCGTGATCCGGGGGCTCGCGGCCGGCCGAGGAAGCAAGCAGGTCGAGGATGGCAACGGCCCGATCCACGGAGCGGATCACATCCGCCTCCCGAGTGTCGTTGCTCACTGCGCAACACTATACGATAGGGGTATTCTTGTTGGACTCTGAGCATCAGTTGGGCGATGCGCAACAGAGAGGAGGCGAGATGAGTCGAGAAGAAGAGATCCGAGCCGGCCTGTTCGACCACACGCTCAATGGACATGCGCCCGAGGTCAAGGCTCTCACCGAAGAAGGGCTGAAGCTGGGCATGGACCCCATGGACATCCTCTTCAAGGCCCTCATCCCCTCGCTCGAAGAGGTGGGCCGGCGCTTCGAGAAGGGCGACTTCTTCGTGCCGGAGATGCTCATCGCCGCCCGCGCCATGCAGGGCGCGCTTGTGATTCTCCGGCCGCTCATCGCCGAGACGGGAGCCAAGCCGGTCGGCCGCTATGTCATCGGCACCGTCAAGGGCGACATCCACGACATCGGCAAGAACCTCTGCGTGATCATGCTCGAAGGGGCCGGCTTCGAGGTCTTCGACCTCGGGGTGAACACGCCTCCCGAAAAGTTCGTCGCCGCGGTGCAGGAGCACGAGCCGGACGTGGTCGGGTTCTCGGCATTTCTGACCACGACCATGCCCATGTTCAAGGTCAACATCGAAGCCATCACCAAGGCGGGCCTGCGCGACAAGGTGCACATCGCGGTCGGCGGCGCGCCGGTGACCGAGGAGTATGCGAAGCACGTCGGCGCGGACAGTTACGCGCCCGACGCATCGATGGCCACGCGCATGGCCAAGCAGATCGTCGGCGACCGGAGCGACTCATCGCAGGGCGCCAAAGCGCTGGAGCAGGCCGTCATGAAAATCGACGAGACCCTGCGCAAGGGGTAGTCGGCGCCTTGGATACGGTCCTCAGCTCGCGCAGCCGCGAGGTCGTGATCTCGATCGACCGGCCCTTCGTCATCATCGGCGAGCGCATCAACCCGACCGGCCGCAAGGTCCTGGCCGCCGAGATGAAGGCAGGGCGGATGGACCGGGTGAAGGCGGACGCCATCGCGCAGGCCGCCGCCGGCGCCCACATGCTCGACGTCAACGCCGGTATCCCCGCCATCGACGAGCCGGCGTTGCTGGTGGCCACGATCAAGGCCGTCAGCGAGGTCAGCAACCTGCCGATCTGCATCGACTCCTCGGTTATGGAGGCGCTGGAAGCGGCACTCGCTGCTTACGAGGGCAAGGCGCTGGTGAACTCGGTGACCGCAGAGGACGAGCGCATGGATCGCATCCTGCCCCTGGTCAAAAAGCACGGCGCGGCCGTGATCGGCATGGCCAACGACGAGACCGGGATCTCGATGGTGCCCGCAGAGCGGCTGGCGATCGCCCGCCGCATCGTCGACCGTGCCGCCGAGTACGGCATCCCGCGGGAGGACGTGATCATCGATCCGATCGCGATGACGGTCGCGGCCGACCCTACGTGCGGGCTGGTCACGCTGGAGACGATGCGCCTCATCCGCAACGAGCTCGGCAACAACATGACCTGCGGCGCGTCCAACGTTTCCTTCGGCCTGCCCGACCGCGCCACGGTGAATGCTGCGTTCCTGCCGCTGGCCATGCACGCGGGGCTCACATGTGCGATCACCAACCCGCTCGTGCCGGAGGTGCGCCGAGCCGTGCTGGCGGGCGACCTCCTGCTCGGCAACGACGAATACGCGATGCGATGGATAGCGAGGTATCGAGCCGAACAAGCCGAGGCAGCCGCCAAATGATCCAGCGCAAGCTCGAGGTCACCTACCGGCCTTTCGACCGGACGACACGCGTACCGCCGGGCACCACCGTGTTCAGCGCTGCGCACTGGATCGGGCTGCCCATCGACTCCACCTGTGGCGGCCGCGGTACATGCGGCAAGTGCAAGGTTCGCGTGCTCGAGGGGGGCACCGAAGCCACCACGGCCGATCACCGCCAGCTACGCAAGGACGAGACCGACAACGGCTGGCGACTCTCGTGCCAGGCACGCATCTACGAAGACCTGACGTGCGAGGTGCCGCAGCTGCTGCGTGTGCCCAAGGCCGCGACGATGGGCCTGAGCCGCCTCGTCATCATCGACCCCAACGTCCGGAAGGTCTACCTCGAGCTCGCCGAGCCCGACCTCGAGGACCAACGCAGCGACGTAACGCGGCTGCGCGACGCTCTCACCGCGGAAGGCCACGACATGGCCGCGGGCGTGGCCGTGCTGCGCACGTTGCCGATGACGCTGCGCGACGCGGGCTTCAAGGTCACGGCGGTGCTGGCCGGCGAGCAGCTGGTGGCGATCGAGCCTGGCGACACCACCGAGGAATGCTTCGGGGTCGCGTTCGACGTCGGCACGACAACGCTGGTCGGGACGCTGATGAACCTGCGCACAGGGATGGCCGCAGCGGTGCGTTCCACCCTCAACGGCCAGGC
The DNA here is from genome assembly GCA_005880855.1 of Chloroflexota bacterium. Lineage (GTDB taxonomy): Bacteria > Chloroflexota > Dormibacteria > Dormibacterales > Dormibacteraceae > UBA10449. The sequence goes on from VBGM01000014.1 coordinate 27,190, forward strand.
GCCTTTCGGCGCCGACGTCATCTCGCGCATCAGCCACGCGATGAACGGCCCGGAGAGCGTCGACGAGCTCAGGAACGCGGTCGTGGCGACGATGAACGGGATCCTCGATGAGCTGTACGCCGAGGCTAACGTGAAGCCGGAGCGCACCTACGAAGCGGTCGTGGTCGGCAACGTGACGATGCTGCACCTCCTGTTCGGCATCGACCCGACGCCGATCTCGATGATGCCGTTCACGCCCGCGTTCATGGATGCCTTGAGCGTCCCGGCCAGAGAGGTCGGGCTCCGCATTCATCCGGGCGGTTATGTGCAGACCTTGCCCGCGCTGGGGGCCTACGTTGGCGCCGACATCGTGTCCGGCGTCCTCGCGACCGGCATCGCGCGAGAAGACAAGATGCGTGTGTTCGTCGACGTCGGCACCAACGGGGAGATCGTCATCGGCAGCAGCCAGCGCACGCTCGCGACGGCCGCGCCGGCTGGTCCGGCCTTCGAAGGCAGCCAGATCAAGTGCGGAATGCGCGCGACCGATGGAGCTATCGAAGGCGTGCAGCTGAGCGACCGAGTCGAGCTGCAGGTCATCGGCGGCGACGTGCCGGCGCAAGGCCTATGCGGATCAGGACTCGTCGATGCCGTGGCGCAGCTTCTCAACGTGGGCCTGCTCGACCATTCCGGCCGCATGCTTGCCGCCACTGACGCACCGAACCACCCGCTGGCGGACCGCCTGATCGAGGTCGAAGGCGTGCGCGCGTTCCTGCTCGCCGACGGCGTCTATCTCTCGCAGCGCGACGTGCGCGAATTGCAGTTCGCGAAGGGCTCTATCGCGACCGGCATCAAGGTGCTCATGGACATTCTCGGCGTCCAGGCTTCGGACCTGGACGAGATCTTCCTGGGCGGCTCTTTCGGCTCATACCTGAATCCGGAGAGCGCCAAGATCATCGGCCTCGTGCCGCCGGTGGACGTCGACAAGATCATCGCGGTCGGCAACTCGGCGGGCGAGGGCGCCAAGATCGCGCTGCTCTCGTATCGCGAGCGCCAGGTGGCGTTCGAGCTGCCGACGCGCATCGAGTATGTCGAGCTTTCCGGGCGCTCCGACTTCAACGACGCTTTCGTGTCGGTCCTCGGCTTCCCTCACCTGGAGCTGGTTTCGTGAGCACCGCCTTCGTCATCTGTGGCGCTCTCGGCAAGGAGGTGAAGGACATCGTCGACCGGCGCGGCTGGGACGTGGACATCTATGGCGTCTCGGCGATGCTGCACCTCTATCCAAACCGCATCGTCGACGAGCTGCGCGAGCGTCTGGACGCGCTGCGCCCGCGCTACGAGCACCTGGTCGTGGTTTACGGCGACTGCGGAACCACGGGCCGCCTCGAACCCATCCTCGAAGAGTTCGGCGCCGCGCGCGTGAAAGGCCCGCACTGCTACGAGATGCTGGCGGGGGCGGACCTCTTTGCGCGTGTGAGCGACGAGCGCCCGGGCACGTTCTTCCTCACCGACTGGCTGGTCCGCAACTTCGACCGTGCGGTCGTCCGTGGCCTCGGCCTCGACCGGTACCCCGAGCTCAAGGAGATGCTTTTCGGCAACTATGAGGCGGTGCTCTATTTGCGCCAGCTCCCCAACCCGCGACTCGCCGTCAAGGCTGAGGAGATCGCGACCTACCTTGGCCTGCCCCTCGAGATCAACGACGTCGGCCTGGGCGAGCTCGAGTCCAGACTGGCCGACCTGATGGCCGTCTGAGAGCGTTATGGCCTCGTACCAAGTGATGTTCTGGAAGCACATTCCTTCCCAGGTCAAGGCCTGGGAGGGCGACACGCAGGTCAAGCGTATGATGCCCAGCCGGTTCCAGGTCGCGATCGACGCTTTCGCGATGAAGGACGGCTCGACCGAGATGGAGTCGTACCTGGAGGGCTGGAGCTGGGGTCCTGTCGAGGAGAGACCGGGGTCGCCTGACGAGGTGCTCGAGGCGGTGGTTGCAGAGCTGGACACCGCCCACCCCCGTGCTCGGCTGATGAATCCGGAGGAATCGGGGTGAGCGAAAAGCTGCTCGAACAGCTGAAGGCGAGCCAGCAGCTGGTCATCGCGATGACCCAGCTCGTGGCGGAGGATGTCCCCGCCCGCGTCGGAGCGTGGACTCTTCGCGACGTCGCCGCCCACCTGGCCGCAACAGAGAAGGAATGCTTCGAGCCGCGCATCCGGTCAATGGCCGCCGGGGAACGGCCCGCGTTCGAGTACTACAGCAACGATGAGCGGGACTTCGACGGCATCTCGCTGCACGCCGCACTGACCGAGTGGTCGGACACGCGCGCGCGGCTGATCGACTTCGTCCGCGAGCTGAGCGACGAGGAGCGGGCCCGCGTCGGGGTGCACACGAAATTCGGCGAGGTCACCGTCGACGGCTACCTCCGGATCGCGCTCGACCACGACCAGGATCACTTGAAGAGCCTCGAGAGGCTGGCGACCGAAGCGGCGCGCTAGCGGCGAGCGCCAGTCTGCGCGCTTCGCTCAGCCTCGCGTCGGTCTCGTCATCCACATTGACCGCCACCAGATAAGCCGCGGCGTCCGCCGCGGCGGACGCGAGCATCCCCGCCACCACGGCGTCGGCATGCAGCTTCGGGTTGCCTAGCGATTCCGAACGCTCCGCGAGGGCGGCCACCTCGGCGGCAGTCCTCACGATGTCGAGAGGAACGTCGACGGTTGCGGACTGTGCTCCGGCGACGTCCACACCCGACCGCACCGCTTCGACGTACGCCAGGTACGCCAACGAGTCCTTCTCGACGAGCTCTTCGCTGCGCAGCCGCAACGCTTCAGCTCGCCGGTGTATCTCGGCCGCCTCCGGCCACTGCCTGGTCGACAGCAGCGCCACCTTCTGCACCAGCGCCGCCGCGGTCGCGGTGACGGCCGCAGCCGCGGATCCGCTCGCAGGGGCGGGCGCTTTCGATGCGATTTTCGAAAGCAGGTGATCGAGGCGCTTGCGCGCCCACTCTTCAGTCGTCGCCGAGCTCCCTTTTGCGCTTGGCGATGAACTCTCGCAGCTGCTCGTCGGCGCCGGGATCGATGCCGGGGTCTGGATATTCGGCGAGCACCTGCTTCCACTTCTCCGCCGCAACAACGTCGGTGGTCCTTGCGCCGAAGCGATTCCACCGGTCGAAGTTCTCGGTCGACGATATCCACGGCCGGTAGAAGCCCGTCCGGTAGTTGCGCAGCGTGTGCTCCGCGCCCAGGAAATGCCCGCCCGGTCCCACCTCGCGCAGCGCATCCATGGCGAGTCCCTCCTCGTCGACGGGCAGGCCCCGGTCGAGGATCCACTCGAACATCCGGAGCATCTCGACGTCGATGATGAATTTCTCGTAGGAGGCGAGCAGCGCGCTCTCCAGCCAGCCCGCGGCGTGGAGCACGAAATTTACACGGCCGAGGATGGTCGGCCACATGCACATCATCGATTCGTAGGCCGCCTGGGCGTCGGGCGCCTTGGACGAGGTCAGGGCCCCGCCGCCGCGGAACGGAAGGTTGTAGTGGCGCGCCATCTGCGCGCTCGCGAGGATGCCCATCGCCGACTCGGGGGTCCCGAACGCCGGGCTCCCGGACTGCATGTCCGTGTTCGTCAGGAACGACCCGTACACGCTAGGGGTGCCGGGACGGATCAGCTGCACGAGCGCGATTCCCGCCAGCGCCTCAGCCGTCTGCTGCGCCACAGTTCCGGCCAGGCCCATCGGCGACATCGCGCCGGCCATCAGGAATGGCGTGACGATGACCGGCTGGCCCGCTTCCGAGTACTCCAGGAGAGCGCCCAGCATGCGGTCGTCGTATCGGAGCGGGCTGTTGACGTTGATGAGGCTCAGCACAGCCGGCGTCTTCTCGATCTTGTCGCGCCCGCCACAAACAATCGAAGCCATCTCGATCGTGTCGCGCGCGTTCTCGGATGAGATCACGCTGCCCATGAAAGGCTTGTCGGTCCAGCGGATGTGCGAGTACACCATGTCGAGGTGCCGCGAGCCGAGCGGCAGGTCCTCGGGCTCGACGGTCGTGCCGCCGGCGCAGTGGATCTGGTCGATCGCCTGCGCCATCTTGTCGAAGTTGTTGAAGTCCTCGATCGTGGCCCCGCGCCGCCCGCGCTCGAGGTCGGTGATGAAAGGCGGGCCGTAGACCGGGGCGGTGACCACGTTGTCGCCCCCGAGGACGACGGAGCGAGAAGGGTTTCGGGCTTGCAGCTCGAACGTCGCCGGGGTCTTGGCGACCGTCTCGAGGATGAAGTCGCGGTCGAACCTCACCCGCATGTCCTCGACCTTCATGCCCGCTTTGGCGAACTCCTGCCGCGCGCGTTCGTGGAGGAAGTCGACCCCGATCTCCTCCAGGATGGTCATGGCCTGGCCGTGGATCGCCTCGACGTCGTCAGGGTTGAGGATGTCGTAGGGCTTCAGGTGGTTCTTCCACACGGCCCGTCAATAGTGCAATACGACCGTTCCCGGCGCCGGCCGGCTGCCGGCCGGTATTCATGCAGGTCGGGAATCGAGTCATCAATGTGCTAACGTAAGTCTTGCCCTTTGGGGTGCTAGGTCCCGCTTGGGACCCCCTTTTGAACTCAGTTGATCCCCATTTCACGCCTCACCCGCGCATCGACCCGTAGGTCTGCTTGATATGAGCACGCCCAATCCCGGCGACGTCCTTTTGCTCTGGAACCCGGATATTCCGGGCGAGGAGTTACAGGCGGGCCGGCTCGGAATCCGTGTCCGACCGGGCACGCCTGCAGCGGCCAAAGTGACCGCGCTGGAGGCCGCCGGGGGCGCCGAGCTCCTGCGCCAGGTCCTCGAAGAGCAGCGGTCCATCGACGGTATCTACACGATCGTCAAGCCCGAAAAGCCCCTCGAATTCATGGGCCAGGTGCGCCAGACGCTCCTGACCGGAAGGCTGGGCCGGACCCCCATGGGGCTGGCCCTGGAGATCACCGACTGGCAGGACCTCGACGGCGAGTTCGAGATGGAGAAGAACCGCCTCCGCCTCGGCTACCAGGAGCTGCAGCTGGTCAAGGAGTGGGACGGCGACCTGGACGGCTTTACGGCGATCGTCCTCCGAGAGAAGGCGAAGACCCTGCCGATCCTCGGCTCCACGCTCCGCTTCATCGAGCATCTTCGCGACTACCGCGAGAAGCTCGCCGAGGCGGCTGTTCGGCGCTACGAGGCGACCGAGCAGTGGATCGAGTGCCCGAAATGCGAGACCGAGGTCCCCACGTCAAATGGAATCCACTGCCCCGAATGCGGCGAGGACATGCGCGGCGGCGAGTACGTCCGCGCCATCCTTCACCTGGTCGACGATGCCGACGGCCGGATCTACCGCGGCATCGACTCGCTGACGGTCCGTTCGGCCGGCTTTCCGGAGTACCGCGGCATGTCGCTCGACCGCATCCAGGGCTCCAATCTGTGGGTGAGCTTCCGGCGCTACGACCCTCTGCCCGACGAGGGCATCGTGCTGCCCACAGCCAGCGTGGAGATGTTCGAAGCCCAGCGGTCGGTCATCCGCCAGCTGCAGATCGGGAGCCCGCGCTCGGGCGCGCTGGCCGCGGAGCTCGCCGACACCGGCTGGCTGGGCAGTCCGCCCAGGGTCACTCTCGACGGCAAGAAGGCGCACCATCTGCCCGACCCGAACGAGGAGCAGGCCGAGGCCGTGGCCCGCGTGATGGGGATGCGGCCGGGCCAGCTTTACTTGATCCAGGGCCCGCCTGGAACGGGCAAGACCACGGCCATCGTGGAATCCATCCGGCGCATCCTCGGCCGCAACCCGAACGCGTCAATCCTCATGTCATCGCACTCCAACGACGCCGTCGACACCGGACAGGAACGCCTGCTCGGCTTCTCGCATGTGCGGCAGGCGCGCATCGCAGAGCCCGGCAAGGTGCCCCGGCGGCTTCGCCCGACCTTGGTTGAAAGCGACGACCTCGAGCCCTACAACCTGGTCGCCGGTACCTGCAACAGGCTCGCCATCGACTCGCGGCTGCGGTTCAAGGTGTTCGACTGGCTGATCCTCGACGAGGCGAACAAGGTGCGCGCCAACGAGGCGCTCGCGTTGATGCCACTCGCCAAGCGCTGGGTCATGATCGGCGACCTCAATCAGCTGCCGCCGGTGATGGAGGAAGCCGCCTCGACCTTCAAGATCGAGCAGCCCCTGGACGAAATTGTTCGCGACGACAGCTTCTACGGCTGGATCTGGGACAGGGTCCCCGCTTCGTCGCGCATCATGCTGCCGCGCCAGTACCGCATGCGCGAGCCGATCGGGCGGGTGGTCTCAGACCTTTTCTACGAAGGCAAGCTCATCCACGAGGCGCCTCACCCGCGCATGCCCCTGCCCTGGCCGTTCGACCGCGAGCTGGTCTGGGTGGACACGGGCGCCCAGGACGAATACCGCGACGCCCAACGGTCGGTCGCCAACGAATTCGAGGTCGCCCTCTGCAAGGACATCACCTCGATCATTCGCAGGCGGGTCCGCAAGGCCCACCTCGCCGTGATCGCCATGTACAACTCGCAGGTGAACCGGCTGGTCGGCTCGCTCAAGGGCATCGTCCCGCCGGACGACATCGAATCGGTGGACGCGTTCGAGGGCCGCGAATCGGACGCTGTCATCCTCTCCCTGGTCCGCTCGAACGAGCGCGCGGCCATCGGCTTCCTCAATGACCCCAACCGCGTGAACGTCGCCATCTCTCGCGCTAAGAAGCTGCTGGTCATCGTCGGCGACTCCAAGACGGTCATCGGCGGCGCGCCGGAGCTTTTCGGTCCGCTATTCGAGCACTGCAAGGAGGACGGCCTGGTGGCCGGAGTCGGCGCGGTTGTCACGGCCTGCCAGCGTGTCGGCATCCGCTCCCAGGTACAGAGGCTTTCGCGGCCGCACCGGGGCGAACGCCGTGCGCGCAGGCGCCGGCGCGGCCAGAGGGTGCCGGTCGAGGCGGCCGGCAACGGCGAGGGTGTCAACGGTGGCGAGCAGGCGGGCCCCGCCGACGCCCAGATCAGCGCGAACGGCTCCGAAGCCCCGGTGATGCCGGAGCCAACCGTGCTCCCGGAACCCAGTTCACAGGCCGAGTGACGCTCCCTTAAGCTTCGCATCGCGTGAGCGAGGACTGCATCTTCTGCGCGATCGTGAAAGGGGAGGCGCCGGCGAGCCTGACCCACGAGGACGACAGCGTCATCGCGTTCATGGACATCCAGCCGATCACGCACGGCCACATGCTCGTCATGCCGCGTGAGCACGCCGTGCTCATGCAGGACGTCAACGAAACGGCCGCCATGCGCGCCTTCAGAGTGGCGCGCCGCCTGGCGTCGCTGGCGCGGCACACCCTCGGCGCGAGCGGCGCCAACCTGCTCGTGATGGACGGCGAGGTCGCCTTCCAGGACGTGCCGCACTTCCACATCCACGTCATTCCTCGCTATCCGGGTGATGGTTTCGGCTTGACCTTCCCGAAGAGCTACGAACAGCCGCCGAGCCGCGCTGAGCTCGAGACCGTGGCCGCCGCGATTCGCGCCGCCGGCTCTTAGGGTTCCCTAGGTCACCGTCACAGTCACGGAGAACAGCACCGCGAACTGCGGGCAGGCCTGACCGGGGGAGCACGCCGCTCCTGCGCTCGCAGTGATCGTCGTCTGGCCGGCCCTCTGCGCCTCGAAACCGGCCAGGGTCACGCCCCGCGCCGCCGTGGCGGCGGGGTTCACGACCGGCGATAGCACGATGGTGTCGCTGGAGCGGACGTTGGCCCAATTGGTCATCCCGGTGCGGGCGTGAAGGATGACCTCCAGCTTCTGGCCAGTGTGGATGGTGATCGCGGTGTCTTGCTCGGTCACAACGGCGTCGAACCCAGGCCCGGGAGTCAAGGGTGGACTCGGATAAACCCGCTCGGCCCCGCACGCGCAGGTCGATGTGTTGCCGCAGGCCATGAGTGCCATACCCGCGGCGAGCACAACCAGCGCCGTTTTGACCATGAATACGCAACGCACCTGGCTCGGGCGGGGTAACACCTGACCGGTTGCTCCCGTTAACATCGGCGACTCACGTGCGATTCTCAACCCCACGGCGAGAACCCCCACGAGCTCAGAGGCAAGCTGTAAGTAAGCGGGGACCCCTCCTCGTGGTGGCGCTCGCCCTTCTCGTGGCCACCGCGTGCGGCGGCGGCAGCGTCCCCACGGCCGCACATACGCCCACTCCGGTCGAAGGCGCGCTTGCCGGAGGCCTCATCGCCTACCTCGGCAGCGCCGGCGTCGGCGTGCTGGATCGGGCCACCGGCAAATCCGCCCTGGTCGCCCCGCTGCCGGCGGGCGGCGCGTTCAGGGCTGCCGGCCCGGTGTGGGGCCCGGCGCCGGGCCTTTCGTACCCGGTGCTTTACTTCACCGTCCATGACGACCGGCCGGCAGAGCGCCGGACGTCGGCCGGGGTGATCCCGTACGACTGGCTGTTCCGGGTCGATCCGTTCACAGGCGTGATCGAGCCGCTGGCGGCATCCGCCGACCTCCAGAGCGAGGGGCCGTTCGGGCTAGTCGCCAATTCGCATTACCTGGTGCTGACAGTCGGCTGCTGCGCCAACTACGAGGTCGACGCGTTCGACCTGACCCGCCCCGTCTCCCCTCTGAAAGTGCTGGCCAAGCCACCAAACCAAGCGGCGCTTTTCACGGAGGGCGCGGCACCGGGCCCCGACGGCTTGATCGCGGTCCGGGCGGTCGGCACGGGTGGGTGGTACTGGCTGAACGCGAGCGCTGCCGTCCTCAACCCCTTCCCGTTGACGCTGGGACCCGAGGATGGGCCGATCGCAATCAGCGCCGACGGCACGTTGGCGGCGATCTCGTTGCCCGACCAGGGACCCGTGATCGAACCCATCAACGTCGCCACCCCAATCGCATCGCCGCCCGCGGCAAGCGGCGCCTCTGCCGCCGCCCCGTCGCCCGCGGCGACACCAGCCCATGCCAGCCCGCGACCCTCGGCCGCACCTCGGCATGTCAACTCGAAGCTGCCCCACGCCGACAGCATGGCGTGGAGCCCGGACGCCAAGGAGCTGGCGCTCGCGGTCAATGGCGAGATCCAGGTTTACACGGCAACCGGCGCCGACGGCGCCGCGCCGGCCGCCCGCTACCTGAGCGGCGGAGCCATCACAGGCATCGACTGGTCTGGCCCGCTGACGAGCAAGAGCCTGGCCCTGGTCAAGCCCAACAAGGGACCGCAATCGTTCGTCGACGGACTGCTCGACGCCTCCAGGCTGCCGGCCGCGGCCGACACACTGGCGGCACGGCCGCAGACCAAGATCTACCTCTGGCAGTTCGACTCTTCGAAGCCGTCGCCGATCGCGGCCATTGCGGCCGCGACCCCGGCCGTGCTGCAGCAGTACCCGCCGATCGACGCCGGGATCGTGTTCCACCACTGGACCGCATCGCGGAGCTGGCAGCTGCTCGGCGGATGCAACCGCTACCGGGTCGTAATCGCGGGCAGCATCGCACCTGTCGCGTCGACGTTCGGGCTCGCCTCGAACACGCCATGCAACGCGCCGACATCGAGTCCGAGCGCATCCGCGTCTCCCTCCAAATAGGGCGGCCTACGATTGTGGGATGGCCGGCATCGACTTTCTGCGCGTCCACGCCGAAGCCGGCCCCGAGCGGCCCGCGCTGATCCTCGGCGATCGCATGATCGACTTCGCGGCGCTGAGTCGGCGCGCCGACCGGGCCGCCCACGTCTTCGCCGATCTCGGATGCGAGCCGCAGGACCGGATCGCCGTCATGTCCTTCAACTCGATCTCCGGGTCGGAGATCGCCAACGGGGCGAGGCGTGTGAGCGCTGTGGTGGTTCCGGTCAACTACCGGCTGCGCGGCGCAGAGGTTGCGTACGTCCTGAACGATTCGGGCGCGCGAATCGTGTGCGCCGATGATGATCACGTCGACGTCGTCGATGCAGCGAGGGCAGAGGTGAAAGGCGACCCCCACTACATCGCGACCGGGAGCAAAGTGCCCGGCGGGTGGATGTCTTACGAGGACCTCGTGGAAGCCGCATCGGAAAGCCCACTCGATGCGGATGGTGCGGGCGGGCTCGGCGCGTCGATGATCTACACGTCGGGCACCACCGGCCATCCCAAAGGTGCGTGGCGGCCGAATGGCGTCAACATCGAGAACGTCCTCCAGGTGATCTCGATCTTCGGACTCGACCGTTCGGACGTGCACCTGTGGTGCGGCCCCGGGTATCACAGCGGCGTGGCGTTCTTCGTCGCGCTGCACCAGGTGCTGGGCGCGACCAACGTCATCCAGCCAAAATTCGAAGCCGACGGCGCGCTCGACCTCATCGAGCGCCATCGCGCGACGACCACGTTCATCGCACCGACATTGCTGCAGAGGCTGATCGATTCGCAGCAGCGGAGGCCGCGCGACCTTTCTTCTCTACGCGCAGTGATCCTCGGGGCTGCGCCATGTCCCCATGCGCTCAAGGTGCGCGCGGAAGCTGTCCTCGGCCAGGTGCTCTGGGAGTTCTATGGAGCGACCGAGACGGGAATCAACACCGTGCTCCGTCCCGAAGACCAGCTGCGCAAGCCGGGGTCGTGCGGCACCGCCGTCCCGGGCCAGGAGATCAAGCTGGTCGGCACGGACGGCCGCGAGGTCGCCGTCGGCGAACCGGGCGAGTTCATGGTCCGCAACGGCTGGCTCGCCGAGTACTACCACCGCCCCGATGCGACCGGCAAGAGCATGCACGACGGCTTTTTCTCTGTGGGCGATGTCGCCTATCGGGACGGCGAGGGCTACTACTACATCTGCGACCGGCAGGTCGACATGGTGATCTCCGGCGGCGTCAACATCTATCCCGCCGAAGTCGAGGCTGCGCTCCATGCCCACCCGGCGGTAATGGACGTCGCCGTCTTCGGCGTTCCGGACGAGCAGTGGGGCGAGTCCGTGAAGGCCGTCGTCCAGCTGAGGCCCGGCATGAACGCGACGCCTGACGAGCTGATCGCGTTCTGCGACCAGCGCCTGGCCGGCTACAAGAAGCCGCGGTCCATCGATTTCGTGGACGAGCTGCCGCGCGACGCCGCCGGCAAGCTGCTCAAACGCAAGATTCGCGAGCCCTACTGGGCGGGGATGACGCGCCGGGTCTAGCTCCCTAAATGCACGTCTGACGTCACAAGTGCGGAATTCGATGCGCGCACAGGCTCGTTTGACGCCAAAAGCGCGGAATGGACTCGGTTGTGGTCAGGCCGCGACGAGGCGGCGCACGTAGTCGAGCGACCGCTTGACCGCGGTGATCGGCTTCTCGTCCTTCGACTCCAGGCGAACGTCGTGTTCGATGGCGTACCAGCCCCGGTATCTCGAGCGCCGGAGCGTCTCGATCACGGTATCGACGCGAGCGTCACCGCTGCCCAGTGGTTTGAACAACCCCTTGCTCACCGCGTGTGCGTAGTCGAGGCGGTGCTCGCGCACCTGGCGTGCCACGTTGGCGTCGATGTCATTGAGCCGGACGTGATGGATGCGGCCCGCGGCGAGCTCGAGGACTTCGAGGGGATCGGCGCCGACCATGACCAGGTGGCCCGGGTCGAAACATAGCCCGGCATCCGTGCCGACGAGAAGCCGCTCGATATCCGACGGGTTCTGGATCATGGTGCCAAACCTCGGCAGCACCGCAAGCCGGAGGCGATGACGCGCGCAGACGTGCTCGACCGAACCGATGAGGTGAAGGAGATGCGCCCAGCCCGCGCTGTCGAGCACGATCCCATGCGCCGTGCTCGCGCCACGCGGCGCGATCGCCGACAGCACCAGCGTCTCACCGCCGACAGCCGCGAGCCAGTTGGCGTGCCCGTCGATGTGGGCGAGCTCGGAGCCGCGAATGTCGTGGTGATGAAGGACCGCGTGGGCCTGACCGGAGATGACGCGCACCCAGTGGCGCCGGATCAGCAGCTTGGCCTGGTCGCTGCGGTCGGGGAGAAAACCGGGCGGCCCGGCCTCGATCGCGGAGACGCCGAGCGACCAAACCTCTGACAGCACGCGCTCCGCCTCGAGCTGGAATCCCCAGCCGGGAACGTCGCTGACCCCCCACGATGCCGGCGCGAGCGCGACACGGGGTCCGCCCTTTTCGCGTGACGTCCTCCGCCCCAACGTGCGCCCGATCACGGCGCAGAGATTAACCGGATGCTCGATGCTAGGCTGATCGTGCGTTGATGTCTAAAGCTCTCGCCAATCTCGAGCTGCGCCCTGCGTCGCTGGACGACGCAGCGATGGTTGCGGACCTCGAAACAGCGCGAAATCCTGACGAGCCGCGCGATCCAGCGATGTTTCGATTCTGGTGGAGCGCCAGCCCGCCAGATGAGGTGTTTACCAGGCAGATCGCCGTTCGCGATGGAGTCGCCCATGCGTACCTCTACGCGGCGCACGCGCCCTGGGAGAAGAACGAGGAGCGGTTCTGCATTGTGCGCGCCGCCGTGCATCCCCAGGCGTGGAGCGAATCGCTGCTCGATTCGCTGCTGGGCACCGCCGAGAGCTGGTTGCGCGCCGAGGGCGGCGCGGTCGCGGTCGCACGTGCGCGACAGAGCTTCGAGGGCGACCTTCACGTCATGAGCCTTCGGGGCTACAGGGGGGTTCGCCAGGCGCGGATGTGGCAGCTCGACCTGGTCGCGGGCAAAGATCGGCTCCTCGAAGGACGCGAGCGCTCGCGGCAGCGAATGGCGGATGAGGGCATCGTGATGGTCACGCTCGCTGAGGATGCCGACCCCGACCGCCTCACGAAGATGTACGAGCTCCACATGGCGGCGGAGCAAGATATCCCCACCACCGTGCCGATCCAGTTGATGAAGTACGACGAATGGCACCACCTGTGGTTCGACAATCCAGGCATCCGCGCCGACCGCGTGTGGATTGCCCGCGAAGGTGACGCGATCGTCGGCCTGTCGGCGATCGAATATCCGCCGGTTCGAGGCAATCCGTGGACCGCGCTCACGGCGACGTCCAAAGCGGTGCGCGGCCGCGGCATCGCGCGGGCGCTGAAGTACGAAACGGTCGCTCAGGCGATCACGCTGGGCGCGACCAGGATCGGCACGACCAACGATGGCGAGAACGCTCCCATCCTCCGTCTGAATGCGGAGATGGGATATACGCCCGCGATCCCGTGGCTCGAGCTGCATCGCGAGCTCGCTTAGTGGCCGACACTCCATACGGCGTCCGCATGCTGCCCAGGCTCTATGAGGAATGGAGCGCGGGAGGCATGATCGCCAACATCGGAACCAGGCTGGTAGACATCGGACCCGGGATGTTGGTGCTCGAGGGGAATCTCAGTGCGGAGTCGCATGGATTTCCGACGAGCAGAGGGCCCATCGTGCACGGAGGTGCGATAGCAACTTTGGCCGATGAGACGCTCGCCTCGGTCGCGTTCACGGTCGCCGAGGAGGGCGAGACGACGACCACCGCGGACCTGAAAGTCGATTACTACCGTCCCGGCAAGCCCGGCCGGCTGATCTGTCGAGGCCGGGTTCGCCACCGGACGCGACGGCTCGCGTTCTGCGAGGCGACGGTGGAGCAGGAGACCGGTGAGGTGATCGCGGAGGCGCGCGCCGTGATCGCCTACGTGCGGGCTTAGCTACCCCCGAGCGGTGGGAGGCTGACCGCCCTCCACTCGTGCCCGCCGTCATCGGTCGTCTGCAGCAACGGCGTGGTGCTTCCCATCGTGCCGAACCAGGCATGGTCCGCGTCGAGCACCTCCAGTGAACCCGGCAGCGGCGCCGGCACGCTGAGCGGCCGGAGCCCGGTCCACGTGACGCCGCCGTCCGAGCTGGTCGCCCAGGCGCCCGCACCGACCCACCACCAGTCGAGGGCATCCGCGTACCCGATGGCTCCGTAAGCCGAGGGCACCGGCGCGGCTTTCCAGGACGAGCCCCCATCGAGCGAGCTGAGCTCGACCTGGTCGGGCATGACCGGCAGGACCCCAGCCTCGGAAAGGATGGCCGTGTATCGATAGAGGCTCGAATCGGCGAACGTCGCGTAGATGTATTCGACGGAACCCCCGCCGTCGAAAGCGCGGACGGTCAGGGGTGGATAGCCGAGCACAATGCCACCGTCAGCCGAGCGCAGCTTCGGTGGCGCGATGGGCACGACGGTCGCCGCCACCCCGGCTCCCGTCGTCGGGTGGGCCGCCACGAAGAACAGCTCAGGTGCAAGCGACCCGGTGGGGGCTTTCGGCCATCCTCGCGGCGGCGCGGGGAGCAAGGCGCGCCGCCAAGAGGCTCCGCCGTCAGTGGTCGCGTAGATGTGGGGCTCGGTGGAGATGCTGTACAGCCATCCGTGCTTCGCGTCGGCGAAGGCGATTCGAAACGCCCAATCCCGGGCCGCGACCGGGTCGGCGAGATCGTCCCAGCTGGTGCCTCCGTCAGACGTTCGGTAGAGGACCTCGTGCATTGGTCCCGCCTGGTTGCCTTCGACCTGAACGAGCAGCCAGCCTTGGCTCGGATCGACGAAGTCCGCCGCGAGGACGCTCCTACCGCTGATCGCCCTGTCGCTGCGAGTCCAGGTCTTGCCCGCATCGGCGGTCTGGAAGATCACCGCGGACGATCCGAGCAAGACGACAACGCCGTGAAGCGCATCGAAGAAGCGTGCGTACTCGCCGACGTCGCTCATCGGTGCCGACAGCTGCCGGGTCCAGCTGCGACCGGCGTCAGCCGTGTGCAGGACCGCAAAGTCGTGCGAGGCCAGCTCGACGATGACCCAGCCCCTGGATACATCGACGAAATCGAGAGCAGCGAGCCTGTAAGAGGGATGGCTGGTCGAAGCAGAGGCGTGACGCGGTTGGCTGCCGGAGCCGAACGGAAGCTGCGGATGCGCATAGGCGATGGTCGTGATCCCGATCACCAGCACGGAGGCGGCCATCAGCGCGAGCGCGCGTCCGACGCGCGCAGGACTGAGAGGTCTGCGGAGGTCCTCCTCAGGCTCCATTCCCGGTCAGGCTAAATTGTGAGCGTTCATGATCAGGGCGGCTGCGGCCGGCGATGCGGAGGCGATCGCACGGGTGCACGTCTCGAGCTGGCGGTCGACGTACAGCGGCCTCCTGCCGGACGATTTCCTGGAGTCGCTCAGCGACACGAACTACGCCGAGCGATGGAAGCGCGTCATCGCGGGAGGCAGCTCGAGGGTGTACGTCGCCGAGGATGCGAGCGAGATCGTCGGCTTCGCGTCGGGGGGGCGTGAGCGTGCCGGTGAAACGGGCTTTGAAGGCGAGCTGTACGCGATCTATGTGCTGGACGTCGCGCAGCGACGTGGCTTCGGCCGCGAGCTCGTTCGATCGAGCGTCGCCGGCCTTCGGGAGCTCGGTCTCGGCGACATGATCATCTGGGTCCTGCGGGACAACAGCTCCGCTCGCGCCTTCTACGAGCGGCTGGGGGGCGTGTACGTCCGCACGCAGCCGATCACGATCGGCCCGGTCACGCTCGAAGAGGTGTCGTATGGCTGGCGGCGCCTCGACGACGTGCGCTATTGAGCGAGGCCCTGCCGGCTCACCGTTTGACGGCGGATCGGCTCGCCGAGCTCGACTGGGAGCTCATCCCGTACACGCCGCATCCAGCCCACATGCACATGGCGCTGGACGAGGTGCTGCTGGACCGCGTCATCGCGGGTATACGCGGCCCAACGGTCCGGTTCTGGCAATGGAGCGAGCCTGCGCTCGTGATCGGGTCGCATCAATCTGTGCTCAACGAGGTCGACGTGGCCGCGGCGCGCGAGCTCGGCTTTGTCATCACGCGCCGAATGAGCGGCGGGGGCACGATGCTCTGCGAGCCGGCCCGGACGATCACATATTCGCTCTATGTGCCGGCCACGATCGTCAGCGGACTTTCGTTTCGCCAGTCGTACACGGCCCTCGATGCGTGGGCGGTCCGCTCGTTCGTCGCGCTGGGCGTGCCCGCGAGCTACCGAGAGATCAACGACATCATCTCGCCGCGAGGCAAGATCGCGGGGGCCGCACAGGCCCGACGGCGCGGGTTCGTCCTGCACCACACCACGATCGCGCACGCGATGGAGCCAACGCTGCTGCCGGCGCTCATCCGCCTCGGTCGCGACCGCATGTCAGAGCGCGGCGTGCGCAGTGCCGAGAAGGTGGTGTCGCCACTGTCGTGGTTCACGTCGATGGACTGCGCCGCGGTGGCGAAGCACATGGAGAGATCGTTCGCTTCCGACTTTCATGCGCGGGCCGGCAAGCTGGCGCCAGATGAGCTGGAAGCCGCCCACGATCTGGTGAGGACCAAATACGGGACCGCCGGCTGGATCGACCGCCTCCCCTAGAGGTTCGGTCGGAAAATCTCGGCGAGAGGTTCGGTGATCCAGGTGGCCGAGATCCTAGGCGCGACCGAGCACCGGAGCGAACGCATCTGTGTATGCATGAGTGAGGAGCGCAGGCCGCAACAACGGAGATCGGCCACATGGGCGCCGAAGATCCGCTGACAGTTTTCCGACCGAAGCTCTCAACCGACTCTCTAGGACCGCTCCCGCCACGAAGCGACCAGCTCCGGGCACTGCTGAACATGCTCGCGGTAGTGCTCGCGCAGCCAACCGAGGACGTCGTCCGGGCTGGTGGGATAGGGGTCCTGCCCTTCGCCGTAGACAACGGGCGTCTTGCGGTACCAGTCGGCCTCAGACAGGTCTACCGCCGTGTCCTTGACGAAGCGATGCAGACCGGACATCTCCTCGAGGACGGGCTTGCGCTCGGCCGCGGTGAGACCGGCCTTCGCCCTCTTGTTGGCTTCGGCGGACTCTCCAGGCTTGTCGAGCGGTTGCAACTCCTGCGATGGATCGGCCTTGATGCCGTCGAGAACGCGGCCGTAGTGGACCAGGACCCAGTTGACGTGCACCTGGAGGCCGCCGAGGGCGTAGTCGTCGCCGGGCTTCAAGTACGCCAGCGCCGCATCCGGGACCTGCGCAAAAGCCGCCTCCCACTCCGCGCGTGCGGCGTCGAAATCGGACAGGGCGGCTTCGCGGTCCACGGACGCTAAGGTACAGCGGAATGACGCGGGCGCAAAGATGGACGCTGGTCGCGACCGTGCTCGCATCGGCAACGGTGTTCCTCGACGCCACGGTTGTCAACGTGGCTTTGCCACGGATCGGACGCGACCTCCCGCACTCGATCGTGGGCGTCCTCGAGGGTCAGACCTACGTCTACGCCGGCTACCTGCTCTCGTTGAGCTCGCTCCTGATCCTCGCCGGAGCGTTGACCGACACCTACGGGCGCAGGCGGATGTTCATGCTCGGGCTGGCCGCCTTCGGCGCGTCATCGGCGCTGTGCGGCCTCGCCCCCAGCCTGGAGGTGCTCGTGGTCCTGCGTGTCGTCCAGGGCATCGCCGGCGCCTTTCTCGTGCCGGGTTCGCTGGCATTGATCGCGGCCGGGTTCAGCGGCCCGCTGCGGGGCCGCGCGTACGGCATCTGGTCCGGCGCGGCGGCCGGGACGACGCTGCTCGGGCCCGCTGTGGGAGGAGTCCTCGTCGACACCATCTCGTGGCGCGCCGCTTTCCTCATCAACATCCCGATCGCGTTGATCGCGCTGTACGCGACGTGGAGACATGTGCCCGAGAGCCGCTCGGACGAGCCTCCCGCCGGCTTCGACTGGTTGGGCGCAATCATCGTCGGCATCGCCGTCGGCGGGCTCTCGTTTGGGACCATCTACGACCAGCAGCGCGACTGGCACGACCCGGTGGCCTTCGTGATCCTCGCGGCCGGATTCCTCGGCACGGCCGTGGCTCCGTTCTACATGGCCCGCGCTCCCCATCCGCTGATCCCGCTCAGCCTGTTCAAGTCGCACTCCTTCACGACCATCAACATCTCGACTCTGCTGATCTACGGAGGTCTCCTCGCGAGCGGCTACAGCCAGGCGCTCTTCGTGCAGGGAACCCTGGGCTACACCGCGGCTGCGGCCGGGCTGATGTTCATCCCGAGCGGAGTTCTCCTGACATTGCTGTCGCCCAGGTTCGGGACGCTCGCCGGCCGCTATGGGGCCAGGCCTTTCCTCATCGTCGGGCCACTCTTGATGACCGTGGCCTGCATCCTCTACGCGCGTGTGCCCGCCACCAGCGCGCCATGGCAGCTGCGACCCGATGTGCCATCGAGCCTCATCCCGCCGGCGTCTTACCTTATCGACTT
>VBGM01000100.1 GCA_005880855.1 Chloroflexota bacterium
TGGTTCGGGATGCCGGAGAACGTCGTGCGCGCGGTGCTCGAGGCGTACACCGTCATGGGCGTGATCGGCCTCGCGCGGCGCGACGGCAACCACCGGTACTACGACCTCCTCGAACGGCTGCTCCCGGCCAAGGTGCTCGCGCACGAGGTGCCAGAGCGAGAACAGCTCCGGCACAAGCTCCTATCCCGCTACCGCGCTCACGGCTTGCTCGGGGCTGGCGGCGCCGGCGGCACGTTCGACCGCATTGCCCCGCCGAAGTCGAGCCCGGAGCGGCCAGGGCGGGATGCGCTGCGCGAGGAGTTGATCGAGCTCGGCGCACTCGTGCCCATCGACGTCGAGGGCGTGCGCGGCAAGCGCTTGGTCCTCCGCGAGGAGCTCGCCCTGCTGCAGTCGCCGCCGCAGCCGACGCCCTCCGTCGCGTTCATCGCCCCGTTCGACTCGCTGCTGTGGGACAACGCCCTTCTGGCGAGCCTGTTCGACTTCGACTACGTATGGGAGGGCTTTTTCCCGCCGGCAAAGCGCCGTTGGGGCTGGTACGTGCTCCCGATCTCCTTCGGCGACCGCTTCGTGGGCCGGATCGAACCGCAGATCGACCGCGAGCGAGCCCGCGTGGCGGTGCTCAACGTCTGGTGGGAGGACGGTTTCGCGCCGCGCCGCGCCGAAGGGTTCGTCGACGCGATGGGCGACGCCCTCCGCGCGTACCTGCGCTTTGCAGGCGCGGGCCGTCTCGAGTGGGCAGCGCACCTCGGCCCCGAGAAGCGGCTCTTCCTCGTCCGTGACTGAGACCTCGCCGGGAGGGATCGGGAAACGGCTGGTCGCGGTTGCCGACCTGACGGAGTCGCGACCTGGCTCGATTCGTCGTCAATATCCGGCATCGGCGAGGGCAGTATTCAGCTGTGCGCACGATCGTCCTGGTTGAGGGTGTAACCGACGAGCTCGCTTTGACGCTGGCCGCCCGGCGATCGGGACGCGACCTCAAAGCCGAAGGCGTGTCCGTCGTTCCGATCAACGGCGCCCACGCCATCAGCCGGTTCTTGCGGCAGCTGGCTGCCGAGGAACCGCGAGCCAAGCTTGCCGGCCTCTATGACGAGGGCGAAGAGGAAGTCATCCGAGCGGCTCTGGAGCGGGCGGGCTACGGTCCAAGCCTTGATCGCAGCCAGCTGGAAGGTGTTGGGTTCTTTGCGTGCATCGCCGACCTGGAGGACGAGCTGATTCGGGCCACCAGCGAAACGAACCTATCAAGGCTCATCGAGCTCGAGGGGGACGCGCAGCCATGGCGAAGGTTCCGGAACCAGCACGCGTGGCACGGCCGCCCGGTGGATCAGCAATTCCGCCGCTTCATCCGGAGCGTGTCGGAGCGCAACAGCCGATATATCCGGGCCATCGTCGAGACGATCGATCTCTCCCGGCTGCCTCGGCCGTTGCGACTGCTACTCGATTACGTTGAGCCCCGACGAGCTCGAGCGTAGAAATGCCGAAGCGAGCCGATTTGACTGTTCGGTGATGCTAGCCCCCGCGCCATCTTCGAGCTGCTGGCTCAGCACCCCTGGTCCGTGGGAGAACTGGCCAAGCAGCTCCCAATCACCAGGCCGGCGGTATCCCAGCACCTTCGCCTGCTCAAAGATGGCGGGCTCGTCTTCAGCCGGTCGGAGGGAACGCGCCGTCTCTATCAAATTGACCCGGCTGGAGTGGGTGCCCTGAGGGCCTACCTGGACCGCATTTGGGATCAGGCGCTCGGAGCCTATCAACAGGCTGCCGAAGCGGCCCCTGATGACTTGTAAGTAGGAGAAAAATCGTGGGCGACACATCGACGATCCCGGCAATCAACGGAGCGATCACCGTCCGCGCGCCCATCGAAAAGGCATTCCGTGTTTTCACGGCTTCATTCAACACGTGGTGGCCGCGCGAGTTTCACATCGGCCAGCCGGAAATGGCCGAGGCCATCCTGGAGCCAGGCGAGGGTGGACGGTGGTACGAACGCGGGGTGGACGGCAGCGAATGCGACTGGGGTCGAGTGCTGGCATGGGAGCCACCGCTTCGGCTCCTCGTCACCTGGCAGATCAACGGCTCCTGGCAGTACGACCCCGACCCGCTGCACGCCAGCGAGATCGAGGTGCGGTTCACTGCCGAGGGGCCGGAACAGACCAGGGCTGAACTGGAGCACCGACACCTCCATCGACTCGTCGACGGCCAGGCGCTACGCGACGGGATCGGCGAGGGCGGTGGCTGGAGCAGCAACCTGGAGCATTTCGCCAGGGCCGTGGCTAGCGAGGAGTAGGAGGAGTAGATGGAAGAGAAGCGAACGGCACATCGAGCACTGGTCACACGGGTTCTCGAGGGAGACGGTAGGGCGTCACGCGCTGAGCGACATGATGCGTTCGACAACGCAACGCTCACTGAGCCGCTCCATGGGCTCATCAGCAAGGTCGCCAAGTACCCCACGCTGACCACGGACGACGACGTGGCCGCGGTGAAAGCATCCGGCCTCAGTGAGGACCAGATCTTTGAGCTCGTTGTATGTGCGGCTGTGGGTCAGGCCACGCGGCAGTATCAGAACGCTGTCGCAGCCTTGACTGTGGCCATTAGTGATGAGGGGTCCTGAGTATGCGTCTAGAAATCCTCAACAGCGGCTACACATTTGGCACGAAGGTTCTGTTTGCGTTTATACAACTGGCCTCGCGTCGGCCGGTGCCTGACGCCGCCAAGCTCGTTTTCTATCGCGCCGATTTCTACGGCGAGCCTATGAAGCTGTTCACCCACGAAGCGATGCGCGGACCATCCGCTTGGTCAGTTGGCGACCGGGAGTTGATGGCCGCTTTTGTCTCGAAGACAAATATGTGCGAGTTTTGCATCGGTGCGCACACTGCAACTGCAGCCGGGGCATATCACGATCAAGCGCGGGTCGCAGCCGTGCTTTCCAACCTTGAAACAGCCCCGATCGAGGAGCCTCTCCGAGCCACCCTTCGCATGCTGCAAAAGCTGACACGAGAGCACACTGTCGAGGCAGCCGACATGCGGAGAGTGCTCGACGCCGGTGTCTCGCGCGCGCAGATCGAGGATGCCCTCGCCGTCTGTTTTGCGTTCAACACGACGAACCGCCTGGCCGATGCCTTCGGGTTCTTTGTACCGGGACCCAAGGGATTCGAGTCGGGCGCTAAGTATTTACTCTCGCGCGGCTACAAATAGAAGCAACCTCAATGGCGCGGCCACTCACCACGTCGGCTGACTGCTGCCGGGATGCTGGCAGGCAGCCTCGAAGCACCCTCTTATTCCGCTAGGCGGTTCTCACGACTACATATAGCTGCCATTCGCCAGGCACGCCCTTCAACTCGTGGCGACCGCGATCAGCGAATTGAATGCCGGACCCGGCAACCAGGTCGCGCACTGCGCTCGACACGACGACCTCGCCCGGCGCGGCTGCTGCCATTACTCGAGCACCAATGTGTATCGCGACCCCGCGCAGCTTCCCGCCCACCATCTCGCATTCGCCAGTGTGGACACCGGCCCGGACTCCAAGCCCCAGCCGCGCAGCCCCATCAACGATCGCGGACGCGCAACGAATCGCCCGCGCCGGTCCGTCGAAATGGACAAGAAAGCCATCGCCTGCGCTGTCGACCTCGCGACCACGATGGAGGTCCAGTTCGCGGCGGACAAGCGAGTTGTGGGATTCAACGAGCGACCGCCAGCGACTGTCGCCAAGGTTCGCAGCGATGGCCGTCGAGTCGGCGATGTCGGTGAACATCACGGTCGCCAGCACTCGATCGAATTCTGCCGCGCGACGAACCCCGGTCAAGAACTCTTCGATCTCGCCAAGGATTGCCTCGGTATCGCCCACGAACCATAGGTGGTCGCGTCCCGGCAGCTCGACGTACTTGGCACCCGGGATCTGCTGGGCAATGTAGCGGCTGCCGCCGACGTCGATGTCGAGATCACCCGTCCGGTGCATAACGAGCGTAGGCACGCGAATCGTTGGCAGGATCGGACGGATGTCGATCTGGGTGTTCATCTTGAGGAGTGCAACCGCCGCTCCTGGGCTGGCGGATACACGCAAGTAGCGAGCCCACCAGTCCTGCAGTCGCGGGTCGTTTGCCATGCTTGGAGCCAGCACGTCGAGCTGCGCCGCGCCCCCCCAAGCCCGTTCGACTCCCTCGATATAGCGCGCGCGCTCATCGGCAGTCGGCGCCCACGGATAGTCCGGCGTGCGGATCCGTTTGGCATATGCGCCGTAGAGGATGAGCGCGGCCGTCCGCTGCGGATACGTCGCTGCGAACAACGCGCTCATGACCCCGCCCTCCGACGTCCCAAAGAGAGCCGCACGCTCGGATCCGGCCGCATCCATTACGGCTCGGACATCATCCATTCGGTCGTCCAGAGTGGGCAGCCGGTCCACGCTGACCCGATCCGATAGGCCCGTGCCGCGTTTGTCGAACACGATCAGCCTGCTGAAGGACGCCAGCCGACGGAGGAAAGCCTCGTGCGTTGGCTCATCCCACATCGCTTCGACCTGGCTGACCCAACCGGGGACCAGGACAAGGTCGAGTGGGCCATCGCCCACCACCTGGTAAGCGATGTTGACGTCGGCGCTGCGCGCGTAGCGAGTCGTGGGGCTCATCGGCTGTTGGTTCGGCGGGTCTAGCCGGGCCTGAAGAAAGCCCTTCCGACGGCAAAGGCTGGTTTGCTTGGCAGGCGCG
>VBGM01000101.1 GCA_005880855.1 Chloroflexota bacterium
GATCCGAATGATCTGGAACGGGTTCGCTCACGACCGAGCACCTCGACCCATCGGATCACCGCGGTCGGACACGCGCACATCGACACCGCGTGGCTTTGGCCGCTGCGCGAGACGCGCCGAAAGTGCGCGAGGACCTTTTCAACCGCGCTGGCGTTGATGGACGAGTACCCCGAATATCGATTCGCCTGCTCGCAGCCTGCGCAGTACGCCTGGATGAAAGAGTCGTATCCAACCATTTTCGAAGGCATCCGTCAAAAGGTCGCCGCCGGGCAGTGGGAGCCGGTAGGTTCGATGTGGGTCGAGGCGGACTGCAACCTTCCTTCGGGGGAAGCGCTGGTTCGGCAGTTTGTGCATGGCAAGCGCTTTTTCATGCAGGAGTTCGGCGTCGACACCGGCGAGCTTTGGCTCCCAGACGTGTTTGGCTATCCAGCGTCGCTGCCACAGCTGATCGCTGAGTCAGGCGGCGAATACTTCTTGACCCAGAAGCTCTCGTGGAACGACACCAACAAGCCGGCACACCACACTTTCATGTGGGAAGGCATCGACGGGACGGCCATCTTCACGCACTTTCCGCCGGCGGACACCTACAACGGCAACTTCACGGCAGGGGAGATCGTGCGCAGCGTGGCCGACTTCAAGGACCAGGACCGCTCCTCGCATTCGCTTTATCTCTACGGCTGGGGCGACGGGGGCGGTGGGCCGGAGCCGGACATGATCGAATCTGCTCGCCGCCTGCGGAGCATCGACGGTGCGCCGCAGGTCGAGCTCGGCCGCGCGGCCGATTTCTTTGCTCGCGCGAAACAAGAGGCGCGCAACCTCACGACATGGGTCGGCGAGCTTTATTTCGAGCTGCATCGCGGGACTTACACATCGCAAGCGCGGACCAAGCGGTTGAACCGGCGCGCCGAACAGGCCCTGCGTGAGGCTGAGATCTGGTCGGTGGCCGTTGGACACAACTATCCGGCGGCCATTTTCGACTCCAGCTGGAAGCGGCTGCTCATCAATCAGTTCCACGACATCCTTCCGGGCTCGAGCATCGACTGGGTCTATGAAGATGCCGAGCGCGAGCTCGAGGCCGTAGTCGAGATTGCGGGTGGCATCACCACATCCGCCCAATCCACACTGGTCGGCAGCGGAGACGACCTGACCGCCTTCAACGTCAACTCACACCCGAGGCGCGAGGTGGTCGAGGTCGACGGGCGATGCGTTCTGGTCGGCGCACCGGCGTGCGGCTGGGCGTCGTTTGCGGACTCGATAGCGACACAGCCGCAGCCGGTTTCGGTTTCGGGCCAGGTGATGGAAAACGGGCTGCTCCGCGTGACCTGGGATGACCGCGGGCTGCTGACATCGATCTGGGACAAGGAAGCCAGGCGCGAGGCGCTCGCTCCGGGGGCGGTCGGCAATGCGCTCTTGCTTCACGACGACAACCCGAAAAACTGGGACGCATGGGATGTTGACGCCGACTACCGAACGAGCTTTGTGCAGGTCACCGAGCTCGTGAGCGCCAACGTCGAGATGGATGGGCCGCTGCGAGCTGCTGTGCGGTTCACCCGCAAGTTTGGCTCATCGACGCTGGAACAGCGAATGGTCCTCGATGCCGATTCGCGTGTGCTTCGATTCGAAACTGAAATCGACTGGCAGGAGGAGCACAAGTTTCTCAAGGTCGCGTTTCCTGTCGCAGTGCGGTCGTCTCGGGCAACGTATGAGATCCAGTTCGGTCACGTCGAGCGAAGCACGCATGCCAACACCAGCTGGGACCAGGCGCGCTTTGAAGTCTGCGCCCATCGGTGGGCCGACCTGGGCGAGCCCGGCTACGGCGTCGCGCTGCTCAACGACTGCAAGTATGGCTACGACATCCAGGGCTCGGTCATGCGACTGTCACTGCTGCGCGCGCCGACTCATCCCGACCCATCCGCGGATCGCGGCAGCCATCGATTCACATATGCGCTGATGCCCCATCCGGGCGACTTCCGCGACGCCGGAGTGATCGCAGCCGCCGAGGATCTCAACAATCCCCTGCGAGTGATTCGTGGCGCCGGCGAGCGGTCGTTGATCGAGGTCGACACGCCGCAAGTGGTGGTGGAGGCGATCAAGCGAGCAGAGGACTCGGACGCGGTGATCATCAGGCTCTACGAAGCGTGGGGCGGCCGCTGTCGAGCGCGCGTGCGCACGTCGCTGCCAGGGACGCGGGCATTCCTCTGCGACCTGCTCGAACGAAACCGCGATGAGATTCAAGTACGCGACGGACAGCTCGAGCTCGACCTCACGCCATTCAAGATCCTGACGCTGAAGCTGATCGTGTAGAGGCCTCACCACCTGGCCAAACCGCCACGACAGCCAGAGCGAACAGCAAAGCGACTTCGAATAGCGTCCAGCGGTTCAAGCGCAAGGCGAGAGCCGTGCTGTTGACATAGGGAGTACTCACCAGCCATACCGCCGCGATTGGCGCTCGCCATCGCATGGCCGTCCGTTCCTCCCAGACAATCCATGCCGCCACGCTGAAAAGGCACAGGTCCGAGCCGTGCAGATATGGCACCACCAGCAGTGAGCCAATCGCGCCTACTGCGATGACAAGCCCAGGCGTGTGGCGAAGTCGAAACGCGGCCGCAAGGCACGCCAGGACGATGCCAGCCCGAAGCGCAGTGGCAAGCCAACCTCCCACACCGAACGCCCCCTCCAGCGTCAGGTTGTTGGCGCCCTCCGGCAGTGGTCCACGCAGCTGGCTGAGATAGGCGGACACGCCCTGGCTTCCCATCAAACCGAAGGCCACCAGCGCGATCACAACGCCCACCGCTGCCCACGAGGCAAAAATCCGGTATCGGCCCGCGACCAGAAGGGCGAACGGGATCAACAGTGCGGTGTTCGGCTTCAAGTACAGGAGGGACAGGGCGATTCCTGCGGTGAGGTCTCTCCGTTCGCGCGCGAGGCGGGTCGCCAGCGCCGCTCCCGCCGCCACCAGCGGCGCCACCTGCCCCAGGTTCACCGCATGCAAGACCCACCACGACGCGATGGCTGCTCCGGTGATGATCCACCGCTCGATGCCAGGACTCAGCGACGCCCACACCATCGCTGCCACCAGGGCGGCCAATGTGATGGCCGCCCAGATCCAGTACGCAACCCAGTACGGGAGCGGTATCAGAGGCGCCGTCAACCAGGCGTCAGTCGGAGGGCTGAGGAAGGGCTGGGCGATCTGGTCTGGCACCAACCACTTCTGCTCGATGGCTACGAGGTTCTGGTCGTAAATGAGCGACCACCCCCGTTCCATACCAACCCTCGCCGCGGCAAGGTAGGTGTGAAAGTCGATCCCGATTGGCTCGTAGCGATTTAGAACATCGAGCGCGAGAGCAACGAGCACGATCGCGAGCCCAAGGGAGGCCCCCAACCGCCTACGGATTCTTCAGCTCCACGATCTCTCCACGCTCCGCGGACGCATACGCTCCGAGGATGACCTTGAGGACATTGACGCCCTCGACCTCGGTGTTCATGGGCCGCCTCCCCTCAACAAGACAGGCGATGAAGTCGACCACCTCCGCCGCGTATGTGTCTGTCTCACCGCCGGATTCTTGGACAACCGTCTGCTCCCCGCCGCGCGGTTTGTGATACAGCGCACGGCCATCACTCCATAGGCTTCCGGCTTCGCCAACGATGGAGAACCTCTCGGTGCAGCCGGCCGGCTCATAGGCCCAGCTCGTCACTATCGTCCCGACCGTACCGTCCGCAAACTCGATGAGCACGGTGGCGGAGTCTTCGCCTTCAAGAATCTCCAGGCGATGTCGGCTGAGGATGGCCGCCACTCTCGCCGGCACGCTGTCAATCAGGTGGAGCAAGAGGTACGTCGGATGGTACCCGGTGTCGATGAGCTCGCCGCCCCCGCTCGTCGCCCTCCGTGCCCGCCAACCCAATCGGTCGGGGCCGATCGTCAAGGAGAAGATGTCGGTTGTGCGGGCCCCATACACCTTGCCCAATCTGCCGTCGCGAACCATCTGACGTGCCGCTGCAACAGTTGGCAGAAACAGTTGGTTGTGCGCGCACATCAGCGTGACGCCGGCGTCGGTGACTGCGCGTGTGACCGCCTCGGCCTCCTCGATCGTGAGGCACAGCGGTTTTTCGCACAGAATGTGCTTTCCTGCCTCAGCCGCCGCCACGATCGCATCTTTGTGCAGGTGATGCGGTAAGCAAATGTCGACCGCATCCACCAACGGAGACGCGATCATCTGTCGGTAATCGACGAAGATCTCGGGTCGGCCCGCCCGCTCTGTGAAACGTCGGGCGCGCGCTGAGTCGACGTCTGCGATTGCGGCTACCCGCGCGTGCTCCGCGGCTTGCAGGTAACCACGAATGTGAGCGCCCGCGATCTCGCCGGCGCCGATGATGCCTACTCCGATTCTTCCGTCGCGGCTCATCAGACTTTGCTCGCTATATTGGCACCGCACCGATATCGCAAGCTACCGCATGGGGTGACCGCCGCTCAAAACTGGGCTGAGCCCCGTCAAGGTCTCACGATCCTTTAAGGAACCAATCCCGCCCGACGCCGCCCTTCCGGCTGGACGGCACATCGTTCGCCGCCACAGCACTTCCGCACCAGCGCACGCAATTGGCGATCACACGCTGGATCTCAGGCTGGTGGTAGACGGGAAATTCCTGGTCGCCAGGGCTGAAGTACACGGCGCGTCCT
>VBGM01000102.1 GCA_005880855.1 Chloroflexota bacterium
ACTCGAAGTCCACATCGACCTTGGTGAGAGGCAGCGGGTGGCACAGCGGAATCAGCTCGGACGTCCGCTTGGCCGCCATGATGCCGGCAATGCGAGCGACCTGCAGAGCGTCGCCTTTTGGCGTGCCCTCGCGCACCGCGCGCAAAGTGGCCGGCGCCATCCTCACCATGCACTCGGCCAGCGCCTCGCGCGACGTCGCCGGCTTGTCGCCGACGTCGACCATACGGGCCGCCCCGCTCGCGTCGACGTGCGTCAGCTGCCGCGCAGGAGGTTTCGCCACTCGCTCAGGATATTCGCCAGATGCCGGACATCGATGGAGTCCTCTTCGACTACGGCCAGACGCTGGTCACGTTCGAATACCCGAGGCGCGAGCTGCTCGAGGTAATCCGCAACTTCCTGCCGACCATCGAGGAGACGATCGGGGGGCCGGCCCCCTCGCCAGAGGCCATCCTCGTGAACGTGCTCATGCCCCTCGAAGAGTACGTGACGAGCGCCAGCGAGGACGAGGTCGACTGGATCGAAGTATCGAAAGCGTCTTGGGGGAGCGCCGGTCTCTCGCTGCCGGATGGACTGCTCTACGAGATCGTCGACGCGGAGCAGATGTGCTGGGACCGGATCGTCAGGGTCGACCCCGACGCGTGGCAGGTCCTGGAAGCGCTCCGCTCTCGTGACATCAGGCGGGCGATCTGCTCCAATGCGCCGTTTCCGCCGGAGATGATGCGGCGCCAGGTAGGGACGAATGGGATCGGTGCGCTCATGGACGGGGTCGTTTTCTCGAGCATGGTCGGCCGGCGCAAGCCGGCCCCCGAGATCTACCGGGCCGCGCTGGACGCCATCGGGCTTGTGCCCGAGAAGGTTCTCTTCGTGGGCAACCGGGAGCTGGAGGACTACGAAGGGCCGAGGGCGATCGGCATGCGGGCGGTGATCTACACCGCCCACAACGCGCACCCGACCCAACCCGGGATACCTGTGATCGCGCAGCTCGCCGAGCTGCTGGAGCTGCTTTGAAGAAACGGCCCGGCCGGCTCTGGCTCTTCTTTTACGGGCGCACGCGGCGCGGCTTTCCGTGGCTCTTGGCCGGCGTCTTCGCTGCTGTCCTGCTGTTTGCTCTGGTGTTCGCGATCCCGGGCGGATCGGACCTGTCGCGCACGCTCGGCGGTGTGGTCCTCGGCTTGCTGCTGGCCGGCGCGGCGGCGTTCGTGATCGCGGTCGCGTTCTTTCCCCGACGCCGTCCCTGAGCGGCCTGGGCGCCGATCAGCGCTGCCGCGGCGCCTGCGCCCACGCCGTTGTCGATGTTGACCACAACGAGTCCAGTTGAGCAGGACTGAAGCATCGTGCTGAGGGCGGCTTCGCCCGCCGCGCCATGGCCGTAGCCGGTCGACACCGGCAGCCCGATGACGGGGACGTCGATGAGACCGGCCACCAGGCCGGGCAACACGCCGTCCATGCCGGCCGCGACGACGATGACGTCGGCGCCCCACTCGAGGATGGCCGCCAGCGGCCCCATGAAACGGTGAAGTCCGGCAACGCCAAGGTCGGCTTCCAACCGCGCTTCCAAGCCGCACGCCTCGATGACCATGCGGGCTTCGTCGGCCACAGGCACATCCGATGTGCCGGCCGTGAGCAGCCCGACCTTGCCGCCGACAGGGTCCGGCGCAAATCCTTCACGCAGAACTCGCGCTGAATTCGAGTAGTCGGTGAGGCTCATCCGCTCAGCGGCCGCCGCGGCGCTCAACGCCTTCCGATGCTCGGCGGTCATGCGGCTGATCAGCCCCTGGCCCTGGCGGTGCGCCAGCATGACGGCGAGTCGCGCCGCCTCGGCAGGCGCCTTGCCGGGCGCAAGCACGACCTCGGGCACGCCGCGTCGCATGAAGCGGCCGAGGTCGAGCTTTGCTTTGCCCCCAAGCTCATCGAGCTGGATGGTGCGGAGCTCGGCGACAGCCTCGTCCTCTGTCAGCTCGCCCGCGATGAGCCGCCGCAGGACGTTCTTCAAAGTCCGGCCAGCACCTCGCGCATCCTCTGCCAGTGCGTGCCCGCCCAGTAGATGCGCCCGCAGGCGGGACATTCCGAGTACCGCGACTGCGTCTTGCGCACGTAAGGCGGTACCCGCTCGGCCACCGTCGATGCGACGCGCGCCTGGAGCTCGGAGTTGCATTCGATGCAGCGTGTGAGCGCCTCTTTGAGCTCCAGCCCCAGCTCCTTGAAGACCTGGCGGAGCTGAGCGGTGACCTCGTCGTCACGGATCAGGATCGCGCGGACGACGCCACTCTGGATCACGCGCCGCTTGGTCAGGTCCCGGTCTCGGGTCAACAAGACTCGGCTCTCGGCCGCGGCCTCACGAACCAGCTCGGCGTCGTCGATTTGTGGGTGATACGACGCGTCGTAGCCCAGCGCACGCAGCCAGCGCGCGAGCCGCCCGACGTTGCAGTCGGCGAGGAACCGGGGCTTCACCTACGCCCAATCTTAGAATCGAAGCGATGGCGTTGATGGACGACCTGATGACGAGCCTTCGCCGCGAGGCGGGCTCGTGCTACTCGTGGTCGAACGGGCCGCACGATCGTTATGGAGCGCACAGCCACCCTTACGAGAAGGTCCTCTACTGTGTCGACGGCTCGATCACTTTCCTTCTTGAACAGGAGGGAAAGCGTCTCGAGTTGATGGCCGGCGACCGCATGGTGCTGCTCGCGGGCACGCTGCACTCGGCGGTGGTCGGGCCCCATGGCTGCACCTGTATCGAGGGCCAGCGCTAGCGTCATGTCGGCCAAGACGCGCGGCGTAATATGGGTTTGCCGATGAGCATCATCGAGTTCATCCGCGACCGGGCTCGGTTCTACAACTGTCCGGTCTGCGGGCGCAGCTTGAAAGGCTGCGACATCCAGGTCCTGAGCCATGAGGAGGAGCGTTTCCACCTCCAGGTCACGTGTGCCCAATGCCAGGTGACCTTCATGGTGGTCCTTGCCATCGCAGGCGGAGCGGTGGAGGAGATCGAGAACGTCGACGCTGCTGAGGTCGTCGACTCGGCGCCGGCACGCGAGCCGATCAGCGTCGACGAGATCCTCGACCTTCACCTGTACCTGAAGAACTTCCAGGGCACACTCAGAGAGCTCATCCACCAGCCTGACCACAGCCGGTAGAGCCGGCCTGGTCAAGGCCCGCCGGTGAATCGGATCTTTCTCGACGATGCTGGTGGCGCACCCATCCTCCCTGAGGTGCTCGCGGCTCTTCGCGATGTCCCCGACGGCAACCCCTCGAGTCCCCACGCCGAGGGCCGTGCCTCCCGCGCGACGCTCGACCGGGCGCGGGATGTCGCCGCGCACGCCCTGGGTGCCGACCGCACCGAGATCACTTTCACGTCCTCCGGCACCGAGTCGGTGAACCTTGCGCTGTTCGGAGCCGCTCGCCGCCTGGCCAGGTCCGCACGCATAGTGACGTGGGCGGCCGAGCACCAGGCCGTGCTGGGCGCGGTGCGCCGGCTGCAGGTGGAGGGACACCAGGTCGAGATCGCGCCGGTTGATCGCCAGGCCCGCGCCGACCCGGATGTCATCACGGCAGGCGTCGCGCTGGTCTCGATCGGGCTCGCCAACAACGAGGTCGGGACGGTGCAGCCCGTGCGCGAAGTCATCGATCGCGCGCACGCGCAAGGCGCCCTCGTTCATGTTGACGCGTGCGCGGGACCACGCTGGATTCCGATCCCCGATGGCGCCGACCTCGTGTCGATCAGCGGGCACAAGCTCGGGGCCGGTCGCGGCGGAGCGCTATATGTCCGGGCTGGCGTGCGCATAGACCCAGTGCTGTATGGCGGGCCGCAGGAATGGGGGAGGCGGGCCGGGCACGAGGACGTCGCCTCCGCGGTGGCATGCGCGACGGCTCTCGCCGTATGCGCGCGCGAGCGAGAGCACCGAGCGCGCGGTGCTGCCATTCAGTCGGCTGTGCTTCGCCAGACTCTCGTCGAGCTCGGCGGTGTCCCGACCGGAGCCGGCGACCGTCTGCCGAATCTCACCAGCTTCGGGTTCGAGGAGCGCAAAGGGGAGGACATGCTGCTCGCCCTCGACCTGGCCGGCCTGGCCGTTTCGAGCGGCTCGGCCTGCGCATCCGGATCGCTCGATCCATCGCACGTCCTCCTGGCCATGGGCCTGAGCCTGACGACCGCCCTCGGCAGCCTTCGGCTGAGCACCGGCTACGCCACCACTGAAGAGGAGATCGCGCGCGCGTGCGACATCCTATCCGCGCTTCTCACGCGAAGCGCCGCCCGTGCCTAGCGTCGAAGAGGAGCTGGCGGCCCGCCTCGCGAAGAGCGAGGAGGTGGTGCTCGCCACGGTGATCAAGCTCGACGGCGAGCCGCCTTCCAGGCCAGGGGCGAAGCTCCTGATGTCACGAACCGCGACGCTGGCGGGAACCCTCGGCTGCAGCGAGTTCGACTCCGCCGCAATGGCAGATTCGGACCGAATCCTCGAATCAGGTTCGCCGCAGCTGCGCACCTACCACCACGACCTGGGCAGCATCGAGGTGTACCTGGAGCCCTACGAAGCGCCACCCACATTGCTGGTCTTTTCCGCGACGCCGGTGGCGAGGGCCCTCGTGGACTGGGCGCGACAAATTGGCTTCGTAGCCTTGCTGGTCGAGACACGGTCCGAGCGCATGAAAGATGCGGGTTGGCCGCCAGCCATTCAATCACTGGACAAGCTGCCACCGAATCTCGGGAAGGAGCTGTACGTGGTTCACACCGACCATGACGCGCCCGACCTTGTGCAGGCGCTGGAGGCGGTGATACCGAGGAACCCGACATTCATCGGCCTGGTTGGCAGCCGGCGGCACACCGGCCACCACCTCGAAGCCCTTCGCGCCAAGGGCGTTGCCGAGGATGTGATCGCCCGGATCCAGAGCCCGGTCGGCCTGGACCTCGGCGCCGTCAATCCGGCCGAGATCGCACTTTCGATCCTCGCCGGCCTGGTCGCACAGAGGCGCCGACGCGCCGGAGGCCGGCTCCAGAACCGGGTCTGAGACCACCAGGACCTCCAGGCTCGTTGTACTGAGCGTGACAACCGCTTGCGCGCGCTTGACGTTAAGCACGCGCCTCTGGCTTAACGATTTTGACTGTTGCGCAACAGCCGGGCCGTCATCTGCGGCCGACCTCTTTGAAAGTGCTGTTAACGCGGATTGAAACCGCTCGCCCTGTCCACATAATCGAGCGCTCGTGTCGATCGAACCAGGAACGCGTTTGGGTCAATATGAGGTCCAAGACCTCATAGGCCAGGGCGCCATGGGCGTCGTCTATCGCGCCTACCACGTACCCCTGGCGCGCACCGGCGCGGTCAAGGTGATGCATGGCATCTCCCCCGATCCGGACTCGATCGCACGGTTCCGGCGCGAGGCCCAGGCCATCGCCCAGATGCGCCACCCGAACATCCTCAACGTCTTCGACTATGGCGAGTACCAGGGGACGCCGTACATGATCGTCGAGTACGTCCCCGGGGGCAGCCTGGCCGCCCAGATGAAGAAAGGCCCGCTCGACGCGGCCACGGCCCTCGAATACCTGGACGGCATCGCGGCCGGCCTCGACTACGCGCATTCGCTGGGCATCGTCCACCGGGACGTCAAGCCGGCCAATGTCCTGGTGGCGCGGGACGGGACCCCGATCATCGCGGACTTCGGCCTGGTGAAGCTTCTGCAGTCGGCCACGCTCAACTCCATGACGGGCGCCACCACCGGCACCCCCGCTTACATGGCGCCAGAGCAGGTCACCGGCAGTCAGGTGGGTCCGGCGGCCGATCGCTACTCGCTGGCGACCATGGCCTACGAGATGCTGACCGGGGCCTTCCCCTTCCAGGACGACAGCGTGCTCGAGATGTTGTACGCGCACGTCCATCGCGACCCTGTGCCGCCGAGAAGCCGGCGGCCCGAGCTCCCATCCGGCGTCGACGCGGTGATCCTGCGCGGTCTTGCGCGGGACGCCGGCGCGCGGTGGGAGAGCTGCGAGGCTTTCGTCGCCGCGCTTCGATCTGCCCTGGAAGCTCCTCAGAGCCCGGCCGTCGAGCGAACGGTCGTGATGGCGCCTCCGGTTGCGGCCACCGTTCCGATCGCGCGTGCGAAAGCCGCGCCCGCCAACGCAACTGTCGTGATGCCGATGCCCGCGCCTGTCGTGGCCGACGCGACTCCCCCGATGCCGGTCGCGTCGCCGGTGTCCGCCGCCATCCCGACGAAGAAGTCGCGGCGGCGCCTCTACACGATGCTGGCGGCGGCGTTGCTCCTCGTGCTGCTCGTCGGGACCTGCGGACTCATCGCCGCGCTGAAGCCGCCAACGCTGACTCTGTCGGCAACCACCGTCCATCCCGGCGACAGCCTGACCGCGACCGCATCCCACGTACCCGCCAATCAGGCGGGCGAGGTCCAGCTCCTGAGCCGGCTGAGCGTGTTTCCCTTCCGCGCGGACGCCAAAGGCAACGTCACCCGGGAGATCCTCGTTCCGAGTGACACCGCGCTCGGCAGCCATACCGTGAAGCTCTGCTGGAGCGGAACCTGCCACGCGCAGGCGGCTCTCCGCGTCGTCGACAGCTCGGCTTTCATCGGCCCACCGAACTTCACGCCCGGGACGAGCCCGTCGCCTGGCGCATCGCCCGGCGCGTCCCCGACCTCAAACCCACGTCGCTCGCCGACACCGACCAGCGGCACCGGCGGCACTGGGACCACGAAGCCGAGCCCAAGCCCGACTCACGCACCGAGCCCGCCGCCGCCCTCACCAACGCCAACGCCACCGCCCCCGCAGCCTTATGTGAGGGTCGGACCAATCTCCACGCTCAATGGCTTTACAGTCACGTTTCACTACTTCGCTTCGGGAGGTTCATGGACCGTGACCGTCGTTGCCGCGGGCACGCCTCGCTCAGCTGGTAGTGCGTCCGTACCGTCTGGCAGCACATCATATTCGCAACACTTCGCGACGCCGCTCCTAGTTGTCGCCGGACAGAGCGCCTACATCCAGGTGTGTAATAGCGGCACCTGCTACAACTCGAACACCGTGACGGTCGGGCTCTAGAAGATTTCGGCGGCGATCAGGTCGTCGAGGGTCTCGCGGCGGCGAATGACATCGGCCCGGCCAGCGCTCACCATCACGACCTCGGGTCGCGGCATCCCGTTGTAGTTGCTCGCCATCGCCAGGTTGTAAGCGCCCGCGGCGGGCATGGCGATGACGTCGCCGGCTTT
>VBGM01000083.1 GCA_005880855.1 Chloroflexota bacterium
GCGCTGCTCGGCGAGGTGGACGGTGTGCGGCTGATCTCTCCCAAGACCCTGAAGGAAGCCACCGCCGTCGCGATGAGCGGTCCCGACGCGGTTTTCGGAATGCCCACCACGTGGGGCCTTGGCTATGCGATCGGAGGCCTCGGATCACCCTCCGATCCGCAGAATGCCACCACGTTTGGTGTCGGCGGCGCGGGCGGCAGCTTCGCCTGCGGCAACACCGCGACCGGAATCGCCGTTGCGGTCACCAAGAACATGCTCACGCAGGACTTCAGCACCTCCTCCAAGCTCATCGACTTGGTGACGGCCGCGCTTGCGCCGGTGAGGTAGCCCGACCCCACATATACTCGCCGACGATGGTCGATGACCCGGTCCTCATCGAGGACTGGCATCCGGTCGCGCGGGTCGAAGACCTCGCCGGTGGCGGCCCGACGGCCGCACGGTTGCTGGGCGAGGACATCGTGCTCTGGCGCTCGGGCAGCGACTATCACGCGTGGCGCGACCTGTGCGTCCACCGCGGCACCCGGCTCTCGCTGGGCCGCGTCGTCGCGGGCGTTCGGCTCGAGTGCCCCTATCACGGCTGGACCTACGCAAGCGACGGACGGTGCGTGCTGATGCCCGCCCACCCCGATCAGGCTCCACCGGCAAAGGCGTGCGTCACCGCTTATCAGGCTGCGTCGGCCCATGGCGTCGTCTGGGTCACCCTCGGCGGCGGCGCGACGAAGATCCCGACATTCGGTCTGATGGAAGATCCCTCGCACCAGGTGCTGATGGCCGGGCCTTACCACGTCAAGGCAAGCGGGCCGCGCATCGTCGAGAACTTTCTCGACGTCGGCCATTTCCCCTTCGTGCACGAAGGCATCCTGGGCGACCGTGCGCGGCCGGAGATCGAGGAATACACCGCTACGATCAACGCCGATGGCGTCTTGGCGGAGGGCGTCAAGGTTTTTCAGCCGGACCCATACGGCACCGGCGAGGGCTCGGTGGTGACGTACACGTACCGCGTCCACCGGCCGCTCACGGCGTCTTTCGTGAAGCACGGCGAGCACTCGTTTGGAATGCTTCTGTCGGTCACACCGCACGACGCGGTCGACAGCACCGCGTGGATGTGGATGGCGATGAACTACGAGCCGAGCTCGCCGATGGTCGAGTTCCAGGATCGAATCTTCGCGCAGGACCGGCCGATACTCGAGTCTCAGCGCCCCGAGCTGCTGCCGCTAGACCTGCAGGCCGAGCTCCATCTCCGCAGCGACCGGACTGCCATCGCGTATCGCCGCTGGCTGCGCGAGCTCGGCGTGCGCACCGGGGCCGTGTAACGCCGCGGACCTTTAGGCGCTGGCGGCGAACACCTCTTTCAGCGACTTGCCATAGGGCCAGAAACCATCCTTCTCGTCGCGCTCCCAGGCCTCACGCAGCCCAGGCTTGCCGAGGTCCCAGTCGGGCCGGATCTTCTGCGTGACCTCGCGCAGGTCGCGCCGCAGGTCCTCCGCACCGGGCCGTCCCCAGTACCAGTAACCGTTGTACATGCTGTGGATGACCAGCCCCGGCTCGAGCACGAACGTGTACGGGATCATCGGGTCGTGGTGCGGGTCGGTGTACTCCTGGATGTCGAGGTCCTTCTGGATCTTGCGACCGGGATCTGAGAGGAAGGGCCAGTGCGCGGCCACGCCCGTCCGCATCTCGTTGAGCTCGAGAAGCGCATCGGTCGAGATGGTCACCATCTTCGTGTAGGCGACGGTGATCTCCGGCTCGAGGTCAACCAGGACCCGATGCTGCATCCGGTCCTTGGGGCAGTAATAGCCCCGCGACAGAACGAGGATCATCGGATCGCCGCCCTGGATCTCGGACAGTTTCCGGCGCGTGCCGGTGTGATCGGGCAGCTCGTAATCGGGGAATCGCGCTCCAGGCCGGATGTCAGTTCTCATATATGAAGGAACTGCCTGTCGCAACTCCCTATTCGTCAGCCGGCGAGCCAATCGAGCGCGTCCTGGCGGCGCCCGAAATAGGCAGTCGGAAAGCGTGCCGGTCCTTCGGGCGCGGGCGGCGTCCCGATCAGAGGCATGCCGTCAGGAAAGTGGAACGCGAACTTCGCCACACCGGCCGCGTTGTAGCGGGGAATGATGTTGGCCTCGCGCCATTCGCCGTCCATGTTCGCGGGGTTCATCCCGAAGGACGTGCTGTCGATCAGGACGCGGCTGCGCCCACACTTCTCCACGCAGCCCGCGAAGGTCGACAACCAATCCTGAAACTGGCCCGCGGTCATGTCCGCCGTGGTGTCGAACCACCGCAGCTCGACCATGTCTATGGACGGCCTGTCGAACACCTCACCAAATCGGTCTTCATACACCTGCTCGTTCATCGCTTCTTCTCCTTGTGCGGTGGGTCCGGCGCGATGCCCAACCTGGCGCCGGTCTCGACGAGCGTCTTGAGACGGCCGATCAGCTCGGCCCAGCCCTCGGCGGCCCGCTCGCGAAAGCCGGCATCGATGGCGCCGATGGCGCGGAAAGAAAACTGCAGGGCGGTGCCACCGTCGCGCTCGCTGAGCTCGAAGGTGGCAAAGCCAAGCGCCGCGCCCATGTGGAACGGACCGGCGAGCTCGAGGTGGCTGTCGTCTGTCCAGCCGGTGACTGTCGCGACCACGGCGCCACCGCCTTCCCACGCCTCGACGAACAGCCCGCCCAGGCGTGGCTCGAGAGTTAGGCGAGTCGAGTCAGATCGCAAATAGGGACCGCCCCACCAACCGCCGGGGTCCTGGGTGAGCGCGGCGAACACTTCGGCGCGCGGCGCGGCGATCGTCAGCTCCAGCGCCACGTCCACGGCCGGCCGGTTCGCGCTCATGCGCGCGGGTGTGCTCTCGACGCTGCGGCGGATGCGAAGGAGGCCGGCCGCCCAGTGCCCGGCATGCGCCTCGACCCACCTTTCGTGCATGCGCTCCAGCGGAATCGCGTTGAGATAATGCCAGCGCTCCCGGCCACGCTTGCGGCTTGTGACCAGGCCTGCCGCCGACAAGACCTCGAGATGCCGCATGACAGCGATCCTCGAGATCTGGAAACGGGACGCGATGTCGCCTGTGACCCGCGGCCGCTCGCGTAACAGATCGAGGATTCGTCGCCGAGTCGGGTCAGACAGTGCCTGCCAGACAGCATTCTCGGGAACGTCGTGCGCAGCCGCCACATCCTCCACATGAACCGACAACATGTAACTCTAACATTACATATATGGGATAGTGGCGCTAGGTTCGGCTTGTCGCCAGCTCTTCGACCAGGGCTTGAACCCGGGCGTCGATCTCGTCCCTGATCCGGCGCACCGTCTCGATGTCCTTGCCCGCCGGGTCTTCGAGGTCCCAGTCCTCGTAGCGCTTGCCCGGGTAGATCGGGCACGAATCGCCACAGCCCATGGTGATGACCACGTCCGCCTCACGCACGAAGGCGTCGGCAAGAGATTTTGGAGCTTCACTGCTGATGTCGAGGCCGACCTCCTTCATCGCCTCGACCACGCGGGAATTGAGAGTGCCAGCCGGCTCGCTGCCGGCCGACCGCACGCTCACGCGGCCCGCCGCGCGCTCGTTTAGAAGCGCGGCCGCCATCTGGCTGCGTCCCGCGTTGTGGACGCACACGAAAAGAACCTCGGGGATGTCTGTGGTCACGTGGTGCCTCGGCCATATCCTCAAACCACGGTTGGCTCAGAATCAATCCCATGCAGGAGAGAAGTGAGGAGCAGATCATCAGCCGCCTCCTCGAGCTGGAGAACAGCGGCCAGGCGGAGCGGCGGGCGGAGCTGACCGGAGAGCGCTACATCGCTCTGATCCAGGATCCGGACACGACCCGCGGTTACATCCTTCAGCACGGCCTGGACGAGACCGAGGGGGCCGAGGTGCCGGAGGGCACGGAGTTCTGGGACTACGAAACCTGGGACGAGGCGCGCCAGGCCTTCGAGCAGCAGCTCCGCGAGGCCAGGGAGTCCGGGGAGCTGGTCGAGGACGATTCCATCGAGGGAATCGGGGACTCGGAGACCGGTGGCGCCGAGGTTCGCGACCGCTATTCGGCCAGCGACGAGGATCCCCTCGTTGCGGGGGACGAGCGCCAGGACACGATCGCAGAAGACGCTGACTCGGAAGACGCCGTCTAAAAGGAATGACGCCGGCGCCAAACGGGTAGACTCTCTACGTCGGCACTTGCCGGCCCGCTCGCTCGGGTCCTCTCTCCCGTCAATCTGACGGTGTCCTGATCGTCGCGCCAAATACGACCTCGGAGAGGATCAGGAGATAGCGTTGCAGTCATTCGCAGACGCGGGCGTTGGCCCGCATACCCTGGCGGCTCTGGCCGCCCTCGGCATCAGTGAACCGGTGCCCGTTCAAGCGCAAGCGATCCCGCTCATCAACCAGGGCAGGGATGTCGTCATCGAGGCCCCGACCGGGTCCGGCAAAACCCTTGCGTTCCTCATCCCGATGGTCGAGCGCCTGCCCCGTCGCGGCGCCGGGCCAAAGGCGCTCATCGTCACCCCCACCCGTGAGCTCGCGCTCCAGGTGGAGAAGGTGCTGCGCTCCCTTTCAACCGACCTCAGCTCGGCCGTGCTGTACGGCGGAGTCGGCTACGCCACGCAGCGCCTGGCGCTGAAGAGGGGCGTCGACGTCGTGGTCGGCACGCCCGGCCGCATCCTCGACCTGGTGTCGCAGGGCAAGGTGTCGATGTCGCGCGTCGAGTACCTCGTGCTCGACGAGGCGGACGAGATGCTCGACGCGGGCTTTGCGCCTGCGATCGAGAAGCTGCTCGGACTCACATACGAGCCGCAAACAGTCCTCGCTTCGGCGACCATGCCGACCTGGGTCACCAACATGATTGAGAAGCACACTCACGACCACGCCGAGGTTCGCGTCGAGAGCGACAAGGAGGCTGACCTCGAGCACGGGCTTCTGCGCGTGTCGCGCGAACACAAGGTGCAGACGCTCAGCCGCGTGCTGCGCCGCCACGGCGGCACCGCGATCGTCTTCGGCCGCACCAAGCACGGCGTCAAGAAGCTCAACAGCAACCTCCGCCAGCTCGGCCACAACTCGGTCGAGCTCCAGGGCAATCTTTCACAGGCCATCCGCGATCGCACCATGGCTTCGTTCCGCGACGGCCGCAGCCAGGTGCTCGTCGCCACCAACGTGGCGGCGCGCGGAATCGACGTCGACAACGTGGGGCTGGTCGTCAACTTCGAGCTCCCCGACTCCGCTCAGTGGCTTACGCACCGTGTCGGCCGCACCGCGCGCATGGGCGTCGCCGGACGTGCGCTCACGTTCGTCACTCCGGAAGACGAGCTGGCCTGGGTCAAGCTCAGCCGGCAGGGCGCTCCCCAGATCCGCGAGCTCAACGCCAGGCTCTTCATCGACGAAGGGAGCTGGCAGTACCAGGAGCACAAACCCGCTCATATCCCGACCGCGTTCGCATCCAGGTCAGGGCAGCAGAACCGAAACCGTTTCCGGCGCCGTCCGGCCGGCAATCGAGGTGGCAGATGAAACGGGCCGACGCTTTGCTTGCGGTCAAGACCCCGACCGACGCGCGGGTCGCACTTCTCGTCGACGATGAGCTCGCTTCACGCACAACCCAGCAAACGCGACTCGAAAGCCAGGGCTATACCGTGTTCGTGGCAGTGAATCAGGCTGACGCCCTGAGTCGAGCCAAGCTGGCGCTGCCGGCGGTCATCTTCGTCCACCTCGTGACCGGCGCGACCGTGCCGCTGATCCAGGCCCTCAGGTCCGACGACTCATGCCGGCACATCCCGGTCGTGGTCATCAAAGACCAGCTCCCGGTCCGGGCCGTGCCCGGGCGCGCGAAGCTGCACGCGATCCCGCACGACAGCTGGTAGGTCCTAGCGCCGGGTAGCGGCAGCCGGAACATGGATCGGCGTCAGCGTCGCCTCGAGCTGCTCGCGGAGGTCTTCGAACCGCGGCGGTAGGACGAGCCGCTCGCCCAGGTGCTCGGGGTCTTCGTCGACCGCGAACCCGGGGCCCATGGTGGCGATCTCGAACAGGACACCGCTCGGCTCCCGGAAGTACACCGACTTGAACCAGAAGCGGTCGATCACCGGCGTCGGGTGAGCCCCGGCCTCGATTACCCGCCCGCGCCACGCCACCTGCTCGTCGTCTAGCGACGCCCAGGCCACGTGATGGACGGTCCCGGCTCCGGGGAACCCGAGCTCCGACGGTGCGTGGTCGTAGACGTAGCGGCCGCCGCGGTGCGACCCCTTTGCGACCCAGGCGGAACTGCCGTCTCTCTCGAAGCCGAGGGCGCTTTCGAGCAGCTCGCGGCTCCGCTCTGGGTCGTAGGTGTAGGCGCGCACCTCTTCGAATCCCTGCATCGCGAACTTGGCGGGAATCTCGGGATGCGATGCGGTGAGCGGGGCGTCCGAGGTCCCCACAACGCGTAGCTCCAGGCCGAGGCCTTCAGGATCCGAGAACTCCAGCGAACCGGGCGATCGCTTGCCGTTCCCGAGGCGCTGCTCCCAGAAATCGAGTGCCGCTTCCGAGCCGACGCGCAGGACGATCCGGTGGATCATGCCCTGGCCCGCGCGGCCCGGCGCCGCTCCTGGGTATTCGAAGAAGGTCAGGTCGAAGCCGGGGCTGCCGGCGTCATCGCCGTAGAAGAGGTGGTAGACGGTGGGGTCGTCCTGGTTGACGGTCTTTTTAACCATCCGGAGCCCAAGGACCCCGGCGTAGAAGTCGACGTTCGCCTGCGCGTCGCCGGTGATCGAGCTGACGTGATGTATGCCCTCGAGTTTCATACGCAGAGAAATACCCACCCGGGAGCCATTTCAATTCCAAGCCTCAGGCGACGCCCTTGACCAGCTCCTCCAGCGGCTTGCGGCGGCCGCCGCGCAGCGCACCCTCGGCCGGATAGCCAAGCGAGACGGTCGTCCGCACCTCGTGCGCGGCTGGAAGGCCAAGCAGCCGGGCGGCCTCCTTGCGCCCAGCGCCTGTCAGCATGCCGATGCTCGAGCCGATGCCGTGCGCGAGCGCCGCCAGCCCGATGCGCTCCGAGATCCGGCCCTCGTCGAACGCGTTGAGCTCGTCCCTGTCGAGCATGCTCACGATCACGGCACCCGCCGCAGCGCCGGCCAGATGCTTGGCGTATCCGGGCAGCTCCGACAGTCGCTTCAGCGTCACGCGGTTCTCGATCCACAGGACCTGGAACGCCTGCTGATTGCTCGCGTTGCCGGACCACCGGATCACATCCTGGATGTCATGGACAGCGTCAGGCGGGAGCGGCTTGTCGGCGAACTGGCGCACCGCGCGCAGGCTTTTCAGCAAGGAGACGAACTCTTTCGTGTTGGTGGTCGTGCTCATACGCCGATCGTAGAACGCGATCGGTCAAATGGCGGGCGACATCAGGTGGTGCTCCTGCGCAGCGATGTGGCGCGCGGGATCGGGGCTCATGGCCTTTCGCTCTGGAGATCCGTAATACGCGGCCTCGGCCTCTGCCCAGGATTTCGGTCCTTTGTACCCGAGGATCCAGACGAAGCGATCCTCGCCATCGATCGTCCACGGCCCCACCACCTCGAAGCCGAAGCGCTTGCGCAGCGGCACGAGCTGCGAATTCCATTCTTCGATCCAAGCAATCATCTCGCCAGGTTTGATCGTGTAGATGCGCAGCTGATTCTTCATCGGCCTAGTTTGATCGGTGCAGATTCGACACCACGCTGCTCTCGGCGACCAGCCGACCCTTGAACCACACCTTCTCGGGCATCGGCTGCAATCGAAGCGCCTCCTCCCACGTCGGCACCGGCAGCAGCTGCAGGTCGGCTCGCGCGCCCTGCTTCAACCCGTAATCGCTCAACCGCCACGCCTGGGCCGGCGCCTCGGTCACGGCTCGTAATGCAAACGCCAGGTCCGAGCGGCTCGTGAGGTGAGTCGCGTGGGCGGAGATGAGCGCCACCTCGAGCATCGAGCCGCGCCCGAACGGATAGAAGCCGTCCTTGATGCAGTCCTGCCCGAACAACACGTTCACGCCGGCCGCGCGCAGCTCGCGGACGCGTGTCACTCCCCTGCGCACCAGCCCGCGGTCCTGCCGGCCCTGCAGGACCAGGTTGGTCACCGGGTTCGCAGCGATCGAGATACCCGCACGCAGGCACTTGTCGATCACGCGGTCGGCGTAGTCCTGCGGCGCAGCCGCCAGCGAGCAGACGTGGCCCGCGACGACGCGGCCGATGTATGAGCGCCGCAGGGCCTCGTCGGCCACCATCTCCAGCGTGCGCACGCCGCCGTCGTCCGTCTCGTCCACGTGCATGTCGAGGTCGCGATCGAAGCGCTCGGCGAGGTCGAAGCAGAGGCCCACGTGCTCGCGCTGGGAAGCCTCGTCCACCTCCCAGTGGGGCATTCCGCCGACCACGTCTGCGCCTGCCTCGATGGCAGCCTCCATCAGCTGGTAGGCGCCGGGGTCTCGAAGCAGGCCCTCCTGCGGAAAGGCGACGGTGAGCACCTCGGCGATGTCCGCGCACTCCGCCCCAGCCGCAAGGACGCCCTCGAGCGGCGTCAGGCCGCCGATCGTGTCGACGTCGACGTGCGATCGCAGGCGGGTCGTGCCCAGCTGAACCGACGCCTCGATCACCGAACGCGCGCGCGAGCGAACGTCGTCGACCGTGTATCGGGCCTTGCGCTCGTGGATCGCGCCGATCGCCCCGGCGAGCGTCCCGTCGTGCTCGCGAAGCTCGTCGCGGACAAGCACCTTGTCCAGGT
Organism: Chloroflexota bacterium; assembly: GCA_005880855.1. GTDB lineage: Bacteria > Chloroflexota > Dormibacteria > Dormibacterales > Dormibacteraceae > UBA10449. The sequence goes on from VBGM01000083.1 coordinate 8,711, forward strand.
GGACGTGGCCGTCGACAAAGGCGGGGAGGAGGAGCTTGCCGGAGCCGTCCTCGGCCCCGTCAACACCCCTCGCGGTGCCTGCGCCGGCGTGCAAGATGCGTTCGCCGTCGACGACGACATCGATGACCTCGCCGCTCGACACTCGCACGCCTTGCAAAGCCCACACGGGCGGCTACCATAGCGCCAGCCCCGGACATGGGGTCGGGGCGCATGTATGGGGGTACGCGCCATGGCTGTAGCCTCTAAGTCGCGCGAGCGCGACATCGTCTTTCCGGAGGAGCGCCTGCCGTGGCCGCAGACGATCCTCCTGGGCGTCCAGCACGTCATGGCGATGTTCGGCGCCACCGTGCTGGTTCCGTTGATCCTCGGCTTCAACCCGAACACGGTCATCTTCTTTTCCGGCATCGGGACCCTGATCTTCCTTGTCGTGACCGGGCGGAAAGTGCCCAGCTACCTGGGCAGCTCGTTCTCGTTCATCGGCGCCGTGCTCGCCATCCAGGGTGGTCCCGGCCAGCACCAGGGCCTTGCCTTCGCCGGCATCCTGGTCGCGGGCGTCATCTACTTCCTGGTCGGCGTGGTCGTGCATTTCGCCGGCATCAACGTCATTCGCTTCCTGATGCCGCCGATCGTCACGGGCACGGTTGTCGCAGTGATCGGGATTGCGCTCGCCGGCGTTGCGGTCGGCAACTGGCAGAAGGAGCTCGTGACCGGCACCATCACCTTCCTCGCGGCGGCGATCGCATCGGTGTACCTACGCGGCTTCCCGCGCCTGCTTCCGGTGCTCATCGGGGTCGTCGTCGGCTACGTCGTCGCGGGGCTCGACCAGGCCGCCGGCGGCGCGTGCGCTTCAGCCGCGTCGGGCTGCCACGTCAACACATCGGTAATCGGCAACGCCGACTGGATCGGCTACCCGAAGCTCACCTTCCCCGACTTCAGCGACCCGGTCCGGGCCTTCAGCCTCTTCTGGTTCATCCCGATCGTGCTGGTGGCCGAGAACACCGGCCACGTCTTCGCGATCGGCGGGATCATGAAGCGCGACCTGTCGGGCTACCTCGGCCGCACCTTCATGGGCGACGGTCTCGCCACCACCGTCAGCGCCCTGTTCGGCGGCACCGGCGAGACGACCTACGCGGAGAACATCGGCGTCATGGGCATCACGCGAGTCTTCTCGATCTGGGTGTTCATCGTGGCCGCCATCACCGCGATCCTGCTCGGGTTCATCCCGAAGTTCGGAGCCCTGGTGCTCAGCATCCCGATCAGCGTGCTGGGCGGTATCGAGCTTTACCTGTTCGGCCTGATCGCAGTGATCGGCGCCAAGATCTGGGTCGATGCCCGGGTCGACTTCTCCAAGCGGGCCAACCTCGCGGTCGCCGCGATCCCGCTCATCCTTGCCGCCGGTGGAGCCGACCTCAAGATCGGCTCTTTCGAAATCAACAACCTGGGAATCGGGGCCCTGGGCGCGATCATCATCTACCAGATCCTGCGGCCGGGCCACGTCCGCGACGCGGAGGCAGAGCCGCCGGAGGTGGTCGCTCCAAGCTAAGGTCAGCCGCATGCCGGCCAAGAAAAAGCAAAAACGAGCGCTCACGCGCAAGGAGTACGACAAGGAGCTCAGGCGCCTGCAGGTCGAGCTCGTGCAGCTCGAAGAATGGATTAGAAATCGCAGCCTGCGCGTCGTGGTCCTGTTCGAGGGCCGCGACACGGCCGGCAAGGGTGGCGTGATCAAGCGGATCATGGCTTTGCTCAACCCGCGGTACTGCCGCGTGGTGGCGCTGCCCGCGCCGACGGAACGAGAACGGACGCAGTGGTATTTCCAGCGCTACATTGCTCATCTGCCGTCGGCCGGCGAGATGGTTCTGTTCGACCGCAGCTGGTACAACCGGGCGGGGGTCGAACGCGTCATGGGCTTCTGCACCGACGCCGAATACGACGAGTTCATGCGCACGTGTCCGCAGTTCGAGCGAATGCTCGTGAACTCCGGGATCATTCTGATCAAGTACTGGCTCTCGGTCAGCGACGATGAGCAGGAGCGCCGATTCCTCGGGCGGATCAACGACCCCAGCAAGCGGTGGAAGCTGAGCCCGATGGACATGCAGGCGCGGGCCAGGTGGGTCGACTACTCGGAGGCGAAGGACCGGATGTTCTCTGTGTGCGACATCAAGGAAGCGCCCTGGCATGTGGTCGAGACGGACAACAAGCGCGCCGCGCATCTCAACCTCATCAGCCACTTTCTGAAGCTGATCCCATACGAAGAGGTGCCGCACGAGGACATCAAGCTGCCGCCGCGGCAGAAGCGCAAATACAATCGCCCGCCTAAAAGCTCGCAGCGATTGGTGCCGGTCAGGTACGAGGTGGAAGCATGAAGGTGAAAGACGTGCCGCCGGGAAAGCTGCTGTCGATCGATCCGAACATGCCCCTTGCGGAGGTGGCCGCGCGCATGCGGGTCGGCGGGGCCGATTCGGCTGCGGTCATGTCAGAGGGGCGACTGGTTGGGATCGTCACAGAACGCGACCTGGTGCGCGCGATCGCCGATGCCCTTGACCCCAAGCTGACTAAGGCCGCCTTGATCATGACCGTCGACCCCGCAACAATTGGCCCGGACGAAGAGGTGGCCGTGGTGGCGCTGAAGATGATGCGGCTGGGCATCCGGCATCTGCCGGTGGTGGATTCGTCGGGCGAGCCGATCGGGCTCATCTCGGCCGGCGACCTGGTCGCAGTTCTGGAGGGCGGCAAGAGCTGAGATTCATCGACCTCACCCAGGACTTCTCGCTCCACACCCCCGCCTTCGCCGGTTACGCGGGGCCGGCCATCCGCTGGATCAAGCGGCTGGCGTTCGACAAGGCCGGCGGCCAGGAGATCACGATGACGATGCACGTCAGCACCCACCTGGATGCACCTGCGCACTTCCTGTCCGGCGGCAAGTTCATCGGCGACCTCCCTCTCGACTTCCTGATCGGTCCGGCCTGCGTCGTCGATCTGGAGCGGATGGGCCTCGGCGACTTCGACCTGTACGGGCCCGAGCACTTCGAGCGGTGGGAGAAGGACACCGGCCACCGGATCGAGCGTGGCGACATCCTCGTCATCCACACCGGGTATCACCGCCACTATCCGGAGAACTGGGCCGACCGCTCGCAGGTCGACGAGACGAAATATTTCATCCGCCACCCCGGACCGACGCGTGCTTTTGCGGAGTGGGTGCTCGAGCGTGGCGTGCGCTGGATCGCCGTCGACGCCGGCAGCGCCGACCACCCGATGAACACCGTCATCCGGCGCATCCGCGCCGACGAGGCCGAGGAGGCCGAGAAGAAGCTCGGCCGCAGCCTCGACGAGATTTTCCCGAAAGCCGACTACCAGATCATGCATACGCTGCTGTTTCCGCACGACGTCATCCACATCGAAAACCTCGGCGGGCGTATCGACGAGGTACTCGATCGAAAGATCACGTTCGGCTGTTTCCCTTGGCGATTCCAGGGCGGCGAGGCGGCGCCGTGCCGCGCCGTCGCGATCGTGGAGTGAAGTGAAGCCGGCCCGGTTCGAATATCACGCGCCGAAGTCGGTCGACGAGGCATGCGCACTGCTCGCGTCTCTCGAGGATGCGAAGGTGCTGGCCGGCGGCCAGTCGCTGGTCCCGCTGCTCAACTTCAGGCTGGCGCGACCGCCGCACCTGGTGGACATCAACCGCATCGCGAATCTCGACCGCATCTACGAGCGGGACGGCGGCGTGGCGGTGCAGGCGCTCGCGCGCCAGTCCGCCGTCGAGGATTCCGACCTCGCCGGCCGCCTGTGCCCGATTCTGCCGGCCGCGCTCCGACAGGTCGCCCATCGCGTGATCCGCAACCGAGGCACCGTCTGCGGAAGCCTGGCCCACGCCGACCCGGCATCGGAGCTGCCCGCAGTGATGATGGCGCTGAACGGCCACGTCGTCGTCCAGTCCAGGCGTGGACAGCGGATCATCCCGGCCGCGGACCTTTTCAAGAGCGTCATGCAGACAGCGCTGGCACAGGACGAGCTGATGGTGGAGGCGTGGTTTCCGGGGGCACATGGCAAGTACGGCATCGCAGAGGAGTCGCGGCGCCACGGCGATTTCGCGCTCGCCGGGGGGGTGCGTTACGGCGACCGTCTGGCCCTGTTCGGCGTCGCGGCCACTCCGGTGATGGCTGATCCAAAGGATCCGACCAAGGGCCTGCAGCCCAGCGGCGACCTCGAGGCGACGCCCGAGTTTCGCCTCCACCTGGTGCAGGCGATCACCGACCGGCTCTTCGCGGCATGAAGGTCAACGGCGTCGTCCACACCGAGCCCAAAGACCCGCGCCGCCTGCTGTCGGACCACCTGCGTCACGACCTCGGCCTCACCGGGACGCATGTCGGCTGCGAGCACGGCGTGTGCGGCTGCTGCACGGTGCTGCTCGACGGCGCGCCGGTTCGCTCCTGCTTGATGCTGGCGGTGCAGGCCGAAGGCCATGAGGTGACGACCATCGAGGGGTTGGCCGCACCCGGATCGCCCCTGCATCCTGTGCAGCAGGCATTCCACGAGTGCCACGGCCTTCAGTGCGGTTTCTGTACACCCGGTTTCGTGATGTCGGTGGTCGGACTGCTTCACGAGCACCCGGACCCGACGCCCGAGCAGGTCGACGAAGGGATCGCCGGCAACCTGTGCCGGTGCACAGGGTATGCGTCGATCCGCCGGGCCGTACACCGAGCCGCCGAGCTGACCAAGTGACGACGCGCTGGTTCGGCGAGAGGGTGCAGCGAGTCGAGGACGACCGGCTGCTGCGCGGCAACGGCCACTTCACCGACGACATCGATGATGGCGCGCTCGAGTCCGTGTTGGTGCGCTCGCCTT
>VBGM01000084.1 GCA_005880855.1 Chloroflexota bacterium
GCCAAGATCCTCACGAACGGGGCGAGCCCCACCCTGAACAGCTCGTCCTCGGGAGGGGTCAACAACCTTCTCTACACCCCGACCGTGGCGGCGCTCGACCAGGCAGGCTGCGGCGGCGCCGGCGGCAGCGCGATCTCCCTCAGCGGCACGGGCACGCTGTCCGTGACGGGCGACGTCGTGTCCAGCGGAATGATCACGCTGTCCGTCGCCGGCCTGCGGGTAGCCGGGGACATCTACGCGCGCTGCCAGCCGGCGGTGTCCGGCTCGGTGACGAACGCCTGCTACCCGAGCGGCGCGTCGGCGCCATGCAGCTACCCCGACGTGGCCGGCGCCACCAGGTCGGGATATCACTTCATCGATCCGGGCTACCCGCCTCCCACAGTCGTCGGCGGCGCCCAGGGCGCCCCCAGCGCGACCGTGGTCCTGCTCTCCGGGGTCTACGCCGCGATTCCCGGCTTTGGCGGCGGCCACTGCTGGTTTCTGAGCGGCGGAGTCTACGACTGGCAGGCGGGCTTCTCCAACAGCGCCGATTTCATCAGCAATGAGCTGAAGCCCCCAGACGAGCCGAGCGTCGCCAACAACACAGTTCGGGCGACCCAGCAGTTCTGGAGCACCAACGGTGTGCAATGCGACGGCGCATTTCAAGTCACCAAGCTCACGGGGCCTCGGGACATCCCAACCGGCATCTGGTCGTTTGTCATCACCTCGACGCGGACCGACATCTACAACGGCTTCACCTATAAGCGCGAGAGCGCTCCCTCGATGTGCGATCAGGTGAATCTCAACAATCATTTCGACGATGTTCAGCTGTCGGTCAGCAACGTACCGGGGGCGACGTCATACAACATCTACGCGGCGCCGCCTGGAAATGGATGCGCCGGCCCGTTCGGGCTGGCCGCGAATCTTCCTGTGTCGGAGGCGGTGCTCAACTCCAATACCAGTCCATGTCCGAACGTCAACGGCAATGGCTGCTCGCTCGGAAATGAATCGATCGTGCTCAGCACACAGCTAAGCCCGCCATTTGCGCCCAACGCGCTGGCTGCTCCCGGTGTGGTTGGGGCCTATCCTCCCAACAGCGAGTCGTCGCCGCTGCTGTCCGGACGTCCGAACCAGAGCCCGGCGCGCGGACCTGGCGCGGCAGGTGATCGCGCTAACGAGAACAACTGCGAAACCACCGGCGGCGCCTACGCAACATGCCCGGCCGCGGTGACGCCAGGCGCGGTCGTTTTCTACATGCCGAGTGGCGCCTGCGTCAACGTCACCAATGGGGGCGACGCCTTCATCTTCAGTGGATACCAGTACGACTGGCTGGCGGTGTACGGACCGGGGCTCGGCAACCCCCCGGCCAACACCTGCTCGAGCACTTTTGGCGCCGCGGGCAACTCCGCCTACATCGGCCTCATCTACATGCCGGCCGGAACCGTGACCATTCCGTCGGAGTACACGTTCGAGGCCGGCTCTGGCGGGCTGATCGCGGACTCCCTGATCTTCAGCGGCTCGATGCCGACGATCTCCATGAACCTGGGCTTCGCACCGGTCCCGCCCGCCGCGAAGCTGACCGGATAAGCCGGAACCGTGAACACGCAGCGTGGCCAGGCCATCGTGCTGATCGCGATTCTGCTCGCGGTCGTGGTCGGCATGGCCGCGCTGGCTATCGACGGCTCGCGCGCTTACGCCTTGCGCCGCGACCTCCAGGCAGCTGCTGACGCCGCGGCCCTGGCCGCTGGCGACAACTTTCAGCAAACCAGAAGCTATGTATCAGCGGAGCAGGCGGCGACGACCATCTTCGGATCCAACCTACGGTTGTACAGCGCCGCCACATGCGCTCCGACTTATGGAGCCCCTGGCCCGACTCCACTGACCATCACTTGCACATATCCCGACGGCACAGTGCTCAAGCAGGTCGTAGCGGCGCTTGGGCCCGCTGGCACCCAGTTCACCATCAATGCTTCGCGCGGCTTGACAGTGCAGTTCGCGCGAATTCTCACCGACGGCACCGCACCACAACTGTCCGCGGCCGCGTCGGCCGGCGTGAACAATCTTCTGTACACCCCCACGCTCGCAGCCCTGAGCCAGGCGGGTTGCGGCGGCATGCCGGGCAACGCGATCACGATCAACAGCGGCCTCGCTGTTGTCGGCGACGTCGTATCCAATGGCGCTATCAATGCCCCGGGCGCAACCGGCGTGGCGGGAAATGTGCACGCCCGCTGCCAGTCTTCGGTCGCGGGGATAACAACCATGTGCTACCCGAGCGGCGCGAGCACCCCGTGCACATTCCCGGATGTCGCCGGCGTCGTCCAGCCCGGGTACGCGTTTCCGGACCCGAAATACCCGTCACCGATCGTGGTCGGAGGCCCTCAGGGCAAGCCTGGCAGCACGGTGATCGTGGCGCCGGGCGTGTTTGCCGCCGACCCTGCGTTCGGTGCCGGGCTGTGCTATTTCCTCGCCGGCGGGGTTTACAAGTGGCAGGCCGGCTACACCAACAACGGCGCAATCGTGTCGAATGAACTTAAGCCACCTGATGAGCCCAGGTTCAACGACAACACTGTCCTTGCCCAACGGCAGTTCTGGGACGTCGATGGCGCCAATTGCGCCGGATCAGCCCAGGTGACTTCGGTGGCTGGATCTAGAGGTGTGCCCATCGGCACCTGGGCTTTCGTACTCACCTCGGCGCGCATCGCTTTCTACAACGGCATTCCTTTCATCAGAGAAAGCGCGCCGTCCATTTGCTACACCACGACAATCACGACCACTGGTCGCAACATCCAGGTCCAGGTCAGCAATGTGCCGGGAGCGACCTACTACGGAATCTATGCCGCCCCCAGCGGATCATGCAGCGGTCCGTTCGGGCTCGCATACATACTGTCGGTCGGAGGCACGCCCCAGAACAACAGCACAGCCGGCTGTCCCGCTTACTCGGGCTCCGGATGCAGCCTGGGAAATGAGTCTGCTGTCCTCGATGCCGCGGACATCGGTCCGCCGTTCGCACCCAACCCGTTGGCACAGCAGCCGTTTTTCGGTTCCTATCCGCCGGATGGTGAAACCGCGCCGCTGGGACTCAACCTCCCGAACGAGAACGCGAACCGTGCCGCTCCGCCACATGGGGACCGCGGTAACGAGAATCAGTGCGATATGGCAACGGGGACTCTCACAACGTGCCCCGGGCCGGTCACGCCGGGTGCGGTTGCGTTCATCGTCCCGAGCGGTGGTTGTGTGAACGACTCCAGCGTCGGAGATAACTATTTCTTCAGCGGGTACCAGTACAACTGGATGGCTCTATACGAGCCAGGGGCCCTAAGTCCACCCGCCAACTCGTGCAGCAACATGCTGGGCGCCGCCACCGACTCGGCTTTCATTGGGCTCGTCTACACGCCGGCCGCCGATATCACGGTCCTCAAGGCGTCGGCCTTCCGGACAGACGAGGTCGGCGGGGTGATCGCCTACACGTTGAATTTCACAGGCCAGATGCCCACGATCATCGGGGACCCGGCGGACTATGGACCGGTGCCGCCCGCCGCCAGACTGACGGGCTAGCTGACCTCCGCTTCTTTGGGCGCCGCCGGCTCGGGCGCCTTGGGCCGCTCCGGCGCAACGCCGTCGGCCCCGATCTCGTGGAGCTGCGCGTGAATGCCGGCGGCCGACTTGGCGTCGCCGAGCTCCTCGTAGCGGCCGAGCGCCCCGGTCCACGCCGCTTTGGCGTCGTTGTTGCGGGACAGGCCCCAGAACGCCTGGCCTCGTAGCGCAAGCGCTTCCGCGCGCTCCCTGGTCTTGTCGCCTGGGAGAAGCTGCAGCGCCCGCTCGACCAGCCGCAGGACCTCTTCAAACGCACCGATGGCCAGGGCATTCTTGGCTGCTTGCGCCAGGAAGCCAGACGTCTTCGGGGGGTCCGCCGATGTTCCGGCCTGGTACAGGTGATGCGCGATCTCGCCGGCCTTCTCGCTGACGCTCTTGCCGTAAACACGCTCTAGCGTGTCGGCCACCGCGAGGTGATAGGCCTGCAGCCGCGGCAGCGGCAGCACGGCAAGCACCCGCTGGCGCACGAGGTCATGACTGAAGCGATAGCGCTCAGGACCCGCCGAGGTGAGGAAGCGTCCGCGAGTCGCCTCGTCGATCGCATCCCGCAGCTCGTGCCCGGATAGCTCGCCAAATGCTTCGAGCAGGGGGATGTCGAAGTCGCGTCCGATGACCGCCGCAGCGACCAGCATTCGCTGTGCGGGCTCGCTCAGCCGCTCCAGCCGGCGCCCGATGAGGCCGCGCACGCTCTGGGCCAGCTCGAGGTCCTCTTCGGTGAAGTTGGCCTGCACGCGCGCACCGCCCCCGAGCATCGTCTCGGAGTCCGCCATGTAAAGGTATGAGTGCTCGACGAACAGCGGGTTGCCTTCGGCGGCGGCCTGGATGCCGATGACCTGCACCGGCGTCAAGTGCTTGTCGCCGGCCATCACGGCGATCATCTTCTCGACCTCGCGATCCGAGAGGCGGCCCAGCTCGATGCGCTGCGCCCGGCGCCGGCGGAGCAGTCGCGAGGCCGCGGTTGTGAATGGGCGCGAGGAGTCGAGCTCGTCCCAGTAGGTGCCGAGCACGACGATCCGGCTTCCGGCCAGGCGCTCCGCGAAGTCGCGAAGCAACAGGACGGTTTCGTCGTCAGCCCAATGCAGGTCGTCCAGCACGACCAGGAGCGGCTTCGCGCCCTGGCAGGCGGCGAGGAACTCGAAGACACCACGGAACAGCTGCTCGCGAAGCTGGTTGGCGGGCAACTCGGTTGACTGGCCAATGCCACGCACCTTTTGCCTCAGGGCAGGAACCAGCTGGGCGAGCAGAGCGCCGTTGGCCCCCACGGCCTCCTGCAACGGCCTGGAGGCAGCGCTGGCCACTGCGGCGGCGAGCACATCGCGGAACGGCGCGAGCGGAGCGTCGTCCTGTTCCGAGCAGCGCCCGCTCAGCACCCACCAGCCCTTGCGGGCGGCGTCCGCGGCGACCTCGGAGGCGAGGCGGGATGCCCCGATGCCGGCGTCACCGGCCAGGAAGAACATCCCACCGGAACCGGTCGCGGCTCGATCCAGCGCCATCCGGATGTCCAGCCGCTCCTGGTCGCGGCCGACGAAACCGTCGCCTGTCGGCAGGACCGGCGTCGGCGAGGGCGCCTCGCCGGGGGTCACGTCGTGGAGCCGGAACCGATCGGGGAATCCCTTCAGCTTGTAGCGGCCGCGGTAGCCGAACGTGATCTCGGCCACCGGCCCCACGAGCTCGCGCACGACCTCGGAGACCAGGATCTGCCCGCCTCTCGCCTTGCCCGCCACGCGGGCGGCAACGTTGACGGCGGCGCCGAAGATGTCACCCGCCTCTTCGACGACTTCGCCGGTGTTGATCCCGATGCGGATCTTGAGCTTGCGTTCGGGGTTCTGCTTGCTGTACTCGCCGATCGCGCGCTGGATCTCGATCGCGCACTCAACCGCGTGCCGGGTCGAGCCGAAGCTCACCATGACGCCGTCGCCGAGTCCTTTTATGCGGCGGCCGGCGTGCTCGATGATCTTCTCTTCAATGATCGACTCGTAGGCCTTCATGATCTCGTGGGAGAGGGTGAAGCCCTTGCTCGACAGCATCTGGGTCGAGCCTTCGACGTCGGTGAACATGATCGTCACCGTGCCTTCGGTCTGGCCGGCGGACAGGCTGCTGATGATGGTCTCGGGCGTGAGGGCCTGCGCGGGATTTACCTGCTGGCCCAGGCCTTCTGCAACCGCTTTGAGCAGCGACGGATCGGCGCGGAAGCCCGCCTCTCCTTGCGGGTACTTGATCAGCTGCAGCAGCCCGGACTCCACCGCCTGCCGCAGCTCGCGGCCGGCCGACTCCTTGCTCAGCTTGTTTGGCGCGGCGTAGTCGCTCGCTTTCAGCTCGGCGCCTTCGAATGCCTGCGTGATGGCGGGGGCCAGTCGAAGGTTGAGGCCCTTGCGCGTGATCAAGGTTTCGACGACCGCCTGAATCCTTCGCGTGGCGCCCACCCCGCTCGGTCCGGATGTGTGCGTGATGGGCAGCATGCCCGCGAACCCGCTCGTGGCCGCCGCCGCCATCTGCCCGAGGGCGCTGGTCGCGCGAGCCATCGCGGTCGCGGCCTGGAGAGCTTGCGATGCGGCGGCGGCATTCTCCAACGAACCTATGCCAGGGGGGGCCTGGGCGCCGGAAGGAATCGCTGCCTGCGCGGCCGCGATCAGCTCCGGGGGCAGCGTGAATTGCGCCGGGGCGGGGCCTTGTGGATATGCGACCGGCGGCGGGGCCGCGTAATCGGGTGCCTGCCGCGGAGCAGACGCCGGCCCGGGAGCCGCGGCTTGCAGGTCCGCGACCGCGGAGCGGGCCGCGTCGATGAGCTTGCGCATCTCCTCTTGCATCTCCGGAGTGGAGGCCATGGTCGATGCGGCTTGCGAATCCGACGCTTGCACCGAGTGCGCTTGTTGTTGCAGCCTGGAATCGCCTGGCCGGTCCGAGCTGAAGGGCACGACCACCACCTGGCGGACCACGTTCTCGCCACCGCCGCCGCGAGCTCCGGCCATGAGCGGGTCCTTGACGACCGGCATCATGCTGTCTGACCCCGCAGGCACGAAGCGCGCCTTGGTCGGGTCGAAGAGATCCTTGTCGACCTGCACCCCATAGAACGCGGCCTTGTCGAGGGACGTGGGGATGTAACCGGTCGCGTTGTACTCGAGCCGAAGGTCCGAGCCCATGCCGAGAAGAAAGATGTCGCGCAGGATGGCGCCGTTGGCGTCATATCCGACGACCTCGGCGATCTGAGCGATCTTGCGGCGACCATCAGGCATGCGGGCCTGGTGGACGATAAGGTTGACCGCCGACGCTATCTGCGCGCGCACCGCTTCGAACGGGATATCGATCGACGCCATCATCACCATGGTCTCGAGGCGAGACAACGCGTCACGGGCGGAGTTGGAGTGGATCGTCGACATGCTGCCGTCGTGGCCGGTGTTCATGGCCTGGAGCATGTCGAGCGCTTCGGCGCCGCGGACCTCACCGACCAGGATGCGGTCAGGGCGCATCCGAAGACTGTTGCGCAGCAGCTGGCGGATCGTCAGCTCGCCCTTGCCTTCGACGTTGGGCGGCCTGTGCTCGAGCGCGATGACGTGGGGGTGATCGATCTGCAGCTCAGCCGCGTCCTCGATGGTGATCACGCGCTGGTTGTGCGGGATGAAACGCGCGATCACGTTCAGCGAGGTCGTCTTGCCCGAGCCGGTGCCGCCCGAGACGAGCACGTTCATGCGACCCAGCACCGCCGCCTTCAGGAATTCCGCCATCGCGGGGCTGAGGCTGCCCTCACGAGTGAGGTCTTCCATGCCCAGGACGGCGTCCTTGAACTTGCGAATGGTGAGGGCGGCGCCGTGGATCGCGGCCGGCCGGATGATCGCGTTGACGCGGCTACCGTCGGGCAGGCGGGCGTCGACCATGGGGTTGAGTCCGTCGATGTGCCGTCCGGTCGTGGCGACCATGCGCCGGATAGTTTCGAGCAGCTGGTTCTCGTCCTCGAACCGCACCTCGGCCTTGGTGAGGACACCACGCCGCTCGATGAACACCTGGTCGGGGCCGTTGACCATGATCTCGCTTACCGAGCGATCGTGGAGCAGGCCGTCGAGCGGCCCATACCCGACAGCGGCTCGAAGGATGATATCCGCAAGAGTCGTTTTCTCAGGAGCGCTGAGCTCGATGCCATCCTCGGCGAGGAACCGGTCGAGGTGCGTGCGCACCGCACGCGAGAACGCGAGCGTGTCGCCTGTCGTCAGGCCGACGTCGCGGATCAACGCCAGCCGGTCCCGGAAGTCGTTCGCGAGCCGGTTCAGGTCACGGCCCTGCCGTGCCGCCGCCTCCATGATGTCGCTGCGGCGGCGGTGAGGGACCGCAACCTCGGTGGTACTCGTCCAAGCGTCGACGAACTGCATCTCGAGCAGCGCGGCCGACGCGGCAACCGCCGGGATGACGCGCTGCCGCTCGGTCAGGCGGATCTTGATGGACAGCCCGGCGCTGTCCGCGGACTGCCCCGATTCCATGTAGGCGGCGATCCATTCGCCGTCGCGGAATCTGAGGATCGCCTTACGCTCGGGGCTCTTGTCTCCAGGGTCTGACGCCAGGTTGGGATCGTCGAGCGAGCCGAGGACCACATATTTGATGTCGCGCGCGGGAATCCACCGCGCGCGGTCGGAGTCGGGAGGCGTGAAGATGGGGAAGCCTTCGGTGCTCAGGATGCGCGCGTCCGACTCCCCATCTTCGAGGCCGCCGTCGAGGCGATGCACCGACACCTTCACGCGCGTGCCGTGCCTCGGATCGGCACGCTGCATGGCGGTCGGTGGCGGCGCTGCGGTCCCGGTGGAAAGTGCGTCGCCATTGGCGGGTTGCGTGGTCTCCACGTCACTCATGGCGCGGCCGTCACGGGCGATGATAACTCCGGCCTACCGCCATCCAACCCGCTTAAGGACGCCATTGAGTGGCTCATCGGGGCGACCCATGGCGGTCCGGAGGGCGGCGGCGGTCGAGCACCCACTTCGAGCCCGGGACCCGCTTGGCCACACCCTTCACCTCGGCCGCCCGCGCCGAGAGCGCGGCCGCGCTGGCGTAGCCGCCCGGCTCCGCGATGACGACCCCGATCGAGACCGCCACGAAATCGGCCCGAATCTTGTTGCCGTTGCGCTCCTCGTACTCGATCCATCCGCGCTCGCGGTCGACCAGGTCATAGAGGGCGGGCACCGCCGCGTCGAACCGCCTGGTGATCTCTTCGGCGATGTGCTCCGCGAACTGCGGTTCGGTGAGGATCACGAAGTCGTCGCCGCCGACATGGCCGGCGAAATGCCGCCGCGACGGGTTCTCCTCGAGGACCTCGAGGATGATCGTGGACAGTGTCTTGATCACGTCGTCGCCGCGCACGAAGCCGTAGTGGTCGTTGTAGCTCTTGAAGGCGTCGATGTCGGGGTACAGGACCGCGAAGCGCTCCTGGCCGACGAGGCGGTTGGTGATCTCGCGCAGGATGTCGGAGTTGCCGCTCATTCCGGTCAGCGGGTTGAGCTCGCGCGTGGTGGTGGCGCGCGTGATGACTGCGCGCAGGCGAGCGACCAGCTCTTCCGGGATGAAGGGTTTGGTCACGTAGTCGTCGGCGCCGTTGAGAAGGTGTTCGACCTTGTCCTTGAGGGAGCTGCGCACGGTCAGGAAGATCACTGGGATCAGGCGCGTGCGGAAGTCTTTGCGCAGCTCGACCAGGATCTCTTCGCCGGTGGTCGCGCCGAGCATGAGGTCGAGCACGATGATGTCAGGGCGCCAGTCGACTGCGGCGTCGTGAGCGGCGTGGCCGTCGCCGACGGCGACGCATTCGAAGCCGGCCCGCTCGAGGACCCGTTTGATGAGCTTCAGCATCTGCTCGTCGTCGTCGACCACGAGGACGAGATCCCGGGTGACCTGAGCTGACTCGGACAGCGCCTCTTTGGCGGCTTGGGCCCTTCTGACCGCGGTCATGACGTTTCCGCCGGTTGGGCATCCCGGCCGTCGGCAGCAGGCGTGCCTCTGTGCCTGAGCTTCTCGGTGAGCTCGAGCGCCCGCTCGGCAGCGGTGCGGATCTCGACGATGTCGGCCTTGATCGCCTCCGGGTCGGTGGTTTCGGCTGCGATCAGCTCGCAATAGTTGACGATGACCGCGAGCAGGTTACGGAAGTCGTGGACCAGCACGCGATCGGAATCCGGCCGCTCCGCTTCGTCGCTCACAGCCGCTTCACCAGCCGCCAAGTGTTCACCTCGTCTTTGCGTTCGTACCCCAGCTCGTCGAGCGCCTTGCGGGCGATCGCGAGGCCACGTCCGGTCTCGTTCGACTGCACGGGCATCGGTCGGGTGACGTGATTATGAAGTGGCGGTCCCCAGTCAGTTAACAAAGCAGATAGCGACTCACCGTCCAGCCTCAGGGCGTATTCGACGAGCGGTTCAGCCGCGCCCTCGGGCAGGGCGTACCGGAGCACGTTCGCGCCTATCTCCGCCAGGGCGACCTCGAACAGCATCAGCGGCCGGTCGCCGGTGTCGCGACCGATGCGCTCGCGGACGAGCTGCACCGAACGATGAAGGGTGTCCAGGCCGTCGTCGAGGCTGGTGAGCGTGGCATGGAACTCGAATGACCTGGTTTGGGCTACTGGATCAGAAATCAGTCAGGGCTTCCTCGACTGTGGCGTAGTACGGGAACACCCGGTCCAGCGTGGTCAATTCGAGGACCACCCGAACCTGTTGGTTCGGCGCCGCCAGTCTTAGGTCGCCCTTCGAGCTTCGTACCTGCTTGAGCGCGGCCACCACCGAGCCCAGGCCAGAGCTATCGACGAAGCTCACCCCTTCCATGTCGATGACAAGGCGAGGTTTTTCGTCCTTGATCGCCTCGCTGACAGCCTCTTTCAGGGCCGGAGCCCCTGCCACGTCAAGGCGGCCGGACGGCGCGAGCACCGTCACACCGGTGTCCGTATGGCGGCTCTCCACGTCGAGGGTCACGCGGTCCATGTCTCCATCGGGGAAAGCCTATATCCCTAAGACCCGGATTCGCCCCCCTTACACTCCTCAGACACTGATGGCCTCCGCAGATGGCGGCCAGGGGCCGCGCCTCCTGATCGTCGAGGACGAGCAACCGCTGGCGCAGGCCATGATGCGGACCCTCAAAAGCCGTGGTTTTGTCGCCGACATCGCCCTGACGGGCGCCGAGGCGAGGGAGCGGTTCGGTGCCATCGACTACGCCGTCGTGCTGATGGACATCCGCCTGCCCGATGAATCGGGTTATGGGCTGCTCGAAGAGCTGCACAGGAAGCGTCCCTCGCCGGCTGTGGTGATGATCTCTGGTGTCGACGACCCGGAGCTGGGCCGGGCCGCCGTCGAGCACGGCGCCTATGGCTACTTCGTCAAACCTGTCGGCGCCACCGAGCTCTACCTGGCCACTGTCAACGCGCTGCGCCGCCGCAGTCTCGAGCTGGAATACCGGTCCAACCTCGAGCGGCTCGAGTCGATGGTCGCCGAGCGCTCGGACCAGATGACCCGCGCCGCGGCGCTACAGGCAAGCATGCTGCCGGCATCTCCACTACGAGGTCGCGGTTTCGAGGTCGCCGCCCATTTCACGCCCGCGCGCGAGATCAGCGGCGACTTCTATGACTGGCATCAGCCGGACCCGAGATTCATCGCCATCACCCTGGGCGACGTGATGGGCAAGGGCTTCCCCGCGGCGATCATGATGGCCACGGTTCGCGCCGCGCTCCGCGGCTCCGCGCGAGTCGAGGACATGGAGGAGGGCGTGCATCTCGCGGCCAGGGTCATGGCGACCGCGCTCGAGGTCAACCACGCTTTCGTGACCCTCTTCCACGCCGTGTACGACTGCGAGACCGGTGACCTGCACTACATAGACGCGGGGCACGGCTGGACGCGGCTGCTGAGAGGCTCGACCAGCCAGGACATGCTTACCGAACGCAGCGCCCCGATCGGCATCTTTCCCGACACCAAGTTCATCGTCGGTAGCGCGCACCTCAACCCCGGCGACACGCTGGTCGTTTTTTCAGACGGCCTCATCGACCTCCGCCCCGACCTCGGAACGAAGGACGTGCCGCTGCCTTATGACGCCCGGCGCGCGCCCGACGTGCAGGAGTTGGTCGACATCCTCGCCAAGGGCTCGCGCAGCCGCGAGCTCATGGACGACGTGACGGTGCTAGCCCTCCGCCGCCTCTAACACCACGGGCGATTCTCGTTTTGCCCGGTTGTGGCCAAACGGGTAGACGCGGCGGGCCAAACCGTCGGGGTGCAGTGGCGTCTTCAAAGCGTCGGTCCGCGGGCTGATTTAGGCCATGGAACCCGTGCCTTAAGGGGGCTCTTGGGGGTAGGTCCGCCCTTACACTTTGCGTCCTGCGCACCTTCCATCCCGCCAGGGGGGGCGAGGTTTTCGGGGTGTTGCCAGGGAGGGGTCCGTCTGGGGTCGTGACGTTCCGGACACCTGGACTGGTCCGTCGAGCCACACCCTACGCGGCGATCGCCGCGGTCCTCGCGGTTGCCCTCGCTACGGGCACGTCCAGCCTGCTGGTCTTCCCGCTGCTCGCCATCGTCGTCCTGTCGGTCGCGCTTTTCGACGATCGCACGCAGCTGTTTGCGGTGGGCGCCGCCTCGGCACTGGGGATCCTTGTGATCACCGTCACGCAGCTTGGCCCGACGTCCAACCTCGCCACCGCCGTTTTCGAGGTGGCGGTGCTGGGAGTGGTTGGGAGCTCGGTCCAGGAGGTGGTTCGGCACGCGAGGGAAGCCGAGGGCAGCGCAGAGAAGAAGGTCGGGGAGCTGGAGTCGATCGACCATCGGCTTCGGCTGACGCTCGAAGCCGCGACCATCGGGCTCGGCGTCGCCATGGCGGACGGACGCTGGGTCGAGGTCAACCAGCGACTCGCCGCCATGCTCGGTCGGAGCCGCGAAGACCTGATGCAGGCCGGTCTTCTCGACGTGATGACGGACGCAGATCGAGGCGCGGTCGGCGATGCGCTCGTCAAGCTGGGTCGTCGCGAGATCGTGCGTTGGGAAAGCGAGGTCCAGCAGTCGGCCCGCGATGGCCGGCGGATCCCGGTCGCTCTGGCGATCGCCGCGATCAGCGACCAGGGCTCTTCGGAGCCGCTGCTGCTGGTGCAGGAGGCCGACATCAGCGCACGTAAGCGACTGGACGCGATGCGCGACACGGTGGTCGCGATCCGCGAGGTGATCGTCACCGCCAACGGCTGGGATAAAGCGGCGCCAGCGCTCCTCGCCAGCCTCTGCGCGCACCTGGATTGGGATGCAGCCCAGTACTGGAGCGTCGAGGGCGATCGGCACGCGCTCAAGCTGCGCAACTCGTGGCACAAGGAGTCGTCGAATGTCGATGGCCTGGACGACCCCGCCAGGAATCTGTCTATCGAGTCGGGCGGCGGCCTTGTCGGCCGCGTCTGGCAATCTGGCGTGGCCGCCGCGATGGACGACCTCGCCGCGAACGATTACGAGCAGGCGAGCGCCGAGCGCCGGGCAGGTTTGCGTGCGGCGGCCGCGTTCCCGGTCGTGAGCGCGGGCGCGACGATCGGCGTCGTCGAGCTGCTCGGACGGGAGACGAGGCATACAGAAAACGACATCCTGTCGGTGCTGTCGACCACGGGCGTGGAGATCGGCCAGTTCATCCAGCGTGCCGAAACCGAGCATGCGCTGCGGCGCAGCGAAGCCGACCATCGAGCGATCTATGAGCGTTCGCCGATCGGCATCGCGCGTGTGAGCAGCGAAGGCGAGCTGCTGGAAGGCAACCCCGCGCTGCTGCACATGCTGGAGCACGACATGGATGCGATGCGATCCCAGACATGGCCCGACCTGCTCCGGGCCTACGACCAGGCCGCGAGCCGGGCGCGACTCGCGCCACTCCTGGCCGGGATCACCGACCAGCGCAGCGTCCAGGTCCGCGCGGCGACCGGCGGCGGCAGCTGGTTGTGGCTCCAACTGACCACGACTTCGATCCCCGATGCGACCGGCCGGCCGGAGCACATCCTGGTGATGGTCGAGGACGTGACCACCGTTCGTGAGACGCAGGACCGTCTCGCCGAGGCCCTGGACTCGCAGCGCAGCGCGAACGCGACCCTCGAGAAGCTCGATCGGACGAAGACCGAGTTCCTCTCCATCGTCAGCCACGAGTTCAGAACGGCGCTGACCGGCATCCAGGGTTTCAGCGAGCTGATCCGCGATGGTGGCCTGGAGCCAGACGAGGTCCGCGCGTACGGCGGCTACATATTCAATGACGCGGACAGGGTCAACCGACTCATCGGCGACATGCTCGATCTCGACCGGATGGAATCGGGGCGAATGAGCATCCGGCTGACGAACGTCGACATCAACGAGGTCGTGAGCGACGTGATGACGAGGGCCGCCTCGTCATCGGCGGTCGTCGTCGAGTTCAAGGGAGACCTCGATCCGCGGCTGCCGATCGTCGCGGGCGATCGCGACCGGCTCGTCCAGGTACTCAGCAACCTGGTCAACAACGCCGTCAAGTACTCGCCCGACGGCGGTACGGTCACCCTTTCGACCCGCGCCGAGGGCGCTTTTGCCCTGATGAGCGTCACGGACACC
>VBGM01000216.1 GCA_005880855.1 Chloroflexota bacterium
CCAGACACCGTCCTCCTGGAGGGTGGCCAGCGACATCCCCATCGCGGCGTCGGCGATCTGGGTGATCACCCCGCCCTGCACGACGCCGCCGCCGTGGCGGTGCTTCGGGCCCGCCTCGAGCTCGAGCACGACGCGGCCCGGCTCGGACTCCGCGATGCGCGCTCCGAGGGTCTCCATCCATCCCGCCGGCTCGGCCGCCAGGAGTGCCTGCGCGCGCTGAGCGTTCTTCACGGCCCCCGTCGCGACTTCCTCCAGTTGCGGACCATCGTTTTCTGCTTCGGAGCGGCGGCGATTGCCAGGGCGACGTCGGCGTCGTCCTCTTTGCCCGACTCCTCTCCAGCGAGCCGCTTGCGCAGGGCGATGATCCGGTCGCGAACGCGCGCGGCATCCTCGAACTGCAGCTCTTTGGAGAGGCGGCGCATCTCCTTCTCGAGGTCGCGCGCGATCGCGAGCAGGTCCTCGCGGGGGACACCCGCCCCGACCATCAGCTCGACCGCGTCGGCCTGGATGTCCTTCTCGTTTATCTCGAGCGCGTAGATCGCCTTCTTGACCGACTCCGGCGTGATGCCGCGTTCGGCGTTGTACGCAATCTGCCGGTTGCGGCGCCGCTCGGTTTCGTCGAGCGCCATTCGCATCGAGTCGGTGATCTGGTCGGCGTACATGACCACGTGCCCTTCGACGTTGCGCGCGGCACGCCCGATGATCTGGATGAACGACCGGTAGGCGCGGAGGTAGCCCTCCTTGTCGGCGTCGAGGATGCCGATGAACGCGACCTCGGGCAGGTCCAGGCCCTCGCGCAGAAGGTTGATGCCCACCACGACGTCCACCGCGCCCGTGCGCAGATCGCGCAGGACGTCGATGCGTTCCATCGCGTCGAGCTCCGAATGCAGGTAGCGGACCTTCACGCCGTACTCGCGAAGGTAGTCGGCGAGGTCCTCGGCGAACCTCTTCGTCAGCGTGGTCACCAATGAGCGATGACCGAGCTCGGCCCGCCTCTTGACCTCGGCCAGGAGGTCGTCGATCTGGCCTTCGGTCGGCCTCACCTCCACGGTCGGGTCCACGAGCCCGGTCGGGCGCACGACCATCTCCACGGTCCGCTGCGACCGGCGCATCTCGTAGTCGCCCGGAGTCGCGGAGACGTAAACCACCTTCTGCGCTCGCTCCTCCCATTCGTCGAAGCTGAGCGGGCGGTTGTCGAAAGCGCTCGGCAGCCGGAATCCGTACTCGACCAGCGCCGCCTTTCGTGACCGGTCGCCGCCCAGCATCCCGCCGATCTGCGGCACGGCCACATGCGACTCGTCGACGAAGATGATGGTGTCGTCCGGCAGGAAGTCCATCAGCGTGTACGGCGCTTCGCCCGGCTGCCGGCGCGTGAGGTGCAGCGAGTAGTTCTCGATCCCCGCGCACGTGCCTGTCTCGCGCATCATCTCGAGATCGAAGTTCGTTCGCTGGCGTAGCCGCTGCGCTTCCAGGAGCCGGCCGTGCTCCTCGAACCACCTGGTTCGCTCGTCCAGCTCGACCTCGATGTCCGCCATCGCCAGCCGCATCTTGTCGGCCGGCGTCACGTAGTGAGACGCGGGAAACACCGTGAACTCGTCGCGGGCGCCCAGGATCTCGCCGGTGACCGCGTCGAGCTCCTGGATCCGCTCGATCTCGTCACCGAAGAACTCGACCCTGTAGACCTTCTCCTCGTTGGCCGGGACCAGGTCGACCACGTCGCCCCGGACCCTGAAGCGCAGGCGAGCGAGGTCGTAGTCGTTGCGCTCGTAGAGCATCTCGGTGAGCTTTCGCAGGAAAACCTCGCGCCTGATCGACTGCCCCTTCTCGACCTTCAGCGCCTCGCCCATGTAGTCCTCGACCGAGCCGATGCCGTAGATGCAGCTGATGCTCGCGACCACGAGCACGTCACGACGCCCGACCAGGGACGACGTGGTCGAATGCCGCATGCGGTCGATCTCGTCGTTGCGACTGGAGTCCTTTTCTATATATGTGTCGGTGCGCGCGATGTAGGCCTCGGGCTGGTAGTAGTCGTAGTAGCTGACGAAATACTCGACCGCGTTGTCAGGCAGCAGCCGCCGGAACTCCGCACAGAGCTGGGCCGCCAGCGTTTTGTTGGGACTGAGGACGAGAACCGGCCGCTGCAGCTGCTCGACCGCCCAGGCCATCACGTTTGTCTTTCCGCTCCCGGTCACTCCGAGGAGGACCTGCTGGCTCAGCCCGGACTGCACGCCTTCAACCAGCTGCTCGATGGCTTTGGGCTGGTCCCCGGCGGGCTTGAAGGGTGCGTCGACACGAAAGCGGGAGGGCATGGGACATCTAATTCTAAGGCGAACGAACGTTCGAAGTGCGCCTTCCGCAGGTGAAATCCCGAGGTGCGCGCGTTACTTCGGCAGGAAGAAAAAATGCGGTACTTGAACCGGAGGAGTGTTCGCGCTTGAAAGACCAGTTGCAAGGGAAGGCGGAAGAGCTGAAGGGAAAAGCCACAGGGAACCGCGGCGAACAGGCCAAAGGAAGGATGCGTCAGGCCATCGGCAACATGAAACGCACGGCGCGAGACATTCGCGATGACGTGCGGGCGGAGGCTTCGCGGCGGCGCGAACGTGAACGCGACAAGGAGAGCGGCCGGCCGACGCCTTCAGGGTAGGGAAAGGATCATCGCCTCGACGACAGTGCCCGCTTTGACGCCCTGGTCGCCCGGCGCGATTCGCACCAGGGCTTGAGCACCCGCCAAAGACAGCAGGCGCGACGACGACTGTGAGCCGGTTGTCTGCGCCACCAGTTCCGATCCCTGGCGTATGAGCGTCACCCGCTGATACTCGGTCCGGTCCGCGGTGGCGCGAGCGTCGTAGCCGAGCCGCACCGGCAGCGTCGGACGCTGAAGCTTCGCGAATCCCTGTAGCTTGCGCAGGGCAGGCCGGACGAAGACTTCGAAGGTGACCAGGGACGAGACGGGAAAGCCAGGGAGCCCGAAGGCCAGCTTTCCCTGCGGCAGCGTCGCGAAAGTGAACGGCTTGCCCGGCTTCAGCTTCACCCGGCCCACGTGCACTGTCCCGAGCGACTCGAGCAGCGGCTTGACGAGGTCGTGCGTCCCCACCGAGACGCCACCTGAGGTGACCAGCACGTCGGCCGCCTCCAGCGCGCCAACCACCATGGTGCGCAGCGCTTCCGGCGCCGGCTTCGCGAAGCGCCGCCAGGAGCGCCCAGCGGTTGGAGTCGACGATCTGACCCGGACCGGGCTCCTGCCCCACCTCGACCAGCTCATCGCCGGTCGACATGAGAGCCACCCGCGGCCGCCTGTAGACATCGACATTTGCAAACCCCAACGCCGCGGCCAATCCCAGCTCGGCTGCGCCCAGCTGAGTCCCGGCCCTGAGCACCAGCTCGCCCGCGCGCACATCCGCGCCCGGGCGGTGAAAGTTCGTGCCCGGCTGCAGGTTCGATGGGACGGTCACCACGTCGCCGGCGACGCTGACGTCTTCCACCATGACCACCGTGTCGGCGCCGTCCGGTACTGCCCCTCCCGTGAGGATCCGCGCCGCCGTGCCCGGTTGGAGCGTGCCCGTGAACGGACGTCCGGCTGCGGACTCGCCGACGACGCGCAAGGTCTTGCCAGCATCTGCCGACCTCGCCGCGAACCCGTCGACGGCGCTGGACGGAAATGCCGGCAGCGCCGAGGGCGCACGCATGTCCTGCGCCAGGACGCGCCCGGCCGCCTCGCCAAGCGCTACGCGCTCCGACGGCAGCACAGGGGTGCGGTCGAGGACGAGCCCCGCGGCCTCCTCGGCGTCGACCAGCGGATACGTTGACGCCCTCATCGCCCCCCTTGACGTTAGCTATTCGTAGCGGAGGGCGCGGCTGGGGTCCTGGCGGGCTGCACGCACCGCGGGCAGCAAACCGCTTCCCGTGCTGAGCACCACGGCGATGAGCAGCGCCGCGATCCCGATGCCGAGGTCGGTTCGGAACACCTCGATGCCGGCGCCGGCCACGCTCTGTGCCAGGCGATCGACTGCGGCATTGCCCATCTGGGCCAGGGTCACGGCGGTGAGAGTGCCGATGATCCCGCCCGCCAGGCCGATGAGGGCTGCCTCGGCCACGAACAGCAACAGCACGTCGTGCGATCGGGCGCCCAGCGCCTTCAGGACGCCGATCTCCTTGGTCCTCTCGAGCACGGCCCCGTACATCGTGTTGGCGATCCCGAGGCAGGCCAGGAGCAACGCGACCACGGCCAGCCCGAGCAGCGCGATCCGGAGGCGGCTGAGCAGGTCTTCGAAGCCGCGGAAGAGGTCGCCGAACGTCTGCGCCTGGAATCCGAGTAGTTGGATCCGGCCGCGCAGGCCGTCCACGGCGCCGGCGGAGTCGGCCAGCAACGTGATGGTGGCAAACTCGCCCGTCTTCCAGCCATTGAGCTGGGCGAGCTTCGCCCAGTGATCCTTGGCCACCGAGTACGGGACCAGAGCCCCCGGTGCCGCCGCCGGCATGTACTGGCTCGAGACGACCCCCACGACCAGGAGCGGAAGCACCAGCTGATGGGTGGCGGGGTTGGCCGGCGTTCCGGCCACGGCCAGGGTGCCAGCGGTGGCCTTGAAGTCGACAGTCGAGCCCAATGCGTCCTGCGGGCTCCGGAAGCCCAGAGCCAGGGCCGTCCGGTCGGTCAGCACTATCTCCTCGGCCTTGTCCGAGCCGGGCAGCCTTCCCGCCATCACGGTGACGCCCGGCGCAATGCTGCGCGGTGGAAGCGAGACAAGCGCACCGGTCGGGAGGGGTAGCGTCGAGACCGAGCGCGGCGTTCCCTCCACCCCGAAGGTTCCGCTCATGGCGACCTGCCCCCAAGCCGCCCGCACATGTTCCAGATTGCCGAGCGTGACCAGCGTGCCCGAGCTGAACCCGACCGGGTTGGCGCCGCCCGACGGGTAGACCGCGACCTGATGGAGCTGGCTGTGCGCCAGCGCGGGCGAGCTCAGCGCGTCCTGGAGCCCGCCGGCGAGCGCCGCGATCAGCGTCATGGCCGCGATCCCGATCGCCACCCCGATGGTGGTGAGCGACGTGCGCAGGGGCCTTCGGCCGGCCCCTCGCAACCCGACCTTGAGTGTGTCTCTCCAATGGAGGCGCGTCGGGGGCGTCACCGGGTCCTGGTTCCGGACGGTGTCCCTGCCGTGGTCTAGCTCGATGGCGCGGCCGTCGATCATCCGGATAACGCGGTGGGCGCGTCGGGCGACCTGTGGGTCGTGCGTGACCAGGACGACGGTGGCGCCGCGCCGGTTGAGGTCGTCCAGCAGCCCGAGGATGATTTCGCCCGCCGCCGAGTCCAGGCTTCCCGTCGGCTCGTCGGCGAGGATCAGCCCGGGCCGGTTGGCCAGCGCTCGCGCCACCGCCACCTTCTGCTGCTCGCCGCCCGAGAGACGATTGACCCGCGTGCGCGCGCGATTCCCGAGGCCGACGAGGTCGAGCAGATGCCGCGCCCGCTTCGTGCGCTCCTCCACCTCGATGCCGGCGAGGGTGAGCGGCAAGGCGACGTTCTCCTCCGCCGACATCGACGGGATGAGGTTGAACGTCTGGAAGATTGTGCTCACGCGCTGCAACCGGTAGTTGGCGAGGTCCGCGTCGGACAGCTGGTCGACCGGCAGCCCCGCGGCGTAGACGTGGCCGGAGGTGGGCTTGTCCAGCCCGCCCATGAGCGAGAGCAGCGTTGTCTTGCCGCATCCGGACGGGCCCACGATCGACACGAACTCGCAGGGACCGATCTGCAGGGAGATGTCCTTCAGCGCGGTGACGTGCATCTCGTCGCCGTGGCCAAACTCGCGCGATACAGAATCGATGCGCAGCCCGACCGCCTGGCCCAGGAGGTCGGTGAATTCCTCCGCAGGTGCAGCTTCGGTGACCGGGTCGAGAACCGCCGGCGGCAGCGCCGGCTCATGGCCGTTGACCTCAGGCGCGGGCGGCGGGGCGGCCTGGGCGGCGGCCATGGCTGCGACGGCCGTGGCGAGGGCGCCGAGGTCGTCGCCGATCGGGCGAACCGGCTCTAGGGGGGCTTTGGGGGCCTTGGGCCGGCTGGCGCGCTTACGCTGGCGGCGTTTGCCACCCGAAGAAAGCCCCCCGCGATCGTCGACTGCGGTCGCCACCCCAAAACAGAGTCTAAGTGCTTACTTAACAGGTGGGGCCTGGCTAATGGCTGGGTTCGGTGACCTGCTTCGCGAGCCATTCCAGATACCTGGGCAGGCCGTCGTCGATGGCGACCTGGATGATCTCGGGCAGCTCATAGGTGTGGTTCTTGCGAACGTATTCCTGGACCGCCTGGGCGCGCGATTCGATGGTCTTGACGAGCAGCAGCGACTCGTGCTCGCGCTTGAGCTGGCCGTCCCAGTAATAAAAGGAATGGACCATCGGGATCACGGTGCAGCATCCGGCCAGGTGCTCGACCACCAAACCCTCGCCCAGGCGCTCGGCGTCGTTGCGGCCCCCCGTCGTCACCATGATCATCACGGGCCTGTCAGCTGAGGTCACCGGCTAATTCTCGCTCGGCGCGCGCGCGAGTCGCTGAAACTCGGTGACCGGTGGAATCGTCAGCATGCGGCCGTCGTCGCTGCGCACAATCTGCCATCCGCCCTCGTGCACCATCCAGTGGTGGCGATAACAGAGAAGGATGAGGTTGTTGAGGTCGGTCGATCCGCCATGAATCCAATGCGTCAGATGGTGCGCCGAGGTCCAGCTCGCCGGCCGGT